>JABMPE010000035.1 GCA_013203845.1 Rhodopirellula sp. | reverse complement strand
GGCTGACACTCTGGTGGTCACCGGGGAGTACGAAGAGGCCCTGGAAGAGTACACCTTGACGGCTCAGGAATTTTCGCGACTGAAAAAAGTTGTGGATGAAGCGAGGGCTGAGTTCGCTCTGGCACGTGTTCTGCGAACACTGCAACGACATCGAGAATCGATACCCCATTTCACACGGGCATTCGAGGCCTACGAACAGGCTGGCGAAGAGGTCGACGCGTCGTGGTTGCTGGATTGGCTGGGGCTCGCGTATCAGAGCGTGGGAGACGATGACGAGGCAGAAATCATGCATCAACTGGCACTGAGTCGATTCCGTCAGTCAAAGCATCTGAAAGGCCAGGCGACTACGGCCAACCGCCTTGGCGACGTGCTGACTCGGCAGCAGCAGCCAGCGAAAGCGATTCTGAGTTATCGTGTGTCAGCCGCAGCGTATCAGGAACTTCGGCAGCCGCTGGAAGCGGCGCTGGCATGGCAGCGGGTTGGAACTGGCTGTCAATCGATGAGAGACAAAGCCAAAGCGCTGGAAGCATTCACACAGGCTGTGACGCAGTACCTGCTCGTCGAGGATCGAGCGGCACGAGCGGCCGGTCTGTCGGCGACGGCATTTGAGGCCGGGCGACTGCAATTCGATCAACAGGAGTATGCCATCGCGGTGGGATCCTTTGAACTGGCCGCCGACGAGTACGAGTTCAGTGGCGAGGCAAGTGATTCTGCGATGATGCGGTCTCGGATAGCCGATTGTCATTATGCGGCTGGAGAGATCGCCTTGGCGATCGAGTCGCAGCTGGAATGCTGCCGGCGACTGCGACTGAGCGTTAGTGTTGAGCCGGTTGAACCGAGCAGCGATGCCGAGAACGTGCTGCGTAAGTCGCAGCAGGAACTGGCGACTGGACTGAAACGACTCGCAGACTTCCAGGTGATGGCCAGCCGCTGGTCCGACGCTCGCGTGGCACTCAGTGAGGCAGCAGGTCTGCGACAAGAACTGAATCAGCCAGCCGATCAGGCGGCAGTATTGATACTGCAGAGTGGTTGTGAAGAGCGACTTGGCCTGGAATCCGAGTCTGCGGCAACATTCCAGCGAGTCCTGGACTCACTGGCAAAGGTGGAATCAAAAGACCAGCACGTGCAATTCCTGGCGCAGTCTGCGAACGAGTTGCTCATCAATAAGGCAGTCGTGGCTGCGGGACGTGCCTTCACTGCCGCGAGCATGCGTTCTGTTGAATCCGGGGACACCTCGCGGGCGGAGAAGCTGACGAACGAATACGCGGAAGCACTCGCGAAGCACGGTTTTGTCGACACGGTCCTCGTTCTGCTGCAGGATCTGGAAGACTCCGACCGAGCGGGAGAACGGTTCGAATCGGCCGCCGGTCGTGCCCTGCGGGCAGCGTCAATCGCCGAGTCGGCGGAGCGTCTGGACGAGTGGGCAACGGCACTCCTGCGGGCTCGTCGAATGCTTGAATCTCGACTGAAGCAGGCAGCGAGCTTTACGGATGACGACCGACGGCGGATCGGGTTGATCACCGTCCAGATTCACCTGGGTGAGTCGGATCTTGCATGGCATAACGAACGTGTTGACGAAGCCGAACGCCTGGAACAGCTGGCCGTGCAGCAACTGCTGAAGCTCGATCCTCCCCTGAGCGACGCTGCGGTTGCCGCCGTGTCGGCACTGCCGACGCTGGACCGCTGGGAACTGCGTCGTATCGCCGGCGAACAGTTCGAACAGGCGACTGGTCTGAGCCTGCCTGACTCCGAACTCACTGGGACGGCACCGGGTGTTCCGGAGACTTCACCGGAATGGCGTGAACGACTCGCACTGTCGGTACTACTTGAGGGGACAGGGCCAGGTGCTGATGTGCTGGACGCTGCAGCGTCCGCTCTGCGGCTGGCGGTTCTGACCACTCTGCAGGACAGTCCGGATGCATTCGATCAATGCGCTGGACTGGCGGAGATTGAGTTTGCTCGACAGCGGTTCGACGTCGCTGCGGAAACTGCCCGTTCGGCAATTCTTCTGGCAAACAGGTTCAGATCGAGGACCGGGCGTGATCCCTTGTCGATTCAGGATGCTCCAGTAACGGGGATGCTCATTCCGGAAACGCGGGAGGCCGCTTTCAAACACTTTTCACAGGCGAGATTAGACCTGCAAAACGCCGGGCGTCCGATCGATGTCGCTTCGCGGGCCATCGAGACAATCGAACTGTGCCTGTTTGAAGTCCGAGTCCGTAGGCAGATTCTGCAGGACTCCAGGCAACAGGGCCGTCCTGATTCCTCGTCGGCCCGTATGGAAGAGGATCAGGAACTCTCTTATGTGCTGAACACCGCGACTGAACAACTCGCGAATGTGGATGATCTGCCACTTGCAGTGACGCAGCTACGAAAAATTATTGAACTGCGGCACTCTTCACTCGGTTTTGCGCTGCCAGAGGAGAACGAGTCTCGATTATTTGAAATTCTGGATCAACTTATCAGTGCGCCGGGAACCGAGGACGCGGCAGAACTGGCTTTGATCTGGCACTTCGCCGCACAGTCCTACCAGCTCAACGAACAACGGCAGAAGGAAAGTGTTACCGCGCATGAGCGGGCACTTGAGTTTGCGGTGAAAGCGAAGGATCAGGAATTGATCGCGAGCAGCGCCGGAATCATTGGAGATGATCGCTATTTTTCAGGCCAGCCTGGTCAGGCGGCTGAACTCTGGCTGCAGTCGGCAGCTGCAGATGTCGCACTGGGCGACTCACCCGCAGCCTTCGCAGCTTTTCTTGACGCAGCTCGTGCACTGACCAAGGTGAAAGCGTATGACCGCGCCGTGGCAGCATACGAATCGGCGTTGAAACTCGCTCCTCAAATCGCTGTGCCCGATGTGGCAGATGATCCTGCGGCCGTAGAGGCGGATGTCGCCGCATCAGAGTCGACCACGAAGACCTCGTCGGACGCGAATGCTCCACAACCGGCTCAGAAGCTCGTCTGGTTGCCGCGAACAGTGTTACAGCGACTTGAGTTTGATGCCGGTGACCAGTTCACTTTCGATGAGGGTCGGTTACACGTTGAAGAGCTGGAGGCGATGGTCTGGGTATCCCGTGTGCCGGGCACCGTGAGGTCAGCTGCGGGAATGTCGTCGTCGCGACCGTCCGGAGGTTCACCCAGCGGAGTCTGTGCCGTGCGCGGTCGCCTGAAGGATCGCGATACTGCACGGCTCGCCCTGCTGGAAGTCGTCACCGCGGGACTGGAAGAGTTGATATTCGTCGAATACTCGTACGTATCCGGCAAGAAACAAGCAATTGCTCGAACCGGAGAGTTCCGAAATTCGGGCGAGTTCGTGGTGACTCGGAACTTGGACTTTCTGCTCTGGCTGGCCGCGACACCCGACGTTCGAGAGGAACTTCTGGATGTACTGGTCGATTCAACGACAGACCAGTTACGCGACGGCCAGCGCAAACCGGATGGCAGCATCGAAGGGCAACCCGGTGGTGTACCATTGCTGCGGGCCACGTTTGATCCAAAGCAGTGGCTGATCAAAGACGAGTTGCCGACAGGTTGGCAGGGGCTGTCAACGCGTAGTCTACTGCGTCGCGGATTCCGGGTGCCGTCGGACCCGCCGTCGTTTGTCCGTGGCGTCCAGCCGTTGCTGAGTTCGTTCGATGAACTCGAACTGATATTGTCGCCTGCTGCCGATCAGCTGAACCTGACCATCAACGTGAAATGCGTGGATGAAGTCGCCGCAAAACAACTGCTCGACACGCTGCCTTCGCTGCAGGAATTGCTGTTGAGCGACGCCGCCAGTTGGGGGCAACCCTCGGCCGACGAGAGTTCGGCAGCAATCGCTGTTGCCGAGCAGCGAGTCGCGGAACTGATTCGACACGCGATCGGGGATGCCCGCTTTGAGCGGAACGGAGCAGCCGTGTTAATGCGGATCGACACCGTCGACGTGGCGCAGCTCCAGTCTGTGCCCGCGTACGTCGCTGCCGGGCTTCAGAAAGTCCGCCGCGATATCAGGTGGCTCATGCTGAGAAACAACCTCAAGCAGATTGGACTGGCGTTTCATAATTTCAGCAGCTCGAACGAGCAGCGACTTCCCGCAGCATTCAACCGAGCTCCTGACGGGACATCGCTGTTGAGTTGGCGCGTGCATTTGCTGCCGTTCCTGGGTGATGAAGCGGCGATGCTCTATCGACAGTTCCGACTTGACGAACCATGGGACAGCCCGCACAACCGGCGATTGATCAATCAGATGCCAGGCGTTTATCGCCACCCGGACAATAACCGCGCGGATGGTCGCACCAATCTGCTACTGCTGACGGGCCCGGAATCAGCCTGGTCAGGGGAAAAGCCTCTGAAATTCAGTGAAATCGATGTCAGTGGCACGATCCTTGTTGTGACGGTAGATGACGACCGGGCAGTTCCCTGGACGCAACCAACCGATTTCAACGTCGATCCTGGGAAGCCAGTCAATGGACTGGGTACACATTTCGACCGCGGTGTTCCGATACTGCTGGCTGACGGAACAGTCCTGTCGCTGACGCCGAATCCTGAATCCGACCGCTTCCGGGCATTTGTCACTCCCCAGAAGGAAATCTGGACCGGCAGCGACAACGACCCACGAATGCTGTTCTATGAAGTCAGTCGCGATCGTCGCAATGAAGTCAACGCGACGCCTGCCGACGATCTTGAATCGATTGCGTTCGCAATCGACGAATATCGGAGCCAGCAGGAACAGAAACACGAAATTCTGTCGGAAGCGCCTGATCTGTTCCTTCCGCCACAATACTCAATGAACGCCGAAGGCGAACCATTGCTGAGTTGGCGGGTACATTTGTTGCCAACACTTGGTCGAGCTGATCTCTATCAGCAGTTTCGGATCGACGAAGCATGGGACAGCCCACACAACCGACGACTGCTCACTCAGATGCCTGAGGTCTTTCGGCATCGCGACAGCCCGGCTGAGTCCACATCGACTCGCTTTCTGTTGCTTACCGGTCCGGGCACAGCCTATGAAAATATCACTGGCCCGAGTCACAAACTGTTGAGTGAGGGCGGTAATTCTGATCGAACTGCCATTGCCATTGTCGTACCAGAAAAGCAGGCCGTTCCCTGGACGAAGCCAGACGACTTCCATTACTCGGGTCCGCTGTCGTTATACAACCTGATCGAGGCTTCTGACGGCGGCGCACTGTCGGTGATCACGGACAACCTGTCCTGGGGCGAAGTTCTTCCATTGACCTCTGGAACAGACACAAGTCTGACGCTGGAACAGATTGGGCAGATCGTCAGCCCGCAGTTTGAACCAGACAGCATTTCGCAGCGGCTCTACAGGCTCAGCGATCTGATCCGGCACCAGGTCGCGTTCAAAGAACAGACCCTTGGTATTGGCGCAAAGCCTCTGGATGGGGCGGATGACGACGGGGAATCGACAGCCGTCCGATCTGTTCGGAGGCTGACCCGAGTGCAGCAGGAAACGCAGCGAATAAAATCCGGTATCTCGGCCGGACACCTGAGTTGGCGTGTGCAGTTGCTGCCATTTCTGGGCTATGGTGAATTGTTCGAAAAATTCCGGCTTGAGGATGCTTGGGACAGTCCCCACAACCGCGCGCTGATCTCTGAAATTCCAGCGATCTACCGCTTGCCGCATCAGACCAGTCCCCCCGAAGAAGGCCGCACTCCGTTTGTCATGTTCACAGGACAGGGCTCTGCTGCGGCGCAACTGTCACTGGGCATAAGCCCGCATGATCTGGACGATGACGCTCTGTTGCTTGGTATCGCCGGACCCGAGCATGAAGTTGTCTGGACTCAGCCTGTGGATCTTCCCGTCGATCTGGACCAGATCGAGAAGAGCCTGCTTTCCGGACAGCTTCGGGAATTGAGACGCGACCAATACACGCATCCGTGGCTGCTGAACGGCGACGACTCTGTCCGAGTTTCCGCAAATGGATTCGCCATCGGCTGCTGGTCCTGGCCGAAGAACACGCTGCTTCCGTCGTCACTGAACCCGAAACTGTGGCGGGCGCTCGCTACAGGCTCACAGCACGAACGGATCAGCTATCAGGACCTGCGCGGAACTGGTACGTTCGGCAACCCGCCAGACGTCGTTCCGTCCCGTCCCGAAAAGCGGACGGTCACGAAATCACCGTGAACGCCATCTCGCCAGAATGTTGGCAATCTGAACGAAAGTCAGCAACAACGCGAATTCAGGCATGACGATGGACCGGAATACGAATCAGGTAACCGAAGCGTCTTTGCATACCGTTCGACGCGGTATCGGTGCTGAGATGAACAGGCTTGAATCTCGGGATACACTGGTTGTGCTTTTCCTGAATCAGCTTCGCTCAATCCGTCGGATGGACTGAAGGTTCGTCAAACGTCTTCTCCCACTTTCGCTGCACATTGATCTGAGTACTGCAGAATGACCGACAGCCCTTCGCCAGAGACAGATGCACGCAGATTACAGGACGAAGAGACCGCACGACTCGCAAAAAGCAGTGACGAAAGCGATCGCCAGACGGCGCTGCAGCGAATCTGGACCGAGTCACACCACGATGAGATCCAATACGTGATTGCCTGGCGGCTTGGGTTCATCAGGAAGAAAGATGGCAACGTTAAAAAACTTACTGATCACCAATTGGATAACGAAGATTTCAGTGATCTGTGGCTGCATGTGGTGGATTCGATCTATTCAACAGATCGTATTTCCCGCGCAGTGGAGAGTTTCGATCCGGACAAAGGCTCGCTGCATAAATGGCTTAAAGCTCGGGCTCACATGGTCATGCAGAAATGGCTGCAGAATCGCCGTAAGCACGGCACTCCTTCTCACGTGACTTCGGCTGAACTTGATCCTGCAGCTGCCGTCGACGGCGTGGAAGAACGCTGCGATCGTTTTGAGAAAGCACTCAACTCTCTGAATGAAAACCAGCGGTCCTGTCAGGTACTTCGGATTGTCCCGTTCCGTGATCTGACAACAGTCGACCGGGTTGCCATTCGTGTTGAGGCCGAAAACAACGGTCTCATGGAACCTGAAAGCGATCGTCGAGTTGATGAACTCGTTATCAGGAACTGCTGGGATCGGGAGGACACTAAACGATACTCCAGATTGCTGGCCAAACTCGACAAAGTGTCAGTCAAACTCACCGCCGCGCGGAATGACTGCGTCTATTGGCGTCAAAAGCTTGAATCGTATGGTGTGTTGAAGGCTGACATTGACGAATTGCAGAGGTCAGCGGAACGCGTGACGCTGGACGACATTGAAGCTCTTTACAAGGATTCGGATATCTATTTGTTCAAGAATTATGTGCCGCGGGTCAGGAATCCATTGCTGTATGCGAAGAAGAGATTTCAGCTCTCATCACGCGAACAGGCACAGCGTCAGGCGACGCTGTTCAACACGCAGCAGGAGTTACAGAAATTCGGCGGAGACTATGGTGGGATTGCCATTTCCGGAACTCTCGATGCGAGACCATCAGAACCCATCGAGATTATTCAGAATTCAGTTCGGCTTGAGGAAATTGCCGAGTGCCTGAACAAGACAAAAAGCGCAGTTCAGGCGGCTCTCAACATAGCAAAAAGCAAACTGAAGGCTGCTGGTTTTTCCAAGCCGGATCACTCCCAGAGTCAGGTGTGAGAGGTGAATCCGGCCGTTTCTCTGACAGCAACCGAGAATTCCAGCAAGTCCGCGACTGATTGCCGCTTATAGACAGAAACACGCCGACTCGCCTGGCAGCATAATTGAACATTCACATCGCCGTCTCAATCGGTGAGGACTATTCATGACAGATCAATCATCCGCGTCTGATACGGGTCGCATTAAGAAGCAGGCACTCGCTGCCTGGCTACAGAGTGCTCAGCCTGGTGTCACAAATGAGTCGCCGGAAGTTGTGTTGAAACGCAGTATTCCAAAACTTTCCGACGAACTGGAACTGCTGCTGTGGTTGTACGCCGATGACCTGACAACTTCGGAACAGGAAGAGCGACTATGGGAACTGTCCGCTCAGGAACCGGGAGCCCACGGGTATCTGGAACAAATTTATGCAGCGGATCAGATCTTGTCCCGTGCCGGTGAGGAAAAAAACATGGACCGCGGTTCGTCGAAAGCTGTCGCCATCGGCTGGCCGGATGCGGCGACTCTAGCCAGACTGCCGGGTGTGGCCGTGAAGTTCGCGGAGAATCAACTGCAAATGACGCGGCAGTCCGGGCAGTCTGTGGCCAGCCAGTATGCAATGGCTCGCTCTGCCGGGGAGCCCGTCACGCGGATGAGCGACGAGCAGACGCTGTCGTGCGGAACGCTGAAGATCGACGTGTCGCGTCGGCCGAATGGTACATTCGACGTCTCGCTGTCGCTGAGCCACCTGATCTCTGAAGTCGATGGTGATTCGCTGAGTGTTCAACTGCTGGCCAATGAAGAACTCGTCTCCGAATCATTAATGGCCGACGCCAGCGTCCGCTTTCGAGAACTGCAGCCATGCAGTTACGTCGTCGCCCTGACCAGTGTCACCGGAGTCTTCGATCGCTTCGTCATCGCCATTGAATCAGCGTGAGGTAACCACGCTGGCTGTCTCATCAATTCCTTGTCAAATCCTGCCCACGCCGATCAGGAGAGCACCACTCATGAAAACCTGCCCTTCCTGCAACACCACCTACGAAGAAAATGACAACTACTGTTCTCGACTCGAATGCGGCGGGGCAGAGCTGAGAGTTGTCAGTCCCGCTGTGCCTGACGCCGTTCCTGTCAATTGTGAAGGACGATCTGTGTTCGGCTCTGTGAACTCAGGGCTGGGAGAAACAGGGAATATAAACGCGGCGGCAAGCGAGCCAATGCAGACTGCATCGCCCGGTGAATTCGACCGACTGCCGATTCGATTTGAAGTCAATCCTGGCACAAATCCTGCGCCCGGCTGTCCGGCGGTACTCGAATGCCGTTTGACGAATCTTAGCGACCAGACGCTGGCTGCTGAGATCAGACTGCAGACTGATGACGATGTCACGGTACTGCGGGGGGGCGAGCCCGTCAGGCTCTCTGCCGGTCACTCATCTCCACCAGTTCCACTCCGGTTCCGTCCGGAATCTTCAGGACACTTCAACCTGACGGTGCTTATCGAAATTGGTGAACGCGGCTGGTTCGAGTCGCGGATCAAGTACGAAGTGGCTCAGATTTCTGACAGGTCCCCGAACAACATCAATATCGACGCCTTTAACCCGAAGGGGCACGAAGGCAGGATTACGCCAGGTGATGTCATCGCTAAAGGAACGATCAACGTCTACGCACCCGATAAAAAAGAAGCGAAGCCCGTTCAGTCACACGAATGGACTGAGGCCGCTCTGTTCGAGTCGGGTGGCCCCAAACAGACGCTCGATCGTGTTCGGCCTCGGCAGACGGAACAGACCAACCGGTTGACACTGACGTTGCGGCTCCCCGGACAGCCTCCCAGCGACGTCTGCCTCTCTGCCGGAAATGAGACGTGTTTTGGCAAGGAACGTGATGGAATCAATCGCCGCGTTGATCTTCGGCTCAGGCTTGCACCGAAAGATGATCCTGAGCGGGATCCAAACAATCGCCTTTATCAGCAAATCAGCCGCGAACATGCCGTGATTCGGTTCGAGTCAGACGGTCCGGTCTGGCAGAACCTCAATTGCAAAAATGGAACTGTCGTCGAAGGCACGCAACTCGATGCGAATGCGTCGATGCAGTTACGCCCCGGAATGCTGATCAGGCCGGCTGACGTCACTGGACTGCGTGTCAACATGGCGCGGGATGAGCATCACGACGCCGCTGATTACCGGTCCTTTGTCGAACACAGACTGAATGCCGAATACCGGCCGCCGGTCGGACCCGTGCAGGCATTGCGGCTGACCCGCACAGACTCGCTGGCTGATGTCGAGTCCTACATCGTCATGCAGCAGGCCTTCGAGATCGGCCGTAACCGGCAGTGTGCTCTCTCGATCGATGATTCCTCGCTGCGGACGAGGCACGCACGGATTCTGCATCTTGGCGGCTGGTTCTGGATCGAATCCTGCGAACCGGCCGCGCTCGTTAGATACCGGGATCGTCCGTTGCCCCTGGACACGCTGGCTCCGCTCGTCCCAGGTGTTGAGTTGACGCTGGGCGACCTGGAAATCGAGGTCAGCGCCTTCGAACAGCACGTCCTGGACTGTGACTGTCCGGAACATGATTGGGCGTAACGGTTTCGTCGCGAGACGGCCATCGTCGCCGCACTGGAGTATCCTCATATTGTCCAGGTCCGGAACTTTGGCAAAGACAGCAGTGGGCCGTTTCTGGTTATGCAGTGGATCAAAGGTCGCGGTTTAGGCGAGCCAGCACCAGACCGGCAGCGGTCACAGTCATGCAGCACATTTCTCAAGGTTCATTGGGATTCCCGTCCGGTCAAAATACTCCGCTGACGCTTAAGATCCGTCCGCCGCGGGGCTTACGAGTGGAGTCAAATTGGATTCTCGGCCGAAAGCAGCGTTGACGACTGGCAGATCAAGGCACATGGCTTCATGCGGATTCGTTGTGCAACCGGCGAAGTGAACGCGTCGTGTTTTCAATTCCATCACCGAAGAGCAGGTAGTAAGTCAGGCGTCTTTGAGGAAGCGAGACAGCGTCTGATGGCTAAAGAGAATCCGGCACGGGGCCGCCCGGAGGCGGCCCCGTGAATTCGGATTCAGCGGCGGAAGTGTCGATGGTGACGTCGACCCCGGGAGAGGCCGACGTTGTAACCTTTGCGGCTTCCGATACGTTTGCCGCTGCCGTACGCCCAGCAGACAAAGCCCACCAGCAACAGCATTCTCATTATTGTGTCCATGCGGTCCCCCTTTTCCAGGTGTGTGAAAGGTCCAGACCGTCACGGTCTCTCTCGTCAGGTGACTGTCAGCTCGCTGGCCAGCAGGTTCAGCGACACGTCGGGGTCAATCGGCTGACTCCGCAGCCAGCGGGCAAACTGATGCAGCATCAGTCCGGCAGCGATGCTGGCTGAGTAGATGGTGCTGCGAGCGGTGCATTGCCCCGTTTGAGCCTCTGCCTGCCGGAAGAGTGTTGACGGGTAGTGCGAACGTCCTTGATCTTCGGCGACAGAGAGGATCCGAATCGTCTCAGCCAGCATTCGGCCGTCGCTCCAGAATCGACATCCGTGCTGGGCCGATCGCCAGATGGCCGAGCGTGCTGAAATAGAATCGACGCAGCAGAACACGACGTCACTCAATGCATGTCGCGGACGGAAACGGTCATCAGTGACCTGAACCGCGATTGATGGATCGAGTCGCAACACGGCTTCAGACATGGCCGTAACTTTCCGCTTTCCAACATCCTCCGCTGCATATCCCTGCGTCGTGATGTTGGTCTCATCGACGACATCGAAGTCGATCAGATGAAGTGACCGTACGCCGACCGCGGCAAGCTGCAGTGCCACCTGTCGACCGATCGCTCCCACGCCGATCACAGTGGCTGTCAGATTCGTGAGGCGATCGGTCGGCACGAGATCGTGCTGACGAATCAGGCGAGTAGTTCCGCCATCGGCGATTGGCATTCGGATTCCTCCCAGTCCAGGAACAGTGGGTCAGCATCGAATCGGTCGAGCCATTCGTCGGAGGCGAGTGGCTCGAAATCAAAATGTGGATCGAGATCGCCAAACCGGTTCAATGCAGACCGGCGTGGCTGCTTCAAGGCCGGCGAAACGAACTTCTTCACGTTCGTTTCGAACTCGTGTGTCCACGCGTCTTCGTCCGAGGCATCGAACGCCGTGGAGTAATCGACTTCGACGTTCATCCGCTGCGACGTCTCTGGACCGACGTTGAAACGCAAGCGCGAATACGCTTCGCCGCCACGAGCCAGAATGAACATCACCGCCCAGTCCGAACTGCTGAAGCATCGATCAAAGGACTCTTCGTCCGTGGCACTGGGTTCCGCCGACAGGCCCGGATGGGTGTGAACCCAGATGCGTCCGAACTGTTCCGGACGCCGGCCGGCGTCGATCTGCTCGTCAAAGAAATCGGCCACCGAGTCATCGTTAAACTTCACGGTCACTTCAGTGCAGGTCTGGCGGACCAGTTGCACGTCCTCGACGAGCAGCAGATCGTCTGGCGATGAGATACCGAAGCCGCCAATTTCGGTGTCGCCGGCATCACGCAGGAACAGCAGCTTCGCCCACGCGTACGGGCTGAACCGAATGGATGGGCGCTGTCGCGGCTGCGTTCGTCGTCGTTTCCGGATTCCGTTCCGAGTCGTCTTCCTCTTCCTTCCTGGCGAGGCAATCAGAGCAGAGTTCATCATCAAGACAGCCTTTGCAGAAGTCGTCGTCGCAGTCGGCACACTTTGTGAGACACGACGAACAGGTGGAGTTGTCGCAGTCCGGGCAGGACCGGATGCAGTCAGAACAGAATCGGTCGTCGCAGCTTCCACACCCCGTCGTGCATTCGTAACACGTCGTGGTGGAACAAAGATCACACAGACTGGAGTCATCGTCGTGCATGGTGCGTCCGCAGTCCGGACATTCGGATCCATGCCAGTCTTCGAGCTTCACGTAGGCACTGGCTGAGTTGTAGGTTTCCAGGATCTGCCGAACGAGAACAAAGAAATCGAACAGACGACCCTCCGACAGTGCGTTTCGGATGGCCGCCTGACCGTCGCCTTCACAGAGCGAATTGCTTTGCACATGCGGATGCGTCGTATCCTCACTGGTGGCGGCAGGGCTGCCATCAACAGCGATGACGTCGTAAGCCGCGCGCTCACCGAGGTGCCGCCAGCCCAGCACGATCTCGAACTGACCGAGGACTACTCCTTCCAGTTCGATCGTGTCGGTCTGGACGGTGATCGTGCGGCGCTTCATGTCGACCTTGACGATGTCGAACTCACCCTGCAGCGACCGCAGATCAGCGAGGATCTCATGGACTGTCGAGACAGCCTGAGCAGGCTGGTCGCGGTCCATCGATCTGCGGCTCGTGGCCAGCTGCTCGTTGAGTCGATCCATCACCTTGCCTAGTTGGGCTCGCAGCCGTTGTTCGGCAAGTGACAGTCGTTGCTGCTGAGCCTTTGAAAGCAGACGATGGAGCCGTTCGCATTCAGCCCATAAATCAACCGGTAGCAGCGGAGTCGTCGTCTCGCGGCTTCGAAGCTGCAACTGCCCGAAGATCGCGACGGCGGCGCGTGTGAAACGACACGATCCTGGATTCACCGAGCCACCTCCGTCATTCGAGGCGGAGTTCCCGGTGCCGGGGTGGTCGCCCCTTCGATTTTCGTCGGAGTGAAACTGATCCGGTCTCCTTCCTGCAGTCGCTGGTCCCGCGCGCAGGGTTGTCGGTTGACGCGGATCAGATAGTCAGACGGATTCGACGAGTGGCAGTGCTTCGCGAAAAGCTGATCGACGGTCGTGTCGTCTGCGACATCCACATAGTCAGCGAAGCCGCCGCCATCGTTGTTAATTACGAGAATTCTCATGTGCTGGCCAATTTCCTGGTGAGGCGTGAGTTGAGGGTGAATTAGCGTGCGTGGTGATTCGACCGGCCGTACTCAGAGGGTTCGGTTTCGAGCAGTGACCGGTCGAATCGCAGTCGTTTCTGTTAAGCCGTTGAGCCGAAGAGCGGGGATCGTGAGTCGATTGGCGGCAGTGAGTTGTCATGGTTCGAATGCACCGTCCAGTCGCGTGGATGCGGTTCAGGCTCAGAAGGCAGCGGTGCCAGCGCACTGAATCCGCGTGAACGGATCTCGCTGATGGTTTCGCCGGTGGCACGGGCGACGGCGCGGTTCAGGTCGTTGTCTGTCATGGGAAGGTCTCCTCCGGTTGTGAAGCAGGGCGCATAGAAAAAGCCGTGGGACGAATGATTCGCCCCACGGCCAGAAAACGCGGTAGAGGTCCTTCCGTGACCATGTGCATTGGCTGAGCCGAGTCAGACGCTCAGCCAGTGGTGCTCCAGCCAGTCGCGTTCGGCATTGAGAGCCGTACTGCGATCTGAAAAGTTTTCGAGCTGCGGACCACCGACCGGTGAGAGGTCGACGGTCCAGGTGCCATCCGAATTGGGTTCAACGTGACTCGCTCGTCGAATCGTGAGCGAACCGACCGTGTTAAGTCTGACGGCTTCACCGTAGACACAGCGCAGCGTCCCGTCAGGTGCCGCGATCAGGATCATTGTTCACTCTCCCCGATCGGCTGGCGACTGCGCAGGATGGCCCGGCGCGGCCGATCGACCATCAGTCCATCCAGAACCGACTGCACGCCCGAAAGCTGGCTGGCCACGTGCTGCCGCAGTCCGTCACTGGTTCTCAGGGAACCGGGGCGGACGCCGTGAAGCGTGCTCTGGGCCTGATCCACCAGCTGTTCGAGTTCTTCACTGGAGCCCACATTGAGCCTGCGAAAGCGGGTGAAGAAGTCGGTGAGATTGTTCACGGCGGAGTCGCGAAAGACTTTCGGTTTCCCATCCTGCGATCCACTCAGTCGTTCGGACAAGTGTGAGACGAGTTCATTGAGTTCCGCGAAAAAGGCTTCCTCGGCCAGTCGCGCCGCTTCGGCGAAGCGGGACCGCACACGATCACACTCCTGCTCATACAGTTCGGGGTTAAGTCGCCGCAGATAGCTCGGCGGCTCCACGGCCGGGAAGTCCCAGGTGATGGCGAATGCGCCGCGGAGTGTGGCGGGGTAGTCCGCAGCATTGAACAGGCTGCCCAGCCGGTCGCGTGCCGATTCCATCAGGTCATCGAAGTGGTCGTTGAGTTCCTCGACACCCTCTTCGAGTTGCTGTGTGTAGACCTGCATGCGTTGATTGAAATCATCGATCTGGTCCTGCCGCATGAGTCGGATACCCGGCTCCGGCCACGGGACGCTGACGTTTTTCCAGAAGGCAGCCGCTTCACCGCGGATCGTTGTGAGAGCTTTGAATTGCGGATGGCGAGTGTCGATCAGCTTCTTGCCGGCGGAAAAGAAATCACCCTCAGCTCCGAACGCGTCGGCGGCGGTTGAGCGTTGTTGATGGGTGAGCGTCCGCCGCACTCCCAGCCAGGTGAAACTCAGCCGGACAGCGGCCATGGCGTGGCGCAGACGTTGGATGACGTCCACCGAATCGGGTGGTGCTTCCAGTGTGTGGGGCATAAGCAATTCCTGTGAGCAGGGATAAATGGTGGAAAGCGGCAGGTTTCGTCGTGTCAGTTGTTCAATGGATTGCCGTGGACTGCGCGCCGCCTGCGTCGACGGCTGGCCACACGTGATTTGAAGATTCCCGATTCGTCTGCCGACAGGCATCGGCCACTGGCCCAGGTTCTCAGCGCATCGACCGACTCCGCCGACGTGCTGGCGACGGGCACGATGTTGGTGGCGGCCTGAGTCAGTGGCACGTCGAGCAATGCAGAGAGCCGGCAACAGGCACGGATTTCTGCACCGGTCCAGTGTTCGTCGTCAGGTTGCTGCTGTTCAGCGTCGAGTTCGAACTCGCTGATGTAGATGTGCCAGATGGCGTCCCGCTGTTCGCGGGTGGGAAGATCGACAAAGAACACGCCGTCAAAACGCTCCGCCCGCGCGAACTCTGGCGGCAACCGACTGATGTCGTTGCAGGTGGCCACGACGAAGACGTCGGATGTGTGATCGTTGAGCCAGGTCAGCAGGTTACCGAAGACGCGAGCGGTGACCCCGGAATCCGACTGGCCGCTGCCGCCCGCTCCGGCCAGTCCTTTCTCGATCTCATCACAGAACAGGATGGCTGGCGCCATGGCGTCGGCAATCTGCAGAGCGTGGCGGATGTTCTGCTCACTTTGCCCGACGAGACTGCCCATCAGACTGCCGATATCAAGCGTCAGTGTCGGCCGACCGGTTTCGTTGCCGAGACTTTTGGCGAACTGGCTCTTGCCGCAACCCGGTGGCGAGAGCAGCAGCACACCTCGCGGCCGGTGTTTTGACTTTGTATTCGATCGGGCCAGCGCTCGACGGCAGAAGGCTTTGAGATTGTCGAGTCCGCCGAGTTGATCGAACCGCTCCTCTCCGCGGTGCAGTCCCAGCAGTCCGCTTTTGCGCAGCGTCTGCGACTTCAGACGCCAGATAACATCCGGCGTCACGCGACCGTGTTGAACAAGTGACAGTGAGAAGGCTCCCTCGGCTTCATACCGGGTCAATCCGGCAGCGGAATCGAGCACACGTTCAAGTTCGTTGCCATCCGGCAGCTCGCCTTCCTCAGTCGCGATGTCGCGGGCGATCTGTTCGAGTTGATTACGGTCGGGCAGGTCGTGTGAGAGGACCACGAACTGCTTCTGCAGCTCGATCGGAATCTGCACCACTGGAGCCAGGACAATGAGAAACGTGCGGTTCTGCTTGCCCAGACTGATCTGCCGGGCGACCGCCTGAATGATCTCCGGCGATCCCAGCAGTCGATGGAAGTTCTTCAGCACCAGCAGCGCAGCCCCGTCGTCAGAGGCGAGGCCGTTGATCGATCGCAGCGCCGCAATCGGATCGGTCGAACCGGCTGCTTCCGAACTGGTTGAACCGGGAACGGTTAACCCGGCGTCGAGGTCCCACGTGGCCAGTGACCAGTTTTCGTGTTCACACATCTTCGCGATGTCGGCGATGGCGTCATCGTGCTCGTGGCTTTCAATCCAGATGCCGGCAAAGCAGGCACGCACGTAGTTGGTGATTGTTTCTGAGAGTTGCACTGTTCCTCCACGGAAAGCGAAGCAAGGTGGGAAAAGGTCAGTCGGTCGCAAGTCTGCTGATGGCCGCCAGCCATGAGTGAATCTCGCCAGCAGGATCGGCCCGCTGGAGTCGTGCGACGGTCATGTGATCCGCGGCGGCGGTATTCAGTCGACGCTTCAGTCGGTTGAAGAGCCGGTGCTGCCCTTTGCGGGACAGCTCCTGCCAGGGAACGGCGAAGCTGCCGGACCTGTGCAGCGCTGTCGCCAGCCGTTGGACGACCGGGCACTGCGGAGTGATCTCGACAACCACCCCGAAGACGTCGGTAACTGCATCAGGATGCAGGTAGTTTTCGAGACTTCGACGCCGCATGACGACGGCCCGGCAGCCGGGCCTGACGTTGATCGCGGTTGCTGTCGCGAGGCGGCTTTCGGTTTCCGGCGAGGTCTCACGATCGAAAAGGTGAAACTCCGGCAGTCGTAATGACTGAAACCGCGAAATCCACTCCGCATGACCGCCGCCACCGAAGGGCACCAGAATCACGTTTCCGTCAGCTTCTTCGGTGACCAGATTCGGAATGGTTGAATCGGCGGCATGGAGCGTGCGCGAGATACGCTGGAGAAATTCAATGTCGAACTGACCTTCGACGACAACGATCACCGGGCGATGTTGTGTCTTAATGGCGGGCGCGTTCGATTCAATCATGTCCTCCGCAATTCTGCCGATGCCGGGTCTGCTCCGTCTCCGTAATAGCATGAAAATCGTGCGTCAGTTGTTCGCGGATCGTGTTGCCCAGCGCCTGCTCGATCCATTGACTGGCTGCGCGACAGGTTGATCCAGTGAATCCTTTCGTTTCGACGGTCGAGCTGCCGTCCGGCGCGATGGTGATTTCGATGCGTTTCATGCGGATGCTCCTGCGCACACGGTGAGACGGATCGATCCATCGGCGAGCTGCTGCTCCGTGACCGTGTGCCCCGTCCGCCTCGCTTCGATGCGAGTTTTCTCAACGGCGTATGACTGCCGGAGCCGGTTCAAGTGATGGTTGTCACCCCAGCGTCCCTCAAAGTTGTCATAGTCGATCTGTCCGGTGGCGAGATGGCACACGACCGGGTACCGCCACTCCGGAAGTCGGACTGTTGTGCCGGTGACTTCCCGGCTGAATAAACGCACGGTTTCGTGCCGGGGTGGTTCAATCTGCAGGCGGCGACACGCGGCGGAGAGTGCCGTGCCGTCTCGGATTTCGGTGGCGATGGTCACGATGTGGGACATTCAGATTCCTCGTGTGTTGGTATTGATTCCGTGACATTCCGTTGTTCGAGGGGACGTCGCGGATCGTCACCGATCCGTTCGGTGCGTTCTGCGTTCGAGTGCGTCAACAAGTTTGTGTGCGAACCGCCTTCGTCGAGCAGCACCTGCCAGACCGCCTGATCATCAACGGGATCGTCAGGGCTGGAGAGCAGTTTGAGGCACACCAGAAGTGGCAGCAGGCAGGCCAGCAGCAGGCCGATGCTGGTAATTGCTGCAGAGATGACCGGAGTGCTGCGGCGTTCGTCGGCGATCTGTTTCCGCTCGGCTTCGAGCCTGTCGCGCTGCTGATCGATTTCGGCACGCTCTGACTGGATGTCCCGCTGCAGGCCGATGATTTCGCCCCTTGCGTTAGCATCAGCCTCGACAAGTGCTCGGGAACCCGTCGCCACCTGTTCCTGCAGTTGAGCCATTCGCAGAGATTGCTCAGCCTGCAGTCGCGTATGTTCCTGCGACAGCGCCGCGACACGTTCACTTTCAGACTGACAGCCCGTCTGAAGCGTGAGTGCCATCGCCAACAGAATCGTCGTTCGTGTTCTTGGTGAATTCATTGGACCTCCGTCTGGAGAACAGACATCGAATGAGTTTCTGCAGAGCTACTCGCAGACGACGCTCCCTCAGGAACGCCGTGACGGCGAACAGCACGGCAACAGATAGAAAGCAGATCAGAATCAGATGCAAGCGTCCTCCTTTCGATGTTGGTTGGATTGGTTCCGGTGGCCAGAATTATTAGTGGAGTGGTGACGTCGCGTCGGCCTTGTATCCTTGAGCCGTTCAACGTCGGCGCGTTGGTAAACCGTGAACCCGGCACCGGGCGTGACGCGTGGTCCGTAGACCGGCGTGAGATGACCGGCGGTTTCCCAGGTCCCCAGCGTTTGGCGATGGCGTCCCAGAATCTGGCAGGCTTCGGCTGCCAGGCAGTAGGTCGACCGGAAACGTTGCACCTCAGCGCGAGTCACACTCCATTCCCGCTTGGGACGATCAGCGTTCAACAGTCCGGTCTCGATCCACTTCTTCAGGACACGTTCTTTAGTGGGCCGCCCGGGAAGCAGCGTTTGGGCAAGACGGTTAAGTGGAATGCCTTTGCGGTCGTCCCGCATGCGATGAATCTCAGGCCGGCGCTGTTCGATGTCGTCCGCGTTGACGATGACGGTGGCCAGTGAGTCGCCATCGACGGATCGTTTCGCAGGTAGCAGTCCGTCGCTGATCAACTGGATCGCCGCTGCAAGCGTGAATCCTCTTTTTCCAAAGCGTCGTGTCGCCTTACGGAGTGACAGGTAAGGCGGTCGAAGTCGCCGTATAGGTTGCAGGTCTGAGATCAGCCGCAGGACGTCATCGAGTGACTGTCTCGGGATATGCCAGCTTCCTTTAACACGCACGGCTTCTTTCAGAACATCAGCACGAATCAGTTCGGCCACCCTATGTCGATGGATTCCCAGACGCGTTGCCGCTTCCGTCGAGGTGATTGACGAATCGAGTTGTCGCTTCAGTCGATCCAGTGAAGCGCGAGCGACCACTCCGATGGACTTTCCGTTGTGGCCGGCCATGTGAATCTCTCCGTTCAGAACACCATCCGTGACCAGTCGAGAGACAGCCGCGACACTGACCTTCAGTTCCGCTGCTGCCAGAGTCCTGGTCATCCAGTCCTGATCGGACAGCAACGGCGCACCGAGTCCGTGAAAGAGGCAAACCTTTCCATTGATATGCCCGGCCGAATATCGCTGTGACAGATACTCGCGCATTGCGTCAGCCGGCCCGCTGTGACCACGTCCCTCAAGCTCACTGGCGTGGTGATGCAGCCGTCCGAGTCTTCTTCCCAGTCCGGTTGCCGAATGGCAGTATTTTGGTTGGCGAACGTAGGCATCGAGGAATTCGAACAGACCATCAGGCCAGCGCTCGACGATGCTCGTGGCAGCCAGCCAGGAGATCGTTTCATCAGTGTAAGCGCTGCCGAGATTCCACGTGGTTCGCAGTTGTTGCCTCCAGGCAGGGCATCTGCTGACCGCCTGGGCTATCCGTTCAAGCCAGAAGAACGCTGCTGGTAACGACGCGTTGGGAATCATTTGCTGGCCGGTGTCCAGAGCAGCGAGGAGCTTGCGGATCGGCCGGACGAGCTCGTCGTCTGGTTGCTCAACGCAGAGTTGATCCAGACCGTACCCACATCGGCATTGAGCATTGCGTGGCCGCGCGTTTGGAATTGGTTTACTGCAGGCAGAGCAACGGGACAGCAGCAGCGTTCCATGGTCGACACACACTGGCGCCGGGCGGAATGACCAGATCAGTTTTTCGAACGGTTTTGACGAATCGCCCAGGCACTGCGGGCAAACGTGTGTTTGTGGGTTGAAGTAACGAAGCCTGGTCCTGTTGTCACACGCCAGCGGAGCTGGGTCTTCACCGTCAATCAGGACCAGTGATTGCGAATAACGGTGAATCGTGTGCCGCATCACGTCGCTGACGCTCATTCCCAGCAAATCCGCCAGTCGTTCGCTGACGCTGCCTGTCTGGAGTTCATTCAGCCAGAACGGGACAGCACCCGCCTGTCTGATCAGCTTGAGGATATGGCTTGTGCTTTCGTATCCCATCGCCTGCGTCGTGCGGCGAATGACACTCAACAGTGATTCACCCTCCACAGGCGGCGCTCTTGCCGGAATAGCAGACATGGTCATCTCCCTGGTTTTTTTGTGGTTGGTCATTCAGAGAACGTCAGCCGCCTGAAGTTCACGCTTCCGGCGATGCGCGGCGCGAGGAGTCAGGCCAGTGGTGGCGACACGCACGCCATCGGCTGGCTGAACACGATCCAGTGCGGCCTGATCAAGACTGCCAATAAACGGGTTGTCCTGTTCTGAGATAATGCGCTGGTGAGTCATTCGAGACTCGTAGACCCGTGCCAGATCGGATATCTCGATCGCTTCAGCACCGCGTTCAATCGCTTCGCGAACCGCACCGCGAATCAACGTCATGAGGTAGTCGGGAATCCCTCGGCAAGCGAGATAGATCCGGCCTGCCAGGTCCGGTTCCGCCAGCCCGGACGCCTTCGCCAGCGGAATGGTGTCATCGAGCTTCTTGAGCATTCCGCAGAATTCACGCCGCCCCGGCTGAGTCCGCCAGTTGAAACAACGGAATGTCAGACGATCTTTGAAGCGACGTTCTGTGTGTTCCGCATTAAGCACGTAGGTCGCTTCCGGCATACCCGACACGACCACCGGAATTCGCGTGTTGACGATCAGCACTTTGAGCCACTGTGCGGCCTGGGTCATCACGCGCGAACGTTCTGAATCAAACAGGTGGTGGAACTCATCGAGAATGATCAGTTCGACGCCACAGTGTTCGAGTAGATGCACCGCGCGATTGGTCAGTGTCTGAACCGTGCCGGAACTCCACGCCGGATCCCGTAACGCAAAGAGAATATCGGCAGCAATGCCCTTCGGCTTCGCGTTGGGCTGGAGTGTGACTTTCAGTACGCGCTGACGCGTGGCGGTTTCGGTTTCTTCAACCGGGAATGACCGGCGGTAGTGGTCAATCACAGTTGTCTTTCCGACACCCGATGTGCCGAGCAACGCTCCACAGACCGGTTCTGCTGATCGCCGACTGTCTTCGTGACAGCGTTTCAGCAGATTGACGGCATCTCGAAAGCGAGGATGCAGCACCAGTAGTGTATTGACGGCGGCGATCCGATCCTCAGCCGCCATCGTCTTCCATTTCTTTCGGTCAGGCGATGTGGCCATGGCAGTTTCCTTGTTAAGGCGAAGTGTCAGGTGCTGGTCGTATCAACCTCCCAGTCGTCGAGATCATCAAAGTCGCAGTCAGAGTCAGCTTCCGCAGACCGTCAAGTCACAGCTTCCGGCTCGGTCAGAAGTCCCAGTTGAAACGCTGCGTTTTCCAGATCGTTACTTGTCAGGTCCGTTCTACGGTCAGAGACAATCATCTCGAGAATTCCGATACACGGCCAACTGCCTTTTACTGATGGATAAGTCGAGGCAACCGCAGTCTTCGGGAGAATGACGTGGTGTAAGGATTCCATCAGCACAACATTCGAGGGCGGATCGAATCCGAGGCACAAGCCGACAATCATCCGGCTGTAGTACTCGATCAACACCGTCAGCCACGGCTTCCCGATCAGCGTGCCTACGACAACCGGGAGCGGCGAATGGTCGACCTCGACCCGCTCCAGAATCCGGCGAGCCATGGATTGAGGAGTGCGCGGCGCGTGTCGTTGATCAGCGATCTGTTTCAGGAAGTGTCAGTCGATGGGACCGGATCCCAGATATCTTATCGGAATTGCGGACGAGGATCGGCCGACAAGTGACGCCCCGAAGGCGAAAAGCAAGTTGAGGAGACTCGGACCGTTTGCCGAACTGCTCAGGGGGCACTCGGATTACAGTCACGTAGTGGCTCAATGGCGACCACGACATGACAGTAGATCGTCGCACGACATCAATGCCGACGTTTTACCAAGACCAAGCATTCTTTCACCTCCCGATCTCTGTCTTGGCGGCGGCCCATGGTCATGTGACGGTGGTCCGACAAGAGAATCTGGAGATCGTGGTCCTCAAAGATGTGATTCGCCAGCTCTTCCAGCTCTTCCAGCGAAATCATGCCGGTATTGCAGTAACTGAGGACGAGATTGCTTCCGGATTCAGTCACACCACGGAAGAGGTCTTCGAACGCTCCAGGCACCTGCGTTCCGATGCAAAACGGTGACTGGTGCCGCTCCTCACGATAGCGCCCTTTGACGATCGATCCCCCTTTTACCTGCAGATCAGGTTTGTCGTACAGATAGAGCGTTTCGAGTGCGTGATAGAATCGCGAGTAATGCACAAAGCAATATGGGGGGTCGGCATAAACCGTGCATGGCGGCAGGGTGCTAAGGCGTTCGCGATAATCAAGAGCAGTGATCTGGTGCTGAAGCCGGGGTGCGTGTTTAGGAAGCGTGTCCAGCGTCGCATTGTATTTCCGCTCGAAGTAGGGACGCGGATCGCGCATCCGATACGTCATGATATCTCGTAAACTTGAGGCGGTTTTGGCGTTGCGGTACTGAGCATAATGCCCGGTTCCCTGGCTTGTGTATGCCATCGCGTGCATCAGGCAGACCATCATCAAATCAAAGCTCGGATGCTCTCGGAAGCGTTCAACGACCTGCCGCATTGCATCAATCCAGAGGCATTGTTCCGCCGACCACCATGTGCCGGAATAGACTTTCAGAAAATAGTGCCACCGATGGCTGAAATGCTCGTCGATCAACGTTCGGTTGGCTTCGTCAATCCTGGTGAATTCGGCAAGTGTCGAGTCTGCGCGATATCGGAGTGACTCGGGAATCAGCTCAATCCGCTGTTGGACGAGCTTGTCTGCCTCCGCGAGCAGTGTTTTTGCGTCCGGAGTTTGGGGGGCGTGCCACGAATTCAGATAAAGGCCTGCGAGCGCTCTCGAATAATGCTGAATGTCATTGGAGTAGACCGGCACCTGTCGACCGATCGCAGCACTGAGAATCGACGAACCTGAAAACAGGTCACAGACGCCACCGCCTTCGTAGACTTCGTCGATCCCTTCGACAACCCAGTCGAGGATCGACGCCTTACTGCCCATGTACTTGATGTACTGGTTTCGGGCGGCAACTCGAAGCTCGCCATGCGTTTCGAGTTGGTCCAAGAGAGTCGCGTCCATGCTGCCTGCATCCTGCGGGAGTCAGATTTGCTTCCGGGGTTTCCACTGCGTCGAGCACAAATAGCTCATCAGAGCTTAGCAGATCCCTCGGCTGATTGATTCCTACTCGGCGTGATCAGTAATTCCCCAGTCTGATGTAAACGCACACTTTCAGATCCAGCCATCTTCTTCCTGATAACTGGAATGAGTCGCAGCCGCTTCAATGATTGATCGGAGATGCAAAGTCAGAGCATCTCTTTGAGACTGGACCGTTGATGCGTCGCTCGGGCAGAGTGGAAATGCGCCCACGCTCGGCCCCGGAAAACTGGTTCGATATGTTTCCGACGCGTGACGGACATAGATTGTCGGTGAAGTTGAGTCACCGGGAAAGAGGACGTAGCTGCCTCGCGTCCCGAGGATCGCGTCGCGGTACGCGTGCATTTTGTGGACGTCGTCAGCGCGATGTGAACGCGGTCGTCCGGCAGAGTTTGGAAGCCCCACTCGGTACTTGGCATCAAAATGAACCCAGTGGGAGATGCCCTGAGAAGAAATACGGATACTGAAGTCCGGGTGTAGCGCCGTCGAATAAGTTTCCAACCAGACGCCGTCCGACTGCAACTCAGGCTTCGACCAACGGGTGAAGTACAAGTCGACTTCAACGTTGTTTCCCGCACACGCGAAACTGAAGCGAGTCTTTCCAGGGTCGCCAGACTGGATTGTCGTTTCAACCTTGCGTCTGGAGATGACAGATGAGAGTCCGGGAGTCCCGTCGGTCCCAGCGATCGACGAGAGGACCTCTCGGAGCTGCAGGAAGCACCAGAACTCATAAAGTTCCCACACCGGTCGAAGGTCGCCAGAGGTCGGGTCGACAGCGTCGAGACGCGAGACCATCGACAGCGACAATTCAAGATCATTGACCGCCTGAATGAAGTCGCGATATCCCGAGCGTTCATAAAAGACCATCGATGATGGCTGCACCGTGCAGATACCGATCTGCAGCCAGAATGGATGAAGCAGCATTTCCTCAATCAGAACCGTCCAGTTTCGAATCTGCTTCGTGGTCGTGACATGTGACCCATCCAAATGTCGCTGGACCTCACGAAGCAGTTCAAGCAGGTTTCCAAGGGCAAACTTCACGTAACGATTTTCTCGCGTGTCAAATGATCTCTCAGTCCGACGAGTCGGAAGCGTCACCGGAGTAACTCCCTGAAACATCGCGGCAAGCGGACCGCCAGACATCCAGGTTGCAACGTGAGGACGCGACTGCAGTTCCATCCAATCAGGCATCGTGACGAAAGCTGTCATCTCATTTTCACGGTGCGATTCGATCCGTGAGACAGGATTCCCGAGAATCGTTGCCACGGCATGCGGAAGCGCGTCCGAATGGAGGATTCGACGCAGATGCAGAATCGTCGAATGCGGGGAAAGATCGTCCTCGTTCAGTGAGTCCAAACTGACTTCCGTTGGAGCGTCCAACTGGAGAATCAGTTCGTGATGAACTTTGTCGAGTTCGTCAAGTAGCCGGTAAAAGTCGTGCTCGTAGTCGATCTTCTCAGTAATGACCTCTGCTCGCAGCTGGATCGGACAGACATCTGGTGCCAACGACAGGTCGACACCGCCGAGCTGATTGTCGAACCGCAGATGGCCGGTGATCCGGTATCGCCCGCCGATCTCCTGACAGGCGTCAGAACTGCTGAAAATGATTGCGTTCTGCAGCTTCATGTTGGCAAAAGGCCAGACCCGGTTGTCCGCATTACTCCATCGACGACCAAATTCGGCTTTCGACCAGGGGGTCTGCACTGAGAACTCATAGTCGACATTCTCAATGAGCCTTAATGGTTCGAGGACATCCCATTTCGAGACGTCGTCTTCGAATCCAATGGCAGGCGGTCGCCCGGACTTGGGTGAATAGATCGGATCAAGTGTCCCGGTCGCGTTCGCAATTGGCAGGTCAGTGTGCGTGCCGACTACCTGACCGAGCTTTGCTTTACGGATCCGAAGCTCGGAGTTGTCGCATCGGGCAGTAAATGTGGAGAGGGCCAACATTGATCAGGCAAAGAAATTCGTAAATCCAGGAGACTTGAGGTCACGGGACATTGCCTTGAGCCGATCGGCGCTTCGGCTACATCCCTCATTCACAGCGATCCCTATGAGTTCGCCCAGGATGGGTGAAAGCTGCACACGGTTCCCGTGAATCTTCGGTAGTATCTTCTGCATCAGAATGCGGTCTTTGAGGTGTGCGTTGTCCACAAATGACGGATCACACGAAGACGCCAAATCCGCGACAGCAGCAGCATACCGCTGTACTTCCTGTGTCACTCTGGGGCCGAACCGGAATGCTCCGAGCTTATCGTACACGCGATCGAGGAAACCAAGGACGTCCCTGTTTGCCGGCTTTTCCCGTCTGACTAATCGTTCTGCGAAGTAGGCGGCGCATTCTCTGGAAGTGTCGTTCGCCGGTAGCATGAATTCGACCGGGGTTTCAGACGGTTTCGCGGTTGGAAACTCCAACACAAATGCTCTGTCGAGAACCTTTGGCGAAAACATACATGTCGTCTCATCGACATTGACAGTGCCGATGATCATGACATTTGGCGTCAGATAGACACCACCACTCGACAGTGCCTGTTCGACATATGCAGCCTCGATCGCCGTCAACCCCGACCGAAGCAGCAATTCAAGTTCGTTAAATCCCAGCACTGGTTCCGGACTGCCAGCTGCGGTGGTCTCCATTAGGGAAAGAAACCGTGAGAAGTACATTTCGACGTGAGAAAGATTCATCTCGTCGAGAATAACGAAGAATGGCACATGGGCATGATTCGGATGGTTTGCCTTTAGCAGAAGCGAAATCAATGGTGTCGCTGCGTAGGTTTCACCTGACTTGCCGAACGGATTCCGGTAGCCAAGCAGGTGACGCCCATCAGTCCAGCCCGCCTCGACGGGGATGAAGACGTGATTAAACGACTTGGAGAGGCCATCGGGGCAAAGGCGATGCACGCATTCCCGCACAGTTCGCGTTTTTCCAGTTCCGGCTGTGCCGGCAACAATGACGAACGGCTTTGCAGACAGAGCAGCAACCAGACTCGCGCTGACCGCAACAGCAGCATCAAGAAAAACTGCATCCGGTGGTGCCTCGATCTCGACAACTTCACCTTCCAAGCAGTCGCGAAACTGTCTTTCGGAGATTCCGAGTGCTTTGTGGAACTCGAAGAAAAAGCATTGCTCGTAGAAATCACGTTTGAAGATTTCATTCGGTCCCGGTTCCCGCCATCCCGTCTTTTCGAGCTTCCGCCTAATGACCTTTTTGATAAGCGGACCAATCGAAAGCTCAAACAGGGGAGCGAAATTATAAGTCGTCGAATCATCACCACGTCGCAGGACACATAGACCAGCAGTCTCCATGCTGTAGACAAGATTCGTGTATGCCTTTTGCCCGAGTGCTTCCCGGGTAATCGTCCCTCGCATTTCGCCGGTGCTGGCAGCTGCGAAGGACCGTATCAGATCCTCATGGCTGAAGAGGATCGCGATAAACGTCAGCACTTCGACCGGGCGGTCTCCAAGTACACGAACCTCGTCCCATTCATCCGGCAACTCCCCCGTACTCTCATTGCCCGAAAGCATGTTGAGAATCTGAGCACGATCCAGATTGATGCCTTCGTACTGGCCCGAAATGTTATCCAGAACTTCACCACGCGGATGGCGTTTGAGCACGTCGGCCACCTTGTAGTAGCCGTTCTTCGTGAGTGAAACTCTGAGTTCTCCAAGACCCGACATTCAGGTTTCCTTGAACGATTCGCGTGTTGAGGCCGTAACGCTGGTGATCGTACCGTCATCACTTTGCATCAGCTACTGAAATCTGCGTGTTGACGATCATCACTTTCAGCCATTGAGCGGCTTGAGTCATCACACTCGAACGTTCGGCATCGAAGAGGCGGTGAAACTCATCGGGAATGATCAGTTGAACGCTACAATGGGCGAGCAGGTGGACCGCTCTGTTGGTCAGTGTCTCGACCGTGCCGGAACTTCACGTCGGAGCCCGCAAAGCAAAGAGAATATCGGCGGCGATTCCTTTCGGCTTCGCGTTGGGTTGGAGCGTCACTTTCAGTACGCGCTGAAGCGTGGCGGTTTCGGTTTCCTCAACCGGGAACGACCGCCGATAGCGGTCAATCACGGTTGTCTTTCCGACACCCGATACGCCGAGCAATGCTCGACAGACTGGTTCTGCGGACCGGCGACCGTCTTCGTAACAGCGTCTCAGCAGATTGATCGCATCTCGGAAGCGAGGATGCAGTACCAGTATTGTATTTACGGCGGCGATCCGATCCTCAGCCGCCATCGTCTTCCATTTCTTTCGGTCAGGCGATGTGGCCATGGCAGTTTCCTTGTTCGGGTGAGGTGTCAGGTGCTGGTCGTATCAACCTCCCAGTCGTCGAGATCAAGGTCATCAAATTCGCAATCCGTGTCGGTTTCGGCGCGCTGCGTAGTCACATCTTCCGGTTCAGTCAGAATCTCGCTCGCAGTGTCTGATGCTGCCGAAGCCTCGACGATCTCAGGGGTAGCAGTTGCATCATCCATGTTTGCCGAACGCGATTCGCCCAGAAAACGGGCGGCCTTCGTTCGCCTTCGTTTCGACGGTTTCTTCATCGTGCTTTCGGCGATGTCACGAATGACGTTCCGGCCCTCGGCCAGTGACATCTGGTAATCCGGCGTATCAAACCGCTCACGGACGGCCCGCTTCAGAACTTTCCACTGGAACTCCGTCATTCCTTCGAGAGTCTGATCCACAGCGTTCGCGTGAAGGTACGCGCCGTTGATCGGATTCAGCACACGGATCGAACCGAGGTTCCAAGGATTGTACCGCACGGTCAGGCGATCTGAGCCGAGATTATTCGCAGCAAGATCGGCACGCAGGGCCATCAATTCGTCGCTGATGTAGAACATGCCGCCGAGTTCGATGCCGCGTGTCGACAGTGTTCGCTCTGCCCGCTTCGAAAGCAGCACGATCAGGTCTTCTGGCGAACCCGGCAGAAATGGCGGATATTCGGCGGCACCGTCTTGCCACACTTCAAGACGTGTCTGTGGAATGGTCGGATGCTTTGATCGGGCATAGACGTCGACGAGATAGACGTGAATGATTTCCAGGAGAGAGTCATATGGCAGCAACGGCCCGTCGTCGGCGTTGTAGTCGGCCCGCTTCTCCCAGCTTCGAAACGTTCGCCCCGGCAGTGCCGAGATCAACTGGTCGTTCAGTCCTCCAAAGAATGATTCCACGCAGCCTTTCATATGCGGCGTCCGCGGTGGATTGAAGTCGAGCACGATCCCCAGTTGAAACGCTGAGTTTTCCAGATCGTTACTTGTCAGGTCCGTTCCACGGTCACAGACAATCATTTCCGGAATCCCGAAACACGGCCAACTGCCTTTTACAGACGGATAAGTCGAGGCAACCGATGTCTTCGGGAGAATGGCGTGGCGTAAGGACTCCATCAGCACAGCATACGAGGGCGGATCGAACCCGAGGCAGAAGCCGACAATCATCCGGCTGTAATAGTCGATTAACACCGTCAACCATGGCTGCCCGATCGGACCGGCTTCCGTGCCAATCACAACCTTCAACGGCGAATGATCCACCTCGACCCGTTCGAGAATCCGGCGAGCCATGGACTGAGGAGTGCGCGGCGCGTGTCGTTGATCAGCAATCCGCTTTCCCCATCGCTGTCGGTCGACTTCCCACGGGTCCATCCGTTGGATACGCCGCGCAATCGCTCGTGACAGAGCCCGTTCTTTCGGGATCGGCTGAGCCTTCTCTGATGGCAGTCGCGAATTCAATCGCTGGATGTCTTCGAGAACGCGTCGGGTGACTGCCGAGATCGGACGGCGGGCCGTTGTCAGATACACATCGTGAAGTGCGTCGCCGATGAGGCGATTGAGCATGGGGTAGCGAACTGTGATGCTGTTGCGTTTTGACTGGCCTCGACCCCCGCACCGATGGTGCCCCGGAATCAACGCACGCCGATCACCGTCTGACTCTTTCCACGCGGAGTAGTATCGCCAAAGAGAGGCTCGTGACGTCTGGACGCCAGTCTGTGTGAGATTCTCAACACGAGTTGTGACGTCCGAGTTGGAGACCGTGCCTTCGATTCGAGTGAGCGGTTCGATCAACTGCCATCTGCGGCTGACTTCGTCCCGCACATCTTCGGGAAAATCACGAAGGTCCGTGTTAGATGTCTGCTCTGCGTTGTCCTTTGGTACGTTTCCATCACCGAAGAACGCCAGTGCGCCACTTTGGTAGAGTTCCAGAATCTGGTGGTGACTGACTTCGGTTTCGGCATGTGACCGCTGATCCACGGCGATCAAACGGTTAGGTTCCGGCTGCCGGATCACGCGATAGGCCCGTCCATCGACGAGCCACTCGGTGCCCACGCCGATGCGAACGGATCCCATCGAATGGCTCCTGTCGGATAAATGGTTGATGTGAAATTCAAAGGCTGTGAAACCAGATCGCAGCTCACGCGATGGCGAGACAATAGATGAAGGACGGCGGGCCAGACGTCTGACACGGCAAGGCCGGATCGCGAAGACAGTTCTGGTATTGTCATACCCGTCGGTCTCACAAGCGTCGCGATCCGGTCGCGTGTCTCATCTGGAACGACAAATCGACTGTGACGACTGACGAGCCGAACATTGTCCCGGAGAGGTTCAACACTCAATTCGCGTTCTGTCAGGACGCGGAATTACCACCCATTGGATTGGGCGAAGAGTGACGCGACTTTCAGCTTCCGAACGATGTCAGGCTTGTCCAGCTTCCGGGAAGGTTTGACTTCAATCAGAACAAGTCGTCCGTCCTGCATTCGTACCAGAAAATCCGGTACCACGTAGGTCCGTAACTTCGTGGCGTGCCTGTTAGACAGGTCGCGGCATTCATTCGACGTTCTGGTGATCAGCCGAATCTCCGGATGATTCGGTACGCGTTCATACCAGACCTGCAGTGGCTGTTCCTGAAGTGCATTGACACCAGGACTGGCCACGAGAACGCGGGCGGCAGCGGCTTCCAGCTGTCCCTGACATCGAATGCAACGGCCTTCGCGATCAGATGGCACCAGAACGAATGAGCCCGGCGTACGTCTTCGTAACTTAAAGGTGGATAATGTGTTGTTTTCGAAAACCCAGCCTGGATCAGGTTTGTGGCTGATGTCGAACTCGGGTTGCTCTGCGATGTGGTCGGGCTGGGTTCGTCCGCTGTTCACCGTTACCGTCGTGTCCATTGGTGCGACGCTTGCGTGCCTTGAGTTCTCGATGGGATTTTTCGGATACGATCGCGGCCAGGACCGCACGAGCGGGGTCGTTAAACAGATTCCAGTTCACGCGTGAGTTTCTCGCAGAGATAAAGCGATTCAGCGGAGCCAGATTCCAGTCAGGCGAATCGGTGGGGATATCGTATTGCGGAATTAGACGAATCTGATTGGGGTAAAAGAGAGAGTGCATCGTGACGCGATCACCCCGGACCAGCACCACGACCAGGTGCTTCCGGCCATTCATCGCCAGTTGTCCGACGGCCGCTTTGTCCAGACGCCTCAGAGCCTCAGTGATCTGCCGAAAAGGCGCGGCTGCCGCAGTCGAAGCAGGAACCAGATACAGGTGCCGCCCTGCGAAACGCACTGGATCAATGTCTGCAGTCGAGACAAACCGACTAAGAACGAGTTCTTCGTCTTTCGCCGGTTTCAGCTCCTGAAGTTCTTTGTCCGTTGGGAAGGCGACGGTTCCCTGCAGAGTCTCAATGCCCAGCACAACTTCGCCCGATTCCAACGGACCGTGTGTTGGACATCGTCGTGGACTGACTACGCGCTCGCCGCAATCACGGTGATACTGATGGAGACCATGAGACTCCTCATCACAGACGGCATTGAAAGCTCGGACCGGTGCCATGATCGGACCAATCCGCACACAACCGGTCCATGCTGCTCGCTTGGGGGTCGAGCTCGGGGAATTCGCCTTCGCAGATTTCTCGCACATGTTGTCTCCAGTTAAAAACGGACGAAGTGGTAAGCTCTGGTCGCACGTCGATGAACACGCAGAACGACCGCAGGTCGCGCTGGGATGACGCGTTCCAGCAGTTAACCCACGAGCTTCACTTAACTATGCCACGTTTCTGGCTGGAATTTAGCTCTGGCGAGATAATTCAGGTTGCATGCAGAACACTCCTCGTGCTGAGGTCGATGTGCTCACTCTGTCTTCGTTTCAGATCAGCAAACGTGGCTCGTCACCAGTTCGCGGAATCGGCAATTCGAGTTTCGCATGCGCTGGCCCCCCACAAAGAATCAGCTTTCAGAACGAAGCCCAAACGATTCCAAGGCAGTAGCCCAGAACGGTGTCTGTTCTCGACAGCATGCCGCCGGCGACCTTTTCCCACTGTCCTGCTTTAAGTCGCGCAAGGTGGAGCTTGCGGCCCGAGTTCACGACGGAAATCTCTGTTGTGACGTCAAGGGCCTGTGTGATCAGCAATAGGTCATCTTTGCGAAGACGCCCTTCAACATCGTTGCGTCCGAACCGCAAGACGTAGGGCTCTGTTGCCATGGATGCTCTTGCCGCGGCGACTCCCGCGAGTTCCACGCTCGTTCCGTCCCAGTCGGGATGACTTCGGGGACTTCCCGAAATGGGCCACGGGAAGCAGGGCAGCCAGATCGTTCCTTCTGAGGTCTGAGCTCCTTCTGACGACAGGCTTGACGGTTCCTTCAGGTTCGAAGTGCCAAGTAACCACTCGTAGTTGACGCCAAACTCAGCGCCAATCCGCCGTGCTGTCAGTTCCGTCAGAGTTCGCCGACCATTCTTCAAGTCGCTGAGATACTGAGCAGGGAGTCCGGCTCGCGAAGCGATCTGCTGTTGCGTGAGCCCTCCTGAAGTGAGCATCTGAAGCATTTCATTCAACCGAGCGTTGTCGGGATCAGTTGCGGCCATGTGGGAACTCGTTTTCGTTTCGCGGAGGAAATTCAATCACGAATCGTAATGATACCTGTTGACTGAATACCCGCAAGTGGTACACTGTAAGGGGACACTGAAAGAGTACACGGTTGTTTTGTGCGGTAATGAGAGTTCAGCGGGTTGTGTGGTTCCGCGAGAGTTTACGAATTGAAAATGGGGCAAACAGGGATGAAAGCTGCAATTGGAAAAGAAAAAGCGAAATCTACTTCAAGCCCAAAGGTGGATACGAATCAGTCGCGAGGCAATGCGGTACGGCACGGCCTGACAGCGTCGACGCTTCTGCCTGATGTGCTCCAGAACGAGTTCGTTGACTCGATCGCCAAGGAGTTACGTTATGAATGGAATCCACAGACCCCTACCGAAGAATACCTCGTCCGGGAAGCCGCCCGTCACCAGGCCGTGCTCGACAAAGTCGAGTCGATGGAAAATGCCGTTCTTCGCCGCGGCGCGCGTGCCGCTCTTCTGCTGAATGACGGGAACGGTGAGTCCGAACTCAGAGACGTTGCGCTCGCCGGGGCGGCAACATCTGACGCAATTCAGCGTCTCACTCGATATCGGCGGACGCACGAGCGGGCTGTTCTGCGCAGCCTGGATGCACTTCGCCATCTCCGAGAGGGACGAATGGCAGCCAGTGACGACAGGCCGCCACAAGATCCAGTTTTGAGCGAATCGGACTGTGAAACCTGGTTGGCTCAAAGACTTCAGACGCAGTTCCAGTGCCGGAAATGCGATGGTCGGGCTGCAACCCATCTCGCGAACGCAAAAGCGTTGCAATGCCGATCATGCCGGACTCAGTTCGGACTGCGTTCAGGAACAGTGATGGCGGGGTCGAAGGCGTCACTACAAATGTGGTTCTGCGCGATCAGGGCAGTGGTTGAAGACCGCGAAATCTCAGTGAAGTCCCTCGCAAAGGTGATGGGCGTGTCCCGTGTCGCGACCGCTCGGTCAATGCGGCAACGAATCCTGCAGGCGATGGAGTCGGCGTCAACATCGAAACTGCTGGCCGACCTTAACTGCGACGAAGTTTGGAATAGTTTGCTGGGCAAAGTGTCCCAGTCTTGAGTGTTTTTTCAAAACGAAAGTACGGAGACGATTCAAATGGATGAGGAAGTAACGGATTTTACATCGGGGAATGAGTTGTCCAGTGTCCGGGCCGAGTCCGACTCCAACGGAGGAAGCGACAAGGGACAGAATAGTCAGCGGGGTGCAGGACGGAAACGGGCTATGAAACTTCCATCCGTCGATGAACTTTTGGCTCAGCTTCTGCAACTCAATGGCGCTGTGATCATGGGAGCGATATCGACGAAGGACGGGACGTTGATGAATCGCAACATTAAAACTGTTCTGGATGTGCTTTTGCGTCGGATGAGTCGAAACGAAGGCACTGTGGATTCGGAAACCTTGGTCGATCGATGTCGTCAGGACCCGAGTATTCTGGAAATAGTGTCATCGTTTTTATCGCCGCAGCAGGTCGACGACCTGATGCGCGAAGTCATGGATGACGATCGAGATGACTCCGTTTAATTGGTGTGAATCGTTTCTTCACCTACGCGGCCAGCCGATCTCCTTTGATCGGCGGCCGTATCTGCCATCGATCTACAGTTCAACCGCCCGTCGAATCGTGCTGCGTTGCTCCAGACAGGTCGAGAAGACGACATTTATTTGCAACACCGTCGTTTACACTGCCGTCAAGTTTCCGGGCGTGAGGATCATCATCGTGTTCCCCAGGCAGGAGCAGGCCACGGTATTCGCGAAGTCGCGGCTGATGCCTGTTGTGGCTGACAGTCCCGTGATCCGGAAGATCCTGATCGGAGACAGTGGGCGTAAGCCGCAAGTTACGCACATGCAGTTCCGCAACAAGTCGGAGATCTATATCCGGGCGGCTTACCATTCCGGCGACGCCGTGCGCGGGATCGACGGCGACTTCCTGTTCATCGATGAATTCCAGGACATTGCCGGTGGTGACCTGCCGGTTCTCGAAGAGACCCTCAGCCATTCTCCGCATCGGCGGGTTCTGATTACAGGAACACCGAAAAGCGTCGACAATCACCTGGAGGATGTCTTTGGACGATCAACAGCCAATGAATGGCTGGTTCCGTGCGCGTGCGGACAGCGAGTTCGGCTTGATGAGAAAGTGCTTGGGCCCTCGGGGCCGGTCTGTCCGGAGTGCTCTCAGGAGATTGATCCGTCAACTGGATTGTGGATCCCACGAAATGCGGGCTCACACTGGGGTGACGGTTACACCATCAATCATCTGGCCACGCCGTGGCTGAATTACCCAGAGCTGCTGGAGAGATTTGACAGCTACAATCCGGCACTTTTTCGAAATGAGTGTCTCGGCTTGCCGACCTACCTCGGCGACCATCTCGTCACACGCGAAGAGGTCGAAGCTTGCTGCAGTGAGCGGGCGATGGCTCAGCGGTGGGAAAATGTCCCCGCAGGTGGCCGGCAGTGTCTGATCGCAGGGGTCGACTGGGGTGGAGGTGCTGCTTCCAGAACTGTAGTCGTCATCGGGTACATCCAGAACGATCGATTCATTGTCGTTCACATCGAACGATACCAAGTTCGCGAAGAGCCCGACGAAATTCTCCGTTTAGTTGCGGCAAAATGCCGACTGTTCCGCGTCCAGTTTGTTTCTGCTGACGCGGGTGGAAATGGATCAATCTACAACAATCTTCTGTTGAAAGATCTGACCGGTATCGAGCGAATGTACGGTATTACCTATGCCGTCGCGGACCAGCAGCCACAACAGTACAAGGGACGCCTCTATCGCTGGTCAATCGGACGAACACCGTCGCTCGGGATGGTCTTCACTCGTGTCAAGAATCGCAGACTCGATCTGCCGAGACTCGCTGACAGCGATCCGTTCATCGACGAAATCTGGTGTGAAACGGCGGAATACGACGATTCCCAGAGAACGATCAAGTACACGCATCCCGACACACAGCCAGACGACGTTCTCCACGCGATCAACTACGCATCCACACTGGCGCGGTACATCTACGACAGATCAGCGTTTTACTCCGGATAGGCAACGGTAGATCAATTGCTCTGAGGAATGTAAGTGGTTGTTCAGACTTTGTGTCTCAAACGCCGGAGAGTCTCAGGGTTTCTGTCTCAACTGTCTCAGGTTATTTGTCTCACCACGACGTAAGTCCTTGTCTCACAGTGCGTTCGTATTCAGACTTTATGTCTCCCACCAGTTTGGTGGGAGACACAAAGGTTGTCATTTGAGACATAAACCTTGGCCTCACGAGACATAAAAGGTTGTCACAGATTTTGCCAGTACGTCGTGATGGGCAATTACGTCGAGCCGTGCCGCGAGTTCATCGAGAAGGAGGCTTTCGACCTCGTGAATCAGCTTGTTTCATGGGGCGTTTGGTGTGAGACACAAAGTTTGAAACGCGCGAGGGCCCATTTGGCACGGAATGAGTGATTTCGAGTTCTGATGGGCGATCAGAAAGCTCCATCTGGCGAAGATCGAGGGCGCTCTGAAAGGTGATTTCAGCCCGACGACCGTGAAGGACACGCTCGCCACCGTGCAGACGGTTTTCAGTTGGGCCGTGAAGCATGACCTTGTCACCGAGAATCCGTTTGTCGGCTACGAGAACGGGAACATGATTCGAACGCGTTCCAGTGTCTTTGGGCGACTGACTGACTTGTTTGATTCGTATTTAGAAGTTGCCATGCGACGCTCTGCCTTTGTGAGAATGCTCCTGGTGATGTGCTGTTTCTCCGTCGAGATTCTGCACGCCGACGAGCGACCGGCTTTTCGAACAGATGGAGATCCGGACGACAAACGTCCGTGGTTTCAGTTGGTCGACGGAGAATTTCCGCCGGAAGGCTCGGCTCATTACTACTCGGGCGAGCTGATCAACGTCGACCATCTGAAGCGTCGCTTTGTTCTGCGAGCTGATCGGACCGACCAGCAGAATCGCAGTCACTTCGACCTGCCGTCGGGAGCCATGATGCTGCCGTACGGATCGATTTACTATCACGGTGCTCCGGCCGCGTTGGAAGACATTCCGCTCGGTACACATCTGCACGGTCTGTTTTACGTCAAAGATCCCAACGACCAGACGGCGCCACTGGAAGGCTGGCACAACCGACGCAGCTACGAAATTGATTTCACGCGTTGCCTGCGACTCGAAGATGATTTCAGTTTTTACGCTCGGCAGAACCAGCAATGGCGAATCGACGAGTTGAACCTCGACGAGCACAAGCTCACTGCGACTTTGCTGCAGGACGGAAAGACGATTGGCGAGCCAGCCACATTTGACCTGCAGGCTTCTACACGAGTCTGGCAGGGCAAGGCTGTGGTGACGCAGTCGGACGTAGCGACTGGGCAGCTCGTGCAACTCAACATGACCTGGGCAACGCTCTACGGTCCAGGCCGACTGGTCGAACTCTGGATCGATGATGAAAGTCGGGAGCTCGTGAAATCGCACCAGATGGCCAGGCACCACATCTACATTCGTCAGCGAGGACTCGCTGGCTGGGTCAACGCCGTCGACAACAAACAGCGAATCGTGACCATCACTTTTTTCGGAGGAGTTAATCCCCAACTGTTCAACGAAGTTATTAAGGGCGAGCAGGCTGGCATTGCGGTGTCGCTGGAAAGCCTGATGACGTACGACCCGGTCAACGATCGAAAACGCGGTCCAGTTCTCGAAATCAAAACCGTGCCCCTCCAGCCGGGCAGCAGTGGCGTGCAGATTCAGGTACAGCCTGATCTACTGCTGGAAGGCTATCGCCCCGGTCGCATAGTCCGAGTCTATCCCGGCAGTTGGCCGGTGATTGCACTGCCTCGCGAAGAACAGTTTTTCGGACAGGACTGACTTCACCGCAATCGGTGATCACTCTTTCGGATTCGGAATTCGATTCAGCGTGTACCAGGCATGAGGATGCAGCAGCGGCTCGCCTTCGCGACTGCGAATTCCGGGTGCGACCAACTCGTGAACGAACAGCTCGCGCAGGCCGTCGACGTAAAGACGAATGCGCAGACCATCCTTTGACACCGTCGCCTTCTTGACGTTCAGGCGTTGTTTCTGAATTTCGTCACTGCCGTAGGTCGAATGGTACAGGTACGTGTGGCTGCTCATTTCGCAGGATGATGCTTGAGTCGCCGTGGCCGCGTCGACGGGTTTCGTAAAGACCAGCTCAAAGCCATCAGGCTTCGCTCGCATTTCCAGGATCTCGAACGGCACCTTTCCCGTCCACACGAGTCGCTGCAGACCGTACGCGGCGGTTCCGAGACTGCTCCATCCGCGGTTGGTCAGACCGACGAACACACTGCCGTCGGTGCCTTGAGCCATCCGCAGCACTGCGGAAGCGAATCGAGAACGGAACGGAAAGCACGCTCCCTGGTACTGGCCGTCGACCTTTTCGAGGAAGACGCGGTTCATCGCCGCCTGAGTGAATTCACCGACAAATAATTGACCCGCGAACGGTCCAAATTTTCCGTGACTTTCGTCGAGCATGATATCCGTCGCCGACTGCCCCGCTTTTTTGTAAGGGAACCAGACGGCGGGTGGTTGCAACTGAGGGAACTTTTTCATCGCTTCCGGATAAGGCAGGCCACCTGGAACATTCTCGATGCCGCTGATGGGCGAGCCCTGTTCGCTCATCGACGCCAGTGCTTCCGGATGATGAAAGAAGGCTCCTTCGCGCATGTGGTGCAGCGAGTTCGTCGCGACCCAGTTGCCCTGCTGATCGGTGTAGAACATGTCGCCGGCGGCGTTCGCACCGATGCCGCAGGGCGACCTCATCCCCGCGCAAACGGGCATCAGATCGCCGGTCGGAGTGACCTTCATGCCCCAGCCGCGCCATCGGCCCTGACGGTAACCAAGAATCGGGTCTTTGATCGTGCGATCGAGCTGTGCTCCTTTCAGACCCATCCCGATATTCAGCGTCAGCCACAGATTGCCATCTCGGTCCAGCTTCGGTCCGTACGCATATTCGTGATACCCGCCGGTAACTCCCCAGCCTTTCGCGACGGTCAGGTACTCGTCGGCCTCACCGTCGCCGTCCGTGTCTCGAATTCTGGTCAGCTCGCTGCGTTGAGCCGTGTAAAAGGCGTCACCGTGTTTGAGCAGCCCCAGCGGTTCATGCAAAGCCGATGCGAAACGGTGATACGTCACGTCTTTCGGAGGATCGTCGTAAACGCCATCCAGGATCCAGATTTCTCCCTTTCGAATGGCAACCGCGACGCGGCGATGATCCAGCACCGCCAGGCCACTGACTTCCAGAGCGAGTCCGTCGGGAGCGGGCTTCCAGTTGGCAGATCGTGAACTCGTGCTGGTTTCAGAGACAGCCACCGGGACCAGACGGTAATAATCGTTCTCGTCCGGCGCGGCGGCGCGTGCGATCGTTCCGGACCAGATGAGCATCGCGATCAGAAGAAGCGTTCGGTCTACCATGAATAGCGCACCTCAATCGTTTTCCTTCGCTCAACTTTCACAAGGATCAAAAGCTGAGTCCCGTCTTTCAGAGTCTGCAGTTCTCCAGCGTCGCCGACACTGTTCGACACCGACACCGTGAGACCGGCATCGCTGGTGTAAGAAAGCGGCGAGTTCTGTTTCAGCGACTTGCCAAAGTGCGCTCGGAACCAGATCGACGCCGGTGGCTCCTGCGGGGTCCGGTCGGTAATCGTCAACTGACGGATGAGCGTTCGCTCGGCATCCGGTTTGACCCGATCATCAATGTCAAAACGATCGAACCTGGAGAGAAATGTTGGCACTCCGGACTTGTCCAACCGATAACCAAGAAACCGATAACCGGCGTCCTTTGCATCGAATGACGGATTCGGAATTCCGTTGCCTTCGATGACCGAACCTTCGAACAGGGCAAACGGCACGCCCGGCGGAAACTCGATCTGCTGCTCACCAAGTGGCTCGGCAGGCGGAGCAAACCTCACGAACCAGGTTCCCTGTGCATCGAGAAAACGACCTCGCCACGCATTCGCCAGTCGAACCTGTTCGGCATCAAACGCGAAGTGAACGCGTTCAGAAAATCCAACAGCAATCGCGTGCGTGCCGGCTTCTTCCATAAAGGTGCGCAGCACGATGGGTCGGTTCTGGGGAACTAACTCGTAGTCCTGAGAACGTGCCCGTTCGATCTTGGGCGGCAACTCAAGCTTGTTGATGTTCTTCAGGTACGTCCACATTGCGGCGATCTGCTGTTCCGTGTCGCCGCTCAGAATTGCCGCGTTCTGACTCTTTCCACTGGGGAAGAAGGTAGGCATTCGAGTCCGTGGTTTCAGGCTGCCTGGGTTGAACAGGAAATCGCGAAACCATTGCGGATGAACTCGGCTGGCGATGCCTTCCAGGTCGATGCCGACAACGCCGGGCAGAGCGTCACCTCGCAGCGGATGACACTGCACGCAGCCTGTGTCGAGAAGCTGCCGCCCGGCTTCGGCCAGCTTACTAACATCACCAAACACGTCTTTTTCCGTTGGCTGTTTTGCGGACTCGCTGTCTGCTTTTACGAGTAACCCTGGTAGAGGCTTTACCTGCTCGACTGGAAAAATCGGCATTCGAATTCGCATGTGAGGCCGAACATCGCCGGTTCCATGCAGCACGCGAGTCAGCCATGCCGACTGCAACTTGCGACCAGCACCGGTAAGTGGAGGCGGCAGCCGTCCTTCGTCACCGATGTCGACATGCCCGACCGTTTCAAAATACGGTCGCCGATAACGACCGACTCCGCCCTGGCCGTTGCGTTCGTGACAGGCCAGACAGTTCAGCTTCAGCATCAGAAGGTTCAGTTGTTTTTCAACGACAACTGCTGCCTTCGTTGCAGATTTGGACTCCGCAGTGACCGCGGCTTTCAGAGTTTCAGTCTGGGTTTGATCCAGATTGAAATTCGGCAGCCCTTTCTGAGGGACAGTCAAGCAACTGCGTGATGAGCCGAAATCCAGCTCCGGTAACGGCTTCGCCATTTTTCCACGAGGCACGTCTTTAATGGCGTGGCAACTCGCACAGCCGAGTTCGCTGAACAGCTGGCGGCCGCGCAGCCCTTGTGCGGTCAGTTCGGTCGACAACTCGTTCAAGTCATCCCGTTCCACCGTTTGGTTTCGCAGCAGCCAGGTAGCGATGTCGGCTGCTTCGACGACTCCCAGTTTCAAATTCGGCATCCGACCGCCGGTGCGAGTCCTGTGTGGATCGAGCAGAAAGAACGTTAAAGACTGCCGCGAATATTTCGTCGGCAGGTTACTGTGCGGCACCGATTGAATACGCCGAGCTGCTGTGCTCAGACCCAGTTCTTTGAGTTCGTCCTCATCGAGCTGCTCCAGCAACTGATCGAGCGGAGACGGTTTTGTCTCGGCGGTCTCGTAGCTCTCGTCAGCCTCATGACAGGCAACGCAGCCGACCTGATGATAAAGCTGTTGCCCCTGGGCTTCGTCACCGTGTTTCCAGAATTCGTAGGGGACACCCTGCGCACCCGACCCTTTGATTTCCGGAAATGGTTCCTGCAGCGAGCCGAGAAATGCCGCCAGTGCCTCAGCCGCGTTTCTGCGGTCGTTATCGGGCAGCGAGGCCAGTAAGTCCGGCATCGTCGTTCCTGGCTTTTCCTGTTGAGGATCGGCCAGAAAGTTCGCCATCCATTGCTGCTCCAACCGATTGCCAGCACCATTGAGACGCGGCCCGAGTTTCGGTTTCAGTTCGACTGAAGCTGCCGCATGACACGCGGTGCAGTTCAACTCGGTCAGTAAAAGCTGCCCTGCCTGGACCGCATCCATTTCCTGATGCCGGGCGAACCTTTCGAAACCCGCGACGAAGGGAACGGTCGTCCGCTGAGCCTGCGAAGTGCTGACCAGACCACAGATCGAAAGACTCATCGCCGCCGCCAGGTTCTGCCAGGTTCTTAGGTGCTTGCAGTCCTCAATCACAGATTGTTTCCTCGTGCCTGGCCGATGCGTTCCTTGTAGTGGTTTCGTCAGCGTAGTGTGGCAGGCGAGCCAGCAGCAGGGAATCGTCGGGTTGTAGTTTTCGTTCGCACCTGAAGCCACGCCGCTTTCGAGTTACAGTCTGCAGGGGTCTGCCTTCTTTCATCCTGCTCGCAAATTCTCGCGTCCTTTGAACCTTGCAACTTGTCGGAGTTCACTCATGAAACTTTTCTGCCGTCTCGCCTCGATCCTGCTTCTGCTGGCCGCATTTCTTCAATCAGCTGTCAACGCGGCTGATCAGCCCACAAAGCCCGACCTTGTCTTTCTGCTGATCGGACAGTCCAACATGGCTGGCCGAGCGGCATTGGAAAAGGGCGATGAGAAACCAATCGCTAACGTGCTGCTGCTCGACGACAAGGGACAATGGATTCCGGCGGCGAATCCACTGAACCGGTTTGCTACCGACCGCAAAGATCTCAGCATGCAAAGAATCAGCCCCGGAGCGGGTTTCGCTCACGAGATGAGTGCGAAGCTGCCGGGTAAAACAATCGGCCTGATTTCCAACGCTCGCGGCGGCTCGTCGATTCAGCAGTGGGGAAAAGGGCAAGCTCTCTACGTTCACGCGATGACTCGATTGTCGAAGGTAAAGGGGCTGCGAATTGACGGCGTTCTCTGGCATCAGGGCGAGTCCAACCGGAACGACGCCGACTACCTGGAACGGCTGACCGAGCTGATTTTGAGACTCAGAACTGAACTGAAGAATGACGATTTGCCGTTTGTCGCGGGCGAGATCTACGGCGAGGGCACCGTCAACGCTCACATGCAGCAGATGGTCGAAACGATTCCGCACACAGGGCTTGCCCGAGCCAACGGGCTGACAGTCTTCGACAAGGTCCACTTTGATCGCAAGAGCCAGTTGACCCTCGGGCAACGATACGCGACCGAGATGTTGCGGCTGCTCGACAGTAACCGTCAGTAATTCACGCCGGTTCCTGCGGCTTTTTGACACCTGCTGGTGAGAATTCGGCTTGACGTACTGTTGAAACAGTACACAATGGTCGCTTCCGTACTGTTTAAACAGTAGAGGTGATCATGAAGAGCGAAAAGTATCAACCGGCCGAGTTTGAACTTCAGGTGCTCGGCGTCCTGTGGGAGCACGGACCGTCGACCGTTCGGGAAGTCATGGGGCGACTTCCCGATGGAAAACCGCGGGCCTACACGTCGGTCCTGTCTGTCATGCAGGTCATGCAGAAAAAGGGGCTGCTGTCGGCGAAGCGGCAGAAAGACGGCCCCGCAAATATCTACTCGCCCAGGAAGACTCGTGAGCAGATTGCCGGACCGATGATGAAGAGTCTGGTCAGTCGCGTGTTCGGAGGCGACCCGGCGCTGGCCGTGCAGCAGCTCCTATCCGGCAGCAATGCCGCCACCGAAGACGTGAACGCCATTCGTCAGTTTCTGGACGAGTTTGAAGGCACACTGCCGAAATCAAAGTCCCGTCGGAAGTCGTAACGAGCCGCTGCCGGCACTCGTTGATTGATCGCCCTCTCATTGTTGCCTCGCGGAGTCACCTCATGCTCGATGCCGTTTTCATTGAGAACTGCCGTCTGCTGATTCAGACGCTGGGACACTCGCTGTGGCAGGCGAGCATCGTCGCTGTTTTCTGTTGGCTCGCGCTTCGCAGGTTGCCGGCAAGACGTTCGGAGACTCGCTACGCCGTTGTGTGTGGCGGTCTGGTTGCCGTCGTGCTGGCAATGCTGGTGACGGCGGCCGCTGTTTTCACATCGGCGACCACGTCGACAGGTATTGATGCCGAGACAGGGCCGCGGTCAAACGTTCCAACAAGCAACTCCCACTCGCTGCTGACCGATCAGACCTCGATGACGGTCTCACGATTGAGCGATCCTCGCGGTCTCACCGAAGTCGTTCCGCCGAGCCATTCCGCCACATCGCATGCAGTAGAAGCACACGTTACAGCTCCCAAAGCCGATGACCGTCGCCCAGCATCGACGACTTCCGACATTACGAAGCAATCGCAATTCGCGTGGCCAGCCCTTGCCGCGGGAGTGTGGGGAATCGGCGTGCTGACGATGTTGTTTCGGCTGGTGCGAGTGATCGTTGCGCTTCGAAATCTGCGGGCTTCGTCGGAGTCCGTTGATGACACGCGGGTCGCTCAAATTCGTGAAGTGATGGCCGAGCTGTCTCGCCGCATGAAATTACGCTGGCCGGTCTCCCTGATGATCAGTGACAAAGTTTCCGTGCCCGGAATCGTCGGCACTTACTGGCCGACGCTGCTGCTGCCGCCAGCCATGCTGACCGGAGTGCCGATCGAGCAATTGAGAATCGTCATCGCTCACGAACTGGCCCACGCGCGGCGTTATGACTTTCTCGTAAATCTGGGGCAGTTGCTGGTCGAGTCGTTTCTGTTCTTCAACCCGGCGGTCTGGTGGCTGACTCGGCAAATCCGAATTGAACGAGAAGCGTGTTGCGATGCTCTGGCCGTCGCAGCCACGGGCTCTGCTGTGCCGGTCGCTCGAACGTTGCTGGCGATCGTCGAACAGTTGACCGAGTCGCTCGGAATAGCAGCAGCCAGCGAGTTCGCCAATGCCGCTGGCGTGCAGTCGTTCGTCGGCGACGAACCACCCGAATCAACGACACCGTTATTTGATCGAGTCCGACGGATCGTGACTCCCGACCAGCGACCTCACATCCAGGTTCCCTGGTACACGCTCCTCGGAGTCGTCGTCGCTTACGCCCTTGTGTCCTTCGGCCTTTACGAAGGAGCCGACGCGACCGTTCAGGTTGTTCAGCGGGCTCTTTCACCCAAGGAACGTGTCGAGAAAATCGAAGCGTTGATCGAGGCGAAAGGCGAACTGGCTCGCCGTGAAGGCGTGCCCGTTTACAGTTCAGACGAGCCAGAACCCGGCTCACTATTCCCAGAACCGGTCACTGTTTCTGGGATTGTTCGAACTTCTGATGGCAGTCCGTTGCCAGTCCCGCTCACTATTTACGGAACATTCTCCGGGCCGGGCATCGGTGCTACGGAAGGGTTTGCAAATTTCAACGAACCAGCCAGCGAGTTTCTATTCTCAGGCAAGACGCGGTCGCAAAAATCTGTTCGGGGCGACACGGCAACTCTGGGATTGCACATCGGGTTTCGCCGCGACACGGAATCTGCAAAACGCTTTGCTCCCGCAGCGGTGGGGCCGTTCACGATTCGGTCCGGGCAAGTCATCGACAACCTTGAGATCATTCTCAAGCCAGGTTTCACCGGACAACTTCGTGTCGTCGATTCATCGAACAAGCCAATCGGCAACGCATTCGTCTCAGGAATGTTTCACCTGGATAATGCCAGCAGCTACGCACGGTTGGGCGAGTCTCGATCGGAAACAAATCCGGATGGCACGACCACAATTCCGGCCTGCACGTCGAAGCTGACATGGACGGCGGACATTCGAGCAGCTGGGTTTCAAACTGCGAAATATGACCTGAATCTTCAGCCAGGCGTTATCAGCACGATCAAAATGAAACCGGCCCGACCGACGACGATCAAAATCGAGTCAGACACCGATGGCCAACCTGTCTCGGGTGCCTTTGCTTATGTCACTGCGGAACATCCCAATCAAAGCGGTCAGGTGTCAACGGTTTTCCACCGTGACCCGAGAGAAGAATCCATTCAAGAATACGAATCCCAATATGCAGGGCTGTATCGCTACGGTCCGTCCAACAGTAACGGCATACTGACACTCGACGCCCTCGCAGCCAGCACCACGTACGACTTGCTCATCATGAAATCGGGTTTCGGACCGACATTCCTGAAAGAAATCAAAGCAGGTGCCGAACTGATTGACCTGACACTTCACCCGGAACTGACTGTTTCCGGTAGGATCATCGGCGACCTCTCGGCTCTCCGCACACGAGGGCGATCAAAGCAAAAGCACATTCGGTACAGAAATGTTGACCGCTACTGGATTGCCTACGCCGATGTCGAAGAAAGAGACGGCAAGGGATACTTCGAGATCAAGAATCTCGTCAGAGGCGATCTTCGGCTGCAATTCCCCGATCGAACAATCGCTCTCGAACTAACCGAATCGATCAGTGATCTGGTCATCGACCTGACACAACCACCGGAGAAAGCAAGGCCGTATAAACCGATCGTTGAAAAGTTGCCAGAACCGCAGGGTCCGCAGCGACGAGTCATCCTGAATCTGGTCGGTGCCGACCCGAGCGTGCCGATCACCGGAAAGTTTCGAGCCGGTTATCTGACGCGTTCCAATTCGGGTGGCTACTCCAGTGCGGAACTCGACATCGTCGACGCGAAGGTTGAGTTCAACGTCGAAGTCCCCACGAAAATTGTCTGGAGCGATCGCAGCTTCACGGGATACTCGGTCGTCGGTCAGTCCGAAATTGAAGTCGAAGCGAGCTACGAACCGTTTCAACTCGACGTTCCGTTGCTCGCTGGCGGTGCGGTTCGCGGCGTGGTGCGACTGGCCGACGGAACGCTGGCTCGGCAGTTCAAAATCGATTTACGACCGGTCAATCGCAAGTCGAAATACAAAGGGGCGAATGAGCGAGTTACCGGAACGGACCCGCCGGGTGAGTTCGTGTTGCCCGGAATCCCGTTCGGCGAGGAATTCAAACTGCTCATTACGGATAATCGTCCCGGCAGCGTCGCGGCGATTGTCAGCGAGCCGTTTTCGCTGACCGCCGCCGAGCCAATCAGTAATCTCAAGTTTCAGTTCGAGAAGGGGCGAACGCACACTCTTCAACTGCTTGACGAGCAGGGACAGCCGGCAATTGGTGCAAAGGTCGGCGGCTGGTTCAGTCCGGGACTCGGGTTCAGTCGCTCGACGGGCTGGGGCGTCAACAAAGACGGGCAGGTCGACTTTCAACACGTCACCGATTCGATTCCCGGCGAGACGACATTTCAGGTCGAAGCCGCCGGACCATTCCGCGGACAGAAGCTGAAGCTGGACTGGGCGAACCTGCCTGAGCAACTGACGCTGAAACGCGGAGTCGCTGCCGCAGGACAACTCATCGACGATGCAACCGGTCGCGGGATTGCCGACGCGCGCTTCTTCCTCTTTCCAACGGGGGGAAACCCAACGGACAAGCGTGCCGAATTCCAGGACGCCGTCTGGGGAAGAACCGACGACGAGGGGCGGTTCTCGTTCGCGTGTCTGGAGCCGGTGAGTTATCAGCTCAACCTGCACGGCGCGGTGCCGCCTCGGATCCCGTTCAGGAAAAACAATCTCGGAATTCTTGAAGCGGACTTCTCCGACATCACAGACGGAACATTCCCCGAGTGGTTTGTACGGGGAGGCGAAGCCAAGCCAGTCACCATCAAGGTCAAGCTGGTTCCGCAGAGTCGGCTGAAGCTCGCGCCTGTGAGCAGCGAAGAGAACTGAGTGACCGACTGGCTGGAGCTTGTTCCAGCCTACCAACCACTGGCTGCTGATCAGCAATCACGCTGCTTTGCATCTTCGGCTCTGACACTTCAATCTGCTGACGACACGCAGAGTTTGAATTGCCAACAGAGTGGAGCAACTGATCGATGAACAGCGGTGGAGACGATGAAGCAATGGCTCAGACCCTTGAAGACGTGATCCGTAGCCGGCGCACGGTTCACAACTTCACAACGGAAGTCGCCCCTTTCGAGCAAATTGAAAAGGCAATCGAACTGGCGAGCTGGGCTCCCAATCATCGTCATACCGAGCCGTGGCGATTTCATCATCTCGGCCCGGAAACGATTTCGGCAGTCGTCGACTTGAACGCCCGGCTGGTCGCCGACAAGAAGGGACCAGCGGCGGGCGAGGCCAAACGTGAACGGTGGAGCCAAATTCCCGGCTGGCTGGTCGTGACGTCTTCACTATCGCCTGACGACGCCGAGCTGGAAAAAGAGGACTACGCCGCTTGCTGTTGCGCGATTCAGAATTTGAGTCTCTACCTGTGGTCGGTCGGCATCGGCGTTAAGTGGACGACCGGAGCCGTCACTCGACATCCAGACTTTTACCGATTGCTGAATGTGGACTCTGAGCAACGTCAAACGGTCGGCGTCCTGTGGTACGGCTACGCGGCCAACGTGGCGCAACAGAAAAGGCAGCCGGTCGAAGACATTCTGACGCGACTGCCCTGAATGTCTGGCAGCCGGCGCAGGTCATGACAAGCGAAACGCTGGCATGACAGTGGCAAGGACTTCGACCGTCATCGTTTTATGCGATGGTACGCCAGCGCTTCGCTCGACATACCCTACCGATCGTGATTCCGATCGTGACCGTTTCCGTTCTGGCGACTCAGTTTTGAACGACGTACGCTTTTTTGATGAAGTCCAGCTTGGGAAACTGACTCTTGAGATAATCGTTGCCAACCTGTCGAATGGCGTTCTGATCGGGACGCTCACGATATTCGGCGTTGATCGCCAGTGCGACATCCATGCCGGAGACAACCTTGCCAAACGGTGCGAAGCGGTCGCTATCGAGTTGAGAGTTGTCTTTGTAGTTGATGAAGAACTGCGTCGACCGCGAGTTCGGCAATCCCGACTTGGCAAAAGTCACATAGCCGCGCTGGTTGGACTCGATGACCGGGTCGTCCTGAATTGTGTTGTCCGACCACTTTGCATGCAGCTTTGGATCGCCGTTCATACCGACCTGAACCATGAAATTCGGCAGAACGCGAAAGAATCGACACTCGTCGTAAAAGCCGATGTCGACCAGTTTCAGAAATCGTTCGACACCGACTGGTGCCCAGTCAGGATGCACGGCAATGTCGATATCGCCCTTGCTTGTTTCCAGTCGGACGAGAATCGACTCAGTCGACGAGCCACCACTGCGATTGTTGAGGGCCTCGGCGGTCGGCACCGGGGGAGCCCCCACGTCAGACCGTTTGACACAGCTCATTCCAGTCAACATGACGGAAACTGCAAGCACAGACAGAGTCATACGACGATGCATGGCTGTCGGTTCTCCTTAACGTTTAAGTGGTAATTCGGGGTGTGCCAGTCGGTGACACCAGCGGAAGCCGTCGCAGGGTAATGAAACCGTGGAATCCACGGAATGACACGGCAGCAGAATGATACGACTGCTGACAATGGCATCACCGCCGATTGCAGAGCAGCAAACGGTTCTGCCAGCCGTTGGGAACCGCCCTTACGACAACCCTGGAACCTGTTGCGATCCGGTTTCTGATCGACCAGTCGGAGCAGCGTCAGGGCATCGCGACTTTTCGGGCAGGCGTCGAGATCGGCACCACGCTCAGCGTCGTTTCGGCAATCACCGGATAGCCGTTCCAGTTACCAGTTGCCCGCACCTTCAGGACCACGACTCGGCTGACAGCATGTCCCGGAGGATGGGTGACTCGAAGAACCACCTGCTCGGCCTTTTCGTTGGCCTGCACCGTTGCGGCGCTGAATACTGACGCGTCTTCCGTCTCGGGAACCAGTTCCACCGTGAACGGTCCTGTCAATTCGGGGGCCCGAAAAATGCTGACCGGAAAATCGAAACGATCGTCCGACGAGAGTTCAATTTCCGGCACCGGGCTTTCGATTTTCAACATTGCTCCGGTGGGTAGAAAACCGATGCGTGTGACTAGTTTGCTCGACAGGTAGCGAACTCGTCCTTTCGGATCGGCAACTTCTGCAACGCCGTTGACAACCATGCGTGATGTGCGAGTTGTCTCCAGCCATTCGGGCAGAAACACCGGATAGTGAACGCGATTCTCACCCGGTTTAATCGTCATCTCCGGCCCACGAATTCCCTGACGATGTCGCCCTTGTTTGGAATGCATCTCCAGCACGATGTCGCCTTTGAACGACTCGTCCCGCTCGATCAGGACCGGAGCAGGAAACGTCGTGCCACGCGGCCACTTGGTCACGTCGTCCCGGCCTTCGGCGGTGATGGTGAATGGCGGTTTCAGCGTGACCGCCAGCAGCACAGGTTCCGGCGAATGCTGCATCTGCGCGTCATCAATTGTCGCCGTGCCGGTCACAGTAATCAGGCGAGCGATCGTGCCCGCGTCAGCCGCCGCCGTGATGTTCAACTTGAGATCGTTTTTCTTCTCCGGAATGGCGGCGTCTGCCGGAATCGAAACACCTTCCGGCAAACCATCGACTGCTACCGAAATGGGACCGGTGAATCCTCCGGTTCTCTCAGCTTTGATGGCGAGCACGGTTGAACCACCAATCGAAACGGTATGAAGTTCCGGAACTGTCAGCCGAAAACCTGGACTCGCCTGTTGAAGAACGAGACGATAAATCGCCTGCCGATTGCCGCTGGATCCCGATGTGTCGCTGACCAGCAGGTCGTAAGAACCGTCCGCCGGCACTGTGAATACCAGGCGCGCGTCGGTTGTCCCCGGCACATCATCGACCCGCTGCAGTTCGGTACTGTCCTCTTTCACGACGGCTAACGACACGTCGAGCGGCGACCCCAGGCTTTCGGCCTGAACGTCGATGACCCAGACATCTCCCTTTGCTCCAGACAGCCGATATCGATCGATTCCGTATCGCTGATCAAGAACGCCGGTCATCGCTGAAGGGAAACTCAGATCCATCGGCGTCTGCGCCGGCTTGCCCTGCTGGCGCACTTCGACCTGTTCTGAAAGATCACTGACCGGAATGTGGAAGGACACTGACTGATCGTTACTCAGATCGAGCTGACCCTGAAACGACTCCGCCGCTGGATCTGCCGGTACTTCGAACGAGCGGGTCAGCGACTCAAGTTTCGCGGCTCCTGTTTGCAAGCCGTATCCAACAAACTCAATTTCGCGAGTCGTTCCGCGCTGAACAACCGCCGGAATTGTCGAGACAAGTCGCGGGCCGGGTGTCAGCGACAGCCGATAAACGAATGAACGATTGCCTCGAAAGTCGATATCGTAGACGCGTACGAAGTACTGCTGTCCGGCTTCAACAGCAAAGGTGAACGCAGCATCTCGCGCGGCCGTATCAGCCACGTCAGCGATTAATCTTCCCGAGGCATCACGAATTTCAACGACAGCCGTCAACGGTGAGCCAATAGCAGCAGAAACGATTTCGCACGACATTGGTCCGGTCGCCGGCGCTGTGAAACGGAACTCGTCAACCTCTTCAATCTTCAGAATCTGGCCGGAGACCGTGACCGGCAGCGACGTTAAATGCTGAGGCACCTGCCGGCCTCGTTCCTCGACCACTTCGAGAACGTCAGAAACGACGAACTTGCCGGAGGCCGTTGCGCCGTTCGCGTTGGCGGCCTGCCAGCGATAGATTCCGGGTGACAGGTCGACTGGCAGTTTGAGCTTCGCGTGAGTTTCACGCGGCATTGGAAACGGTCCGCGTCGAGCTTTCTTGCCGAACCAGTACGGTGGCTCGGGCACGATCACCGGGCCAGGGGCACCAGCCAGTTCGAGTTGAATCCGCGCGTCCCGCACGAACAACTCCATGTCCGGAGTCCAGTCGTAGCCGCCGAGTACGACATCCACCGTGGAGCCTGCCTGCCCGCCAGGCGGAAACATATAGCCGATGGATGGTGCCTGCTGAGCGTCTGCATCACTCGCAAAGAGAAACACGAGCAGCAACGAACCGGCGTAAGCGCGAATCATCGAAGGCATATTCTCACCTGATAAAGTCAAACGCCTAAACCAGCGCGTCGATGAATTTTCCGCCGTCGACGAGTGGAACAGGTCGACCGAGTGGACCAAGGTACGTTCGATCCGGATCGATGCCCATCAGCGTGTGAATCGTCCGCAGCAGATCGTTGACGCTGATCGGTTCGGTGCTCGGAGCAGTCGCGTGCTTATCGGTGGCTCCGATCACCTGCCCTGGCTTCACACCGCCGCCGGCAAAAATAACTGTCTGAGCCATCGACCAGTGATCACGGCCGGCCTGCGCGTTGACTCGCGGTGTGCGTCCCATTTCGCCCATCATGACGACGAGCGTTTCGTCGAGCAGACCGCGTTCTTCCAGATCCAGCACCAGCGCACTGAAGGCTCGATCGGCGTACGGAATCAGATCGGTCTGCAGGCTGGGGAAGCAGTTGAAGTGAACGTCCCAGCCGGGAGCGTCAATACCCACGAAGCGGCACCCGCCTTCCACCAGCCGTCTGGCCAGCAGTGCGCACTGACCGATCTGCGTGCGACCGTAGCGGTCTCGAACGTCGTCCGGTTCGGCGTGAATGTCGAACGCCCGCCTGGCTTCCGGAGACGTGATGAGACTCTGAGCCTTTTCGTAATACGTCGACATTACTCCGGCTCGGCCTGCGGCTCGGCCACGCTCCAGCCGCTCGATTCCTGCCAGCAACTTCCGTCGCGTCGAAACCCGTCCGCTGGAGAGTCCCTGAATCGGATGCAGGTCGCGCACTTCGAAGTCCGGCTGAGTGGGGTCCGACTCGATGATAAACGGCGCGTACTCGGCACCGTAAAAACCGGGGCCGCCGCCCTGCATAGGATGCGGCAGATTGATGTACGGCGGAACCGCCCCGCCCTGCCCCAGCTCGCGAGCAACAATCGACCCGACCGACGGAAAGTAGTCGTTGTTGGGGATGGGATTGTCGCCGTCGGCAAAGTTGGCTCGCCGCCCGGTCATCACGTAGTGGTAACCGGTGGAGTGTCCGTTATCGCGATGACTGTGACTGCGAAGGATCGTGTACTTGTCGGCAATCTTCGCGCAGTGCGGAAGTTGATTGGTGATGAATGTCCCCGACACGTTGGTGGCGATCGGTAGAAAAGGTCCTCGGATTTCTACCGGAGCTTCCGGTTTTGGATCCCACATATCCTGATGAGGCGGCCCTCCTTCCAGAAACAGAAACACGCAGGACTTGGCTTTGACTTCGCGGCCATTCCCGGCTTTGGCCTGCAGTTCGAGCAGCGTCGGCAGGCTCAAACCGCCAAGCAGACTCGTCGCTCCGAGCCGCAACGCATGCCGACGGTCAAAGCCGTCACAATTACCAACCGATGGTTTTCCGAGTTCGAGTCGCAACATGATTTGCCTCGTTCCGCTCGCGAAGTGACTGAGCCAGCTGTCTGGTCTCAGTGATTGAACATGAATTCCTTCGTGTTGAGCAATGCCCAGAGGACATCCTCGATTGCTGTCTGCCGCGACGTTTCCTGTCCCGCAAACGCTTCCCGCATCTGGTTTCGTTCTTCTTCATTCGGAAACCGCGACAACGTCGTTAAATACAGTTCGTCAATTAGCTCGTCAGTCGTCAACTCAGAATTTGCCAGTCGACGTGCTGTTCCGTTGCGATGCTGAATCTTCTCCATGATCTCCGGCGAGTTCAGCAGGTGCAGTGCCTGAGAAATACTCGGCTCGCCGCTGCGTTCACATTCGCAGACGGTCGCCCGAACCGGTCGTCCGAAGATGCGGAAGAAGTACGATGGCATCCGGTTATCCCAGATCTGGATCGCTCGATATCCGTCCGGCCAGCCGTTGAACTTCTCGGCGACTCCGGTGCTTTGCGAAATCGCATCCAGCAGAGCTTCCGCCGGCAACGCCTTGTACGCGGCGTGCGAGAAGTTCTGAACATCGTCGCGATTCGAATCGTTGGTTTCTGAACCCAGCTGATAAACACGCGACATCAGCAGCGTGCGTGTGAAAGCCTTCATGTCGAACTTCACGTCCAGCATGTGTTGCGACAGCGCCAGCATCAGCGGTTCGTTCGTCGCCGGGTTGGTTTCACGCATGTCGTCGACCGGTTCGACCAGGCCACGCCCCAGGTAGTGGGCCCAGATGCGGTTGGCGATGGCCCTGGCGAAGAACTCGTTGTCTGGTCGGACCAGCCAGTCTGCGAGAGCCACACGCCGGTCCGATAAACCACTCAGGTCAGTCTCAGCCGCTCCGAGCGCACGAGCGGGGACGAGTTCTCCAGTTCGCGGATGCGGCAAATCTTTACCGCCCAGTGAAACGATGGCCTCGGTGCCGTTGGGAAGTTTCTTGAGTTTCACTCCGGTAAAGAATCCCGCCAGCGCCGTGTAGTCTCCCTGGCTCCAGCGTTCTGACGGGTGATGATGACACTGTGCGCATTCGATGCGAACTCCCAGCAGCAACTGGCTGACGGCGCGACTCATTTCGTCCGGCTTCTTCAGAATCTTATAGAACGCTCCGGGGCCTTCCGCGGTCGTACTTCCCTGAACCGTGAGCAGCTCACGAGCCATCTGATCGAAGGGAACGTTCTGCTGGAAACAGTGCCGCAGCCAGCGTTGCATTGCGACCGTGCCTTGCGGAGTCACGATCAACTGATCCGCTCGCAGAATGTCGAGCCACTTCATCGTCCAGTAGTCGACGTATTCGTCGCGACTAAGTAATTCTTCAATAAGCGTCTCACGTTTGCCGGGCGACTTGTCGGCCAGGTAACGCCGAGCTTCCTGCGAAGTTGGCAGCGTTCCGATCGTGTCGAGGTAGACTCGCCGCAGAAACTCGGACTCACTCGCCGAAGAGCCGGCCTGAATCCCGAGTCGAGCGAGCTGATCCCAGACCAGTTTGTCGACGAAGTTTGTCTCCGCAGGTCGTTCGAATGTGATGCCCGGTCTCGGCATGGTAACTCGGCAGGAAGTCATGTGGCCGAGATAGCGGACCAGAATTGCAGCTTCGCCGGGAATATCGCTGGCGTGGATCAGTCCCCGCTGGTCAACTTCGGCAATCGCGGCGGCGTTGGATTCGTACTCGGCCTCGACAGTCACACAGCGTTTTGCACCAGCAGTATCGATGGCGGTAACTCGCAGTTGTTGCGTTCCGTTGGCGAGGAGAATCTGTTGCCGCGGTTCGACCTCAATGCTGACGATCTGACCGGCATCCGAAGTTGCCGGGTCAAGCCGCCCCCCTTCGCGAATCCATCTCAGCACGCGGTTGTAACGGTAGCTGTCAGCGTCGATTTTGCGGCCGCCGCCGTGCGGAACCAGAGACGTTCCCTTGAGGAGAAGCAGACTTGTCTCCGGCTGCGTGAGCGAAATTCGTCGTCCTTTGCCGTCTTTCATCAACGCGGCGTAGTCGCTTTCGGCATCGAAACCGAAGATGCTCAGTTTGAATCCGTTCTGACCTTCCGCCTTTCCGTGACAGCCGCCTGAATTGCAGCGGGCTTTGGTGAGGATCGGGATGATCTCATTCCTGAACGAAACCGGATCCGGGTTTCGCTGCTTGATCACTTCAACCAGAACTCGGACGGTCTCTTCGCCGAGCTGGACGACGATCTCCGTCTGGCCTTCCGACTGAGGTCGCAACAGGGCTCCGTCCTGAACCGTAACGACGCTGGTATTCGCGATGTTCAACTGAACTTCGCCGGTGACGTCGCGCCGACCGGTCTTTTCGTCGAGCGAAACAATCAGCTGCTGGGAGGCCTCGGGGCTGTCGAGCACGATCTTTGTGGGGCTGACAATCAGCTCAGCGGAGACTTCGGTTTGCGCGATTATCGCGAAAGCGAACATGCCCCAGCACATCAGCATCGTTTGCTGGCGAGGTGGCGACTGATCACGGTTCAGAATTCGACGAGGATGCATGGGGCAACCCTGCGTTCATAGGAGAGAAGTCGTCGAGGAGTCGAGGTGGGAATCAGAATCAACGGAATACTTTGACTGGAAACGTTCGGCAGAACAACGTCGACCTGATCATCGGCTGCCACTCGCGACCAGACACACTAT
>JABMPE010000254.1 GCA_013203845.1 Rhodopirellula sp. | reverse complement strand
CCTTCGACGCCCTTCATGCTCCACGGCTTCACCTGTTCGAGCGGCCCCATGAACATCTCGTAAAGTCGCAGCGCGTCCGCACCGTAATCTTTCACGACGTCGTCCGGGTTGATGACGTTGCCGCGTGCTTTCGACATTTTTTCGTTGTTGTCTCCGAGGATCATGCCCTGATTGACGAGCTTCCGGAATGGCTCGCAGGTGCTGACGTGGCCTCGGTCGAAGAGAACCTTGTGCCAGAACCTTGCGTACAAAAGGTGCAGCACCGCGTGCTCGGCACCGCCGACGTAAAGGTCGACGGGCAGCCAGCTTTTCTCGACTTCCGGATCAAGGAAGCAGTCGGCATTCTTCGGATCGGCAAAGCGGAGGTAGTACCAGCACGAGCCTGCCCACTGCGGCATCGTGTTGGTTTCTCGCCTGAGCTTCGTGCCATCTTCGGCGGTCTTGTAAAGCCACGATTCGGGGGCGGTGCTGAGCATCGGCTCAGGCGTGCCGGTCGGTTTGAACTTTTCCATTTCCGGCAGGATGACGGGCAGCTCGTCCGCCGCGTCGACACGCATGAGCCCCGTTCGATTTCCGTCGGCATCGAGTTCATGCCAGATCGGAAACGGCTCGCCCCAGTACCGCTGCCGGCTGAACAGCCAGTCGCGAAGTTTGAAGTTGACCGCCTGTTTCGCCATTCCAGCTGTGTGCAAGTCTTCGGTGATCTGTGCTTTGAATTCATCAGTCGGCAATCCATTGTATTCACCAGACTGAATTGCATAACCAGGATGAAGCATCGCGCGTTTCACTTCGATGATGTTTGGCGCGCTCATGCTGTATCCGACTTGGTCAAAGCTAAATCGGATAAACCACATTGAACCGCATCGTTCGCCGTCAATAAGCGTGAGTTTAGCTTTTTCTGAAAACTTTTTTTTCTCCGTTGTTTTCCTTGTCCAGTTGTCCCACGTTGAATCTAAATCCGTCTGAGAATCAATTGCCAAGACAGCGTCGACACTAACAATTGATATCGACTCTTCGGCGTACCGGACGAACTCAATGTCACAATCTTTATCGATCGCAACGACATACTTGATCGGCAGTCCCTTTAGCTTTGCGAACTCAAAATCGCGTTCGTCGTGCGCGGGAACGGCCATGATGGCTCCCGTTCCGTAGCTGATCAGAACGTAATCCGCGATCCAGATTGGTACCTGCTCGCCATTAACCGGGTTGATCGCGTAGCTGCCGGTGAAGACTCCGCTTTTGTCTTTGGCCAGGTCGGTGCGGTCGAGATCGCTCTTCAGCGAACTCTGTTTCACGTAAGTATCGACGGCGGCCTTCTGTTCGGGAGTCGTGAGTCGCTCGACGAACGAATGCTCCGGAGCGATGACCATGTAGGTCGCCCCGTAAAGCGTGTCCGGCCGAGTCGTGTAAACACGCAGGACGTCGTCGCCGGGTTTCTCGGGGAAACCGGACTTAGCGCGCGAGGCCTTCCAGCTCTCGTAGGGTGGGCTTTGCCCACCAGCTTCATTGCCACCGGCGTTCTCGTCCGTCGGACTGGTGGGCGGAGCCGGACTGGTGGGCGAAGCCCACCCTACAAAGAAGTCGACCTCAGCACCGGTCGAACGTCCGATCCAGTTGCGCTGCATGTCCTTAATAGATTCGGACCAGTTGAGATCGTCGAGTTCGTTGATCAGTCGGTCGGCGTAGGATGTGATGCGGAGCATCCACTGACGGAGCGGGAAGCGTTCGACCGGATGGCTGCCGCGTTCGCTCTTGCCGTCGACAATTTCCTCGTTCGCCAGCACCGTGCCGAGAGCCGGGCACCAGTTCACGGGAGCTTCGTGCTGGTAGGCGAGTCGTTTGGAATCCTGGTAGCGGCGGATTGCTTCCTCGCCTTCGGCATTTACGTCGTCCGGGATGGGCAACTCGGCGATCGGACGACCGCGACCAGTGCGCTGCTTGCCGTCCGGGCCGGTCCATTCGCAATCGGCGTCGTACCACGTGTCGAAGAGTTCAAGAAAAATCCACTGAGTCCAGCGATAATAATCTTCGTCCGTTGTCGCGAACTCACGGCTCCAGTCGTAGCTGAAACCGAGCATCTGAAGCTGCCGCCGAAACTCGTCGATGTTTTTATAGGTCGTGACCGCCGGGTGAGTCTGCGTCTTGATCGCGTACTCTTCGGCGGGAAGTCCGAACGCGTCCCAGCCCATCGG
>JABMPE010000253.1 GCA_013203845.1 Rhodopirellula sp. | reverse complement strand
CTGTTACTCCGTGGCTCGTGCCAAAAGTTACCGGGATCCCCTTTCACAAACAGCCGTGACTACCAGCCAGTCGCCGGGTGGCATAAGAATATGCAGCCGAGTTGCGGTCGCAGCCGAATTTTCAATTGAGAATCCACCGCCGCAAACGGCAGATTTTGAGCGTGCAGCGGCGGAGAGCTTCGGTGGCGTCGAACGCTGGCATCGAGATACGGTGGGGCGAAACCTGATAGGCCGCATGCAACGCGGTAGAAACTCAGCCTGCAGGCCGGAGCAGGCCGAGCCTCGTTCCGGCATCGTTCGGCATCAGCAAGCTTCGCCTTTCATCGGCTTGCCGGAGCGGCGTCGCTGCGCTCCTGAGGCCTTCCCGATACATTGGTCCGCTTGCTGAACAACATGGGCGGCATGGGTGGGATGCGTGCATCCTGACGGATCGGACTCCGAGTCTTGACCGTCTCCATCCATATCCGATGGATGGTCACCGCTGCCATGTGAGTTGTCTCGCTGGCGAGGATTGTCGCCAAGTGTAAGCCGTCCGCCAATGAGAATTCTCTTGGGCCGCTTACAGTGTGCATTCTCGACATAGCGTAGGCCCATCTGAAAATTGAGCTGCCTGAGGACACGGTTGATGTCAGAACGAGCGTTTTCGTCGGACGTGATGCGGTTTATCTCGTCGTAGAGCCCAAGCGCGTCCTCAACTGCGCGATGTTTTCCGTCGGTGCCAACGGTCTTTCTTGTGCGAAGAACCTCAGCCTCTGATTCCAGTTTTTCGATGTCGGCCAGCGTCTCGTTATAACGTTGTTCGAGAGCCAGGCAGGCTGTCTCTGTTTTCGCACGACTCATGTTGGTGAGCGTTGTTTCCGCTTCGGCCTTCAATGACACGCAGCGTTTCTCAATCCATGTCAGCTCGTCGAGTGCGGCATCGCATGAGTCTGTCTGGTCGTCTGCTGCCAGCGATTCAAGTCGACTTCGCAGAGCTTTTCGTCCACCCGCAGCGATGAGTCGCTGCCTCAGAGTGTTGACCGTATATCGGAGTGCAACGTCTGCATCGAGTGAATGACGAAAACACTCACGGCCATTGGACTCCGTGTAGGCGGAGCAAATGTACGAGCGCTTTTCACTCCATAGAAGGTCGCATTGCAGTCGCCAGAGAGGTCATAAATGCGCGTGCTCAAGGGATAGATCGCTGGATCGGATTTCGAAATCCCACGCTGACTTCTGCCTCGCGTCTCACGCTGCTCCTGACATGATTCAAAGAGGTCGACGCTGGCGGCAGGCTCGTAGCCGGACTTAACGACAATTAACTCCTCTTTCGGGTTGAAAATGTTACGCGCTCGGTCTCCCTCAGTTCGATCTGACTCCGTCAGAGTTCGTGGACCTTCCGGGGAGAAACGTCGGTGCGCTCATCCTGAGCGAACCCCAAAGACGGCCATACCAATGATGGCCTGGTTTCCGATGAGTCTCTTTACGGTCTTCTTACACCACTTGTCTGAATTGGGGCGTCGTACGCCGTCGATCTCGCGAGTCCGACCAGCATTTGGAGAGGGGATGCGCAGTTCGTTCAGTCGATTCGCTATCCGCTGCACTCCCCAGCCATCGACGCCGTACCACTCCAGAATGCGCAGCCAAGTCTGAATTCGTTCCGGATTCTGTTCATCGGCACGAATTCTGACGTGACACCCTTCACGACGGATCGTGGTCTTTTCATCGAGAACCATGATTTCATTACCAGCTGCATCGCACAGCACTCGGACAAATCCGTACGGCGCTGTACCTCCCGTCCAGTAGCCACCCTTTGCGAGCCGAATCTGCGCGGCCAGTACGCGTTCGGCGAGCTGAGTCAGGAATTCGCCATTCTGGCTGTATTCATGCAGCAACAAAATGTCTCGCTCGAAATAATGGATTCCTCTTTCACGAGGCTCTGAGATACGGTTTGAGAAGACGATTGTCAGGCCGGCGTGCAGTAGCTCGGTTTCCATCGCCATCGCCTGGACGGCCTGCTCTGGCCGGGCAAACCGATCGGACTTGTGGATCAGAATGTGGCTGATATTGCTATTCTGCAATGCAGCACGACGAAGCGAAACAAAGCCAGGCCGATCGAGACGGCTGCCTGAGATTCCGTCGTCAAGCCGGATGCCGCGATAACTTTTCAAGCCACGCTGCAGCATTTCGCCAATGTCGTCCGGGCTCGCTTCGAGATTCACTTCGTGTTTGCAGGCAGTCTGAAGTGCCCATTCGAGCTGTCCATGAATCCCCATCTCCTGTTTCGACGTGCTGCGCCACAGGTAGCACAGCGCGTGGCGTTTTGTTCGAGCTGACATGAGGCATCCTTACTGTTGTACGGCGATCGCGCCCTGATTTGAATTCGCCCCGGAACCAAGGGGCAACCTGAACTTTCACGATTGGTCCAGTGAGAGATGGCGGTTCGCCCAGAGAAGTCGAGCGAGCGCGTCGAGAAGTTCTTCCGGAGCCGTTGTGTCGATGATTTCTGCTTCAAGATGAGTCGCGTTGAGACGCCAACTCATGCGCTGCATTGCGAAGACAAGAACACGACGTCCGAGTTCCTGCACGGGGTACACGGCTGGCTCGCCACGAAATTCGCGTTCGACGTCAGCCAGCACTTCGGCTGCCCCCGGAAGTCCGGCATCAAGATGGCTGAAGACACCTGCGCGTTCCCACCGATAAATGCGAGTCCACGCATCAAGTTTCAGCAAGATGTCATGAGACAGGCAGCGGCCGATTGAGGAATCCACACTCTGCAGGAATCGACCGACAACGACTGCGGATTCCTGCGCTTCGCGGATCACGGCTTCGATGATCGTCCGGGCGTCTGCTGATTCGTCGGTCTCTGTCACGGCACGCTCCTTCTCGCCGGGAATTCTCCTCGTCGACCGCATTATTAAATATCTGATCTCAATTATGCCCCGTTTTTCTCGTTTTTTAAGGTCCCGCTCCTTGGCTGGTGCTGAATTAGGTGATCTCAGTTCGCATCAGCGTCATCTGCCGTTTCGAGGCTTCTCGTTGCCGGTCATGAGTGCGGCCAGGGCAGCATCCGAGTACTTCTGCAGCACCTTTTCCTGTTCAAGGCGAATGTTGCGGCCGGCACAGCGCTGGAATACTGCCGCCTCGTGCAGTTTCAGGTTGGACGGTGGCGATGGCGCGCGATGGTTTCCGGGAATCTGTTCGTCCGGATGCAACTCAAGTGTCTTCTCGTCCATTAACACGCTCTCCGCGTGCGGAAACAGGCTGCGGAGAGACGACAGAATCTCGAATCCGTCCACGTCGATGTCACCCCAGTAGATCAGACGATTGTCATGCAGCCATTTGAGCTTTCTCAGACGTGTGACAGCTTTGCCTTCTCCCTCGATCCCGATGCTGCGGTGCAGCGAAGGCAGCGTGAAGAGATTGAGCCGGTTTTCGACCACGATCACGGTTGCGTCGCGGACTGGTAGAGTCGCCAACGCCCGCAATGGCAGTGACAGTTCCGCAAAGGGCAACGACAGCTCCGCCAGCAGAGAACTGTCGAGCACTCGGATGCCGCGATGTGTCTGTTTATCGCGCAGCCCGAACTGGCTGGCGAATTGCGACTCGCTGACATCGATCGCAGAACCGGGCAGTAGCAGTCGAAGCCATTGGCGAAGCGTCGATTCATGGCGTTCCACGAATTTCGTATCAACCGGAACGGGAATCTGACGCGCGTAGCAGTCTGGCCACGGATGCTCCATGAAGAAACGCGACACGGCGATCAGCCCGTCAACCGATTCGTGCAGTTTTCCCAGCATCCGCACGTGACTGACGATCCAGTCTTCGAGATCAGGCAGGTCGGACCGCAGTCGCTTAACGACCGAGCACGTTGTCTGAAACGACTTGCCCGTTCCCGTCAGTCGCAACAGATCATCCAGCGAGTCGATTGTGACGCGAGCCGGCTTCGAGTTTCGGCCGAAGTCACGGAGTCTCACCTCTTCCCAGTGGACCGTGTAACCCCAGCCGCGGGATTGCTTTGATCCCTCACGAAGTTTGTCGACCGCCTGAATCGTGGACGAAATGTCGCTCGCGTCGAGGGAGAGATTGGCTCGAATTGGCAGCGGAAAGAACTCGGCTTCATCACCGCGAATCCAAAGCGGGAGGAACTTCTTTTCGTAGGCGTTTGACGCTTTGCTGGCGATCTCTGATGGAGTGATCATGGAAAGGACACCTGCGTTCAACGCCGCAATCAACCACTCGTGACCGAGAACAACGGTCATCACCGGGAACAACTGTCATTTCGGAGAGCGACGTCGTGTTCTGGTCGCGGTCGAAACATCGTCGAAGCCTTTGACGACCTCCTCGTATTCGCGAGCCGTCATGCTGTAGAGCTGTGATCGGTTCGTTGTTTCGTCTTTCACGACATGCAGATAGCTATCAACGAATGGCTCCGTCACTCGAGCCTTTGCGTCGAGCGGAGCGACGATCAGAATCTGCAGGCCGAACCGCTCAAACAGCCTGAGCGCGCGTTTGGCATTCTCATCGTCGATCTTCGAGAACATCTCATCGACAACAACAAAGTGAAAGCGGCCCGGCGTCATCTGATCGGGATCGATGTCGTTCTGATACGCGATCGCGGCCACCAGAATCGTGAATGCCAGCTTCGCCTTTTCTCCACCCGACTGGCCTGAGCTGCCTTCATAGAAACCCCGAGTCTCGTTCGTTTCCCGGTCGATCTCGCGAGCGGCAAAGCTGTACCAGTTTCGGACATCGATGACATGGTCCCGCCAGCGAGTCTCTTCCTTATCCGCCATCCGCTGCACGAGGCTCTGAATTCTCACAAAACGAGCCTCATTCGCGTCGTCTGTGTTCTCCAGAGATTCATCAAGACACTCGCGGAGCGACCGCTTGAAGTCGTCAATCTGTCGATCTGAAATCGGTCGCGGCTCCAGACGCATGAACGTGCCTGTTCGGTAATCGAGTTGTGCAAGAGCCACATTGAGTTGCTCAATTCTGTCTTCAAGTTCTCGACATTCCTGCCGCAGGCCCGAGTGGAATGTACCGATCTCCTGACTGACTTTGTCGTTCAGTCCGTCTTTGAACTTTTTTTCGTGCCGAGGTAAATCCTCGTCGCGAATCTGCTCCAGTCGGTCCAGAAAACTGCTCAGACACGCCACATTTCCCGACAGGTCCGTCTGTTCCTCACGCATTTCCCGCAGGTATTTGTTCATCGCGTCGACCAGACTTTATTGCGGACAGCAAGATAAGCTCGTACTGACGAGATTTTCGATATTTTGGAATTCTGTGATTGAAACAAAATGCCACATGCGTATAACTGCGTCGATTCTCCGTGGGCAGTCTTGTTTAAACTCTGTTGATCGAGGACACGAGCATGACAGCAATTTCAATTTGGGACATCCTTAGGCCCCGAAAATCACGGCGTCGCCACATGGAGTCGTTCATTCTGCGAAATGCTGAGATTTGTGAGCGCCGGCTACTCCTGACAGCACCAGTGGCAGCGATTTCAGGTGACACGACCGTAGATTTTGGAATGGACGTAAATCTGGATGGATACTCGTCATATGACATGGATTCTGAAGGCTGGATTGACTCATATGACTGGGACGTGAACGGAGATGGTGTTTACGGTGACCAATCAGGTGATTCACTGTCCCTGTACTGGTCCGATAT
>JABMPE010000252.1 GCA_013203845.1 Rhodopirellula sp. | reverse complement strand
GTCTCCCAGCGATCGATGAGTTCCTCAACGAGACTCTCGACGCCATCGCCCGAAACGTGCGCATCGTCGGACGACCGATCGCCGTTGCAGTTATGGTCGCTGGTCAGCTGGCTCACTGGTCTGCCTCCCCGGAGATCGCCGGCGGAGTTCCATGCATGACGCGGTAAAGTTCGACACACGCCGTCCGCCACTGCCGGATGACAGTTCGTCGCGACACACCCAGCACGTTGGCGGCTTCGCCCTGAGTCAGCCCTTCGTACCACACCAGTTGAAAGACTTCACGTGGTACATCCGGGAGCGCGGCAACCTGAGCATGAAACTCGGTCCACTCGGCCAGCCCCGCCGGGTTGAACGTACCCTCGTCACAGGCTGCGTGCTTCGCCGCATCAACGTGAGCATCCCGCTGCCCGATGTTGATGTCAGCCTGTCCGGAACGCTGGTTCGTCCCGATGCCCTCCGGGCCGTAGTGCCGTCGCGCCAGATCGATCAGCTCGCGTCGAATCTGAGTGGCGGCAAAGTTGATGAAGTCGCGAGTCGATTCCGGATGAACTTCGCACAGCGCCCGATGCAGCCGCAGCAGGGCGTTCTGCAGCACATCGTCGGTCGCTTCCCACCGTCGAACCCGCGAGTAGTCATTGAGCATCCGCCGCGTGAGCATCCGCAGCCGCTCACACGAGTGCTCCACCAGCGCCCCGCGAGCCGAGTCATCCCCCGCACGCAGCCGCCCCAGCCAGTCGTCGATGAGACTGGACTGCGAGCGATGATCAGCGGGTGGAACAATGACAGGCAATTTGCCGTTCCGTTCGAACGCAAAAAGACAAGGGGAAAGCTTGCTGCGGTCTGATATCGGTCCGCTTCTCAAATCTGTCGAGAGAACGACTGAAGATTCAGAATCCACGTTACCGGCATCCTGGCGTTGTGGCCAGGTGTTGTCATCTACTGGAGAGACGCGACAAGTGGTGGTAAGCTGCACTCTTGCAGGAGAGGACTGCCATGTGTCAGCGTCTTCATCAGCTTATTACTACCCGAATCGAGAAGAGAACAGTCATGTAACGCCTGATCCAGTCGCAGTCACCTGGCTGTTGACTTTGACAATCTGAATGACGCGTGACGCGTCAGCCTGCTTCCAGACAAATACCACCAACCTGAGCCTCCGGGCTCTTGACTGTACCGAAGCAGCACTGAGTGCCACGCCCCCGCGAGACGGGGGCGTCGGCCTTGTGCTGTTCGGTACGCCCCTTGGTGGGGGTTGTCTGGAGCGGTCTTGGTTCGACGCCCTTTTCTTTTGCGCCCATGCCTGGACCGAGATTTTGAGAATTCTCCGGAATTCCTGTCACAGACTGCGAATCGCTCACGCTTCAGAAGATGTCCAGGCTCCGGCCACTCTCCTTCAGCAGAGCTTGATGCAGCATGAGACGTCTTCTTTTCGTCACGGTAACGTTAGCCGTCATTGGCATCTTGCTGGCGACAACTGTCGTCGAAGGAATTGCGCAGGAGACCGCCCAATCCAGCACTGGCGGTTTACCCGTCATCGGTGATCGCTCACGCGAGACGCCACTGCCGAATGGTTCTGAACGGTCGAGTCCCGGACAGTTCGTCGAACTCGTCATCCCGCTCGATGAAAAGCAGACTTATTCGCTGCGGGGGTTCTGTCTGGAATGCAACCGCAAGCTGGGAACAGATTACGCGCTCGATGTCATCACGGACCGCCGAATCCAGCTCACGCCGCAGGAGCAGCGGCTGCTGCGGCTCCTCGCGCGACCGGAACTGCTTGGCGAAGATGTCAGCGTCGATCTGCAGAATGATCGACTGGTGCTGCGTCTTCCGAATCCGCAGAGCAGCGAGGCGCGTCAGGATTGGCGACGGCGGATCGAATCGCTGCTGGGCATTCGCGTCCCGGACTGGCCGGCAGGAAAAGGACTGCATCTTCCTGAGAACTTCGATCCACAACGCCGGTCCGTGCTGCTGATTCACGGGCTGGAGGCGAGTCTCACCGATCTGCAGGGCCTGTCGCGTGCCTGTCAGCGATCCGGGCTGCAGACGCTGCTGTTTGACTATCCGAACGATGGGCCTGTCGCCGTCAGTGGACGGCGGCTGCACGCAGAACTGACTCAGCTGGCGCAGCAGAATCCGCAACTGCGGATTGCTATCGTCGCGCACAGCATGGGCGGACTTGTCGCTCGTGAAGCCCTGGAAAACGGCCGGCCGGCGCTGACGTGCGTGACCGACGTATTCCTGCTTGGGACACCGCATCGGGGTTCGGCTCTCAGCCGCGGGCAGCCGTGGCTGGAACTGGTGTTTCAGTCCGACGCAGAGAGCTCTGCTGCGTGGGCCTCAGTCCGCGACGGGCTTGGTGAAGCGGCACAGGACCTCAAACCCGGCAGCTTCTTTCTACAGACACTCGATGCCCGGCGACGGCCCGCGGGCATGCGCTATCACGTCGCGATTGGAACACGGGGATTTGTCGATGCGCGGAGGCTCGCGGAGCTGCGGCGGTCACTGGATGAGCGGCTGCAGTTGCGCGGCGCTTCCGACCTGCAGCGGGCGCGTCTGGCCGGGTTCCTTGATCAGGCGGATGCCCTCTGCACCGGCCAAGGAGACGGAGCCGTCACGATCGACAGCGCCCGTCTGCCCGGTGCTGACAGCCAGCGGATGTTCGACCTGTCACACATCGAACTGCTTCAGGTGCCGGAAAAGAAGCCGGAATCGTCCCCTGTCTTTCAGTGGATTCTTGAAACCCTGCGGAGCCAGAAATGAGCACAACCCTGACCCCGGAAGCGCTGAGCTGGCAGCAGGAGCTGCCGGACGGCCTGCTGCTGCATAAAGAACTCGTGGGATCGATGGCCTGGGAGGCCGTTGATGAACGCTATGGAGTCGAGCGTCCTGTTGAACGCGTGGTCCGCTTCTATTCCGTCGATGCAGAATGGCGGGCGGCGGTGCTGACGCGACTGCAGCGACTGGCCGGTGCGCGGCTGTCGTCTGTCGAGACACCACTGGAAGCCGGCTGGATCGCTGGAGGGTCCGTCCTGTATCTGGTTGAGCGACCCTACCAGTCAACTCTGGAAACACGTCTCTCCGTGGAAGGTCTGCCTGTCGATGACGCGCAGGCGATCTTCAGCGACGTCGTCGATGGAATCGCCGAACTGCACGCACTTCGGCTGTCTCATGGCGACCTGCGACCGGAGAACATTCTGCTGCGAAACAACGGCACCGTTCCCGAGGTCTGCATCGGCAATGTGGTCACGGGACCGCTGCCGTTCTGGTCTGGCGGACGAGTTGTCATTGATGAGCTGCAGCGTTACCTGCCTCCTGAAGTCAACGGAGCTGTGACTGAACCGTCTGAAGCGGCGGACCTGTATGCACTCGGCGTTCTGGGCTGCGAACTGTTCCTCGGTCATCGGGCCTTGCCGGCACTGGTCGGGAAAACGGCCGAAATGCGTGAGCTGCTCAAACAGCGACGCGTCTCTCGCAGCACCAGGCAGACGCTGCTGAAGCTGCTTGACCCGCTGCCCCGCAAACGTCCGCAGCGGGCGAGTGACGTGTCCGAACTGCTTCGGTCAGGGATTCCCGTCTGGCTGGAACGCAGCCTTTTCACCGCGGTCATTGTGCTGCTGTTCGTGATCGCCGTCCCGCTCGGGTGGGGGAACAACAGGCTGGAGGGCGAGCTGGCCGCGACACAAACCGAAGTGAAGACACTGCAGCAGAAAATCGGAACGCTGCAGAACAGTGCGGAACTGCTGGAACAGCAGACCCGGTCCGCAGAAAGCCGCAACGGCAGCCTTGAGCAACAGCTTGAGGAATTCCGCACACAGCTCAGCACGACTCGCCAGAACGTGGACGCGATCCGCGCAGCGATCACCGACAAGGCATTGACCCGCGAGCAACTGGCCAGCCGAATCCTGCAGATTATTGGTCAGCCCGTCCCGGACGATCAGCGGCTCTGGAGCGAGTTTCAGCAGACACTGAGTGCGCGGCAGAATGCCGAGCCCGAAACACTCGAACGCTGGATCAGTTCACGGAAGCCAGCGATCGACGCGGCCGATGCCGAACAACTGCGGACCTGGTGTCTGCAGATCGCCGCTGTCAGTCAGAGTAAGACGGTGTCCCGGCTGCTGGACGAATATCACCAGCAGCCCTGGTCCGACACCACTCAGCATCGACAGGCCCAGACGATCTGGGAGCAGTGGTATGGCAACAGCCTGAAGGCGGATGATCGGATCGCCGCACTGCGCAAGGCTCGTTCGACGCTGCCGCAGGATCATCCCGTGGACCGGTGGCTGACGGGATGGCAGCGGCAACTGCCACAACTCGGTACGGCTGCCGGCGTCTGGCTGACCGCACGCACGAACGACGAAGTTGCAGCTGATATCAGGAATCGGGTTCAGACGACGCTCGGAGCCCCGTGGGACCAGCCGGCGTGGGAATCCACTGTGACCTTCTGCCGCGCCGCCGGACGGGCGGCAGCGCTCTGGAATCAGCTGGCCAGTCAGTCCGATCTCAGCTGGGAACAGTTTGGCAGCCGCTGGGTCAAGGCGATGGTTGCCGAACCCGAGGCGTTGCGTCCAGACGTGGAACAGATTCTCAAACGCTGGGAAGCAGAGTTTGAAAAACGCAGCGGCAGCGTGTGGAAGCTGCAGCTGGTCAAAGCCGCCGTCACGCCTCCTGAAGGGGAGACCGAAGTTCCTGACTACGGCAAGGACCGCATATTCAATCTCTACAGCGGAAATGAGCAGACCGATGTCAAGCACGCCTGGTCCAGTTCGACGGCACACAGCTATGCGAAGTCAAAGCAGGAGTTCGTGGAGTTTCAATGGAAGGTCGGCGAACCAATCGAGCTGCTGCTGGAAGTCGATGGCTGGGCTGTGAATGACAACCTGGTTGACCAGGCCTTTTCCGGGCCGGTGAATGTCTGGCGACTGCATACCGCTCGCCGCGTCGGCAATCCGGGAACAGGAGTCTCGATCGACGTTCGCGTCGTCGACTGCCCCGGACCGCCAAAAGAAGTGATCGACGGCGGCGTCAAGTCGGCTCTGGACAGAAGTGTTCAGGCCACAACTGCAACTCCTGAGGAGAACTGACAAATGAGTGAGCGTCGAGGATCGTTCGGTCTTGTCCTGGCCGGAGTCGCAGTGATTGCGATCACCTTTGTGGTCGTAATGTTACAAAAACCTGAAGTCCCACCACCCGATCCTGCCCCTGAGCCTCCTCCAGTCGTCCTGGAAGCACAGAAACTCCAGCAGGCCGGTAAGTGGTGTGAGGCACGGGATGCCTGGCAGCAGATTATCGAGGAATTCAAGGATTCCCGTGAAGACACCGTCTGGAGCACACTCGCCAGCAGAAATCTTGCTCTGGTGAAAGAACTCTGTGAGCCGCCAGTGCCTCCGGTGAAACCGCACAAGCCGATCGAAGTTCCTCCGCTGCCGGAACCCGAACGTCCGGCCCCGGTCAGTGAGACGCGGCTGCTGGCCGCATATCCAACGGGCCGCAGTGTCCGTGGAGTCTCCGACCTTCAAATCACCGGACAGGGCAGCAGTCGCAACTGGGGTCTGCAGGGAAGCTGCTCGTTTCGCTACGACGCCAGAGTGGCGGTCGAAGCAACGGTCGAAGCCAGTGACGGCCGGGAGCTGACATTTCTGGTCAGCTATCCCGAAGTCAGGCAGGCGCTCGTCCTGTCCCGCCGGACGCTGGAACTGGCGAAACCCGAGATGCCGGTGATCTCCACGGTCTGGGGTGCCTATGAGGGACTGCTCAGGCACATTCCCGTATACGGCGTCATCCGTGACTTTGCCACGCTGGCTGACATCGTCGATCCACGGCTGAAGCGGACGCTCACCTGGCTGGCAAGCCAGTACGACTTTCAGCCTGGAGATGAGTTTGAGTTGCAGGCGAAGCTGGGCAAACTGGACGGCAGCCGCTTCCGGATGACGTACCGGTCGGGACTTGGTGTGACCTGGATTGAGGACCTGGACAGCGGCCTGTTTACTCAGGACGAACTCAACCGGATTGCGTACAGCAGCAGTCTGCTGATGGACCAGTACCTTGTCCCGACCGCAGAAAAACAGGTCGGAGACGAATGGACGGTCCGCGTTCAGGACGTCGCCAGCCTGTTGCATCTCGATGGCATGACGCGGACCAGTGGCGAACTGCGTCTGCGCCGCGAAAAGTCTCCAGCCAACAGTCAGAACTGGTCGCTCGGTGTCCGCAGCGGTGACATCGATGTCGCGAGCAGCGACTCAGGAACCGAGCAGGAGACCCACGCCGATATCCGCTCGGGCCTTGTCCACTACGACATCGACCGCCAGGTCGTACTCGACGCAAAGTTGACGCTCGACGCGAATTCGGTCTGGAGAACCAGAGACCATCTACTGTTCGGAGCTGAAGACCTGAAAGACGTGTCTATCAAAGCTTTTTACGCGGGCGAGCGGCTCGATGTCCCGGAAGCAGAGGCGGCGCCATGAACGCCACGAGCGAGGAACAGGCAGCCTCCGAAATAGCCTGCCCGCAGTGTCGGACACTTGTCTCAATGAATGCCTCGGAGTGCATGCACTGCGGACTGGTGCTGGAGTGGATCGTGCGATTCCCCGAGTTCCAGCAGGCCCTCAGCGTGACGGACTCGGCGGGGTCGCTCGCCGGGCAGCCGCCGGCGATTGAACGCACGCCTCTGCGACCGACTCCACTCAGTGCCGAACGCGCCACAACGCTTGGTCGTTCCAGCGAATCGACACTGCCGGTCCATCACTCTTCCGTCGAATTTCAGCATTGCGTCTTCGTTCGGCAGCCTGTCACCGGCGATTACTGGCTGGCCGATCGGGGAGCCGGTGGCGGTACATGGCTCAATCGGCAGCGCATCACTTCCGCGCGTCTGGAAGATGGCGACCTCATTCAGGCGGGACGGTTTGCCTGGGCCTTCAACGCGGCCGATGGTTATCTCGTGCCGGTGGATGCGATCGACGGCGTACGCGTCGAACTGCGTTCCGGCGTCGGCCTGAGCGATCGGCTCGGCCCCTTGGCGGATGTTGAGATTCCGGCCGGCCAGTTTGTGGCGATCACCGGGTCGAGCGGTGCCGGAAAGTCGACACTGCTGAAAGCCATCGCCGGATTGCCCGGCAGTCGCGACTCCGGACTGATCACCGTGGATGGGCAGAACATCGACGAGTTTACGGACTGGTTTCGCAGCGTGCTGGGTTATGTCTCTCAGAATGAGTTCCTGCCGGACCAGCTGTCCGCCCGCCAGGCAGTCTATTTCAGCGGTCGGCTACGCGGCGAAGCGGCTGACAACGTGGATGCCATCCTGCTGCAGATGGGCCTGCCGCGGGATCGCTGGGATGCCAGCATCCGAAAACTCAGCGGCGGACAGGCACTCCGGGTGCGAACCGCGGCCGAGCTGATCAGCAGCCCGCGACTGCTGCTGCTCGATGAACCCGGCAGCGGACTCGATCTGCAGCGTGAACAGCACCTGATGAAGCTGCTGCGGATGCTGAGCTGGCGCGGCTGCACGATCGTCATTGTGAGCCATAACCCGGAAGCCGTTGCCATCTGCGATCGCGTCCTGCAGGTCGAACGGGATCAGAACGGCGGACAAGGGACCATTGTGTCCGACCGAGCGCCCGATGGGACGCCCGCGTGTCGATCGGTCGTCGCTCCGACGTGTGCGGCATCGAGTGCGTTCGACCTGACAAATGATGAAACGTCGTCCGCGAATGATGCTGACAGAGTGGTTGGCCTGTCCGTCAAGTCCACCGCATTTCTGATGCAGTGCTGGTTGCTCATACAGCGGGAACTTCTGCTGACGCAGCAGGACTGGAAACGACGCCTGCTCGTTCCGCTGTTGGTCATGCCGGTCGCGTTTGCGCTGGCACTGGGTACGGCGGTGAGACCGACCGCGGACGATCTGCTCGCGTTCTTCAGTGTCCTGAGCGGCATTTGGATGGGAGGCAGTCTGGCGCTGATGCAGATCGTCGGCGAACGCTCCGTCTACGACCACGAACGTCATCTGTTTCTCCGCACGTCTTCGTACGTGCTGGCCAAAGCGGCGATGCTGCAGATGCTGGCGACGGTTCAGGTCTCCGTGTTCGTGATCCTGCTGAACGTCGTGCGGGGCCTGCTGGGCTTTGACGGCCTGCCTTCTCTCGGCTGGACCACGCTCTCACTGCTGCCCGTCGCCTGGACCGGTGTCGGGCTGGGCCTGCTGCTGTCGGCACTGGCACGGCACAGCAAAGAGCTGGCTGGTTTTCTGTGGCCACTGGTGATGATCGCGCAGATCGTCTTCAGCGTCCCGGTGTGTATTGGCTCGGGCAAATCGCTGAGCAACGCGTACGGCGAGTTTCATCTGCACCACTGCTACTGGTTCCCCGAGTGCCCCCGGCGAGCCACCCGCTGGGTGCCGGCCAGAGACAACAAGTCCGCTCGCTGGCTCTGCTCATCCTGCTCCACCACCTCCGCATCAATCCCGAGAGATCAGCTGGAGACGACCTACGAAGATCGGAACCGTCCCAACCGGATCGCCTGCGCTGCGTCGTACGTGACCGTGAGTCGCTACGGAGACATCGCCCTGCGCAGCGCAACGGTCGATCCAGACCCTGCCACCGACAGTCATTCAACGCAGTCACGCTGGTGGTGGGAGTCGATGGCGACTCTGCTGTCCGCATCCTTGCTGCTGCTCGTCACCACGGGAGCTGTGCTGAACCTGCAACGACAATCGCCTTAAAAGGAGACAATCAGCTGATCAATTTCGCGACGGGATTCCACGGTGTGTAATGACACTGAACATGAGGATCAAAAACAATGTACAGATTCATGTATTTTGATAAAATCTACTTGATTCCCCTGATGCCATATGGGTAGCCTTCCTCGCTTGACCTGTCAAACTGGTCTGATGTGTCGCTGACAACGGTCGGAAGTTGAGGCTGCCTGAATCGGGAAGATTCATCCTCAACTGTCGGCGGCTCATTAAACCTGCACGAAGGAATCGTGTGGGCGACAGACGTCTTCTTGTTCGATGCGGGCATCCGCTATCGAAATGTAGTTTGACTCTGTAATTCCCTTTGTTTCATGGAGGAAACTCCATGCGCAGGCTGATTCTGCGCTCACATCAGAGCCCGGGTGATATTCTCATGCTGACAGCGGCGGTGCGCGACCTGCACGCCGCGCATCCCGGGCAGTTTCAGACCGATGTCCGTACTTCGACGGACGATCTGTGGGTGAACAATCCGCACCTGACACCGTTGCAGGACGACGGGCCGAACGTTGAGACAATGGAGATGCACTATCCGTTGATTCATCAGTGTAATCAGCGGCCTTACCACTTCATTCACGGTTACGCCCAGTTCCTCGAAGAACGCCTCGGAGTGCGGGTGCCGGTATCGAGATTCAGGGGCGACGTTCACCTGACTGAGGACGAAAAACAGCAGCCGCTGCCGAATCCGGAGCCTCGAATCAAAGAACGGTTCTGGATCATCGTGGCTGGCGGGAAATACGACTTTACGGCGAAGTGGTGGAACCCGGAGTCGTATCAGAAGGTCGTCGATCATTTCCAGGGCCGGATTCAGTTCGTCCAGTGTGGTGAGGCCAGTCACTGGCATCCGCCGCTGACCGGCGTCGTCAACCTGATCGGGCAGACGAGTACGCGGGAATTCGTCAGGCTGATGCATCATGCCGACGGTGTGGTCTGTCCCGTGACGTTTGCGATGCATCTGGCCGCAGCGGTCGAAACGAAACCTGACCGTCCGAAGAACCGGGCCTGCGTGGTTATTGCGGGCGGCCGCGAGCCTCCGCACTGGGAGGCCTATCCGCATCACCAGTTTCTCAGCACCAACGGCGCGTTGTCCTGTTGCAGTGACGGAGGCTGCTGGAAGTCCCGGTGCCAGAAGGTTGGCGATGGCGACTCGAAAGACCGCAGCAACCTGTGCGAACAGCCCGTCGAGCTGACCAGCGATCTGTGCATTCCCAAGTGCATGGACATGATCTCGCCCGCGGACGTGATCCGGCGGATCGAACTCTACTACCAGGGCGGAGCGATCCCGTTCTCTGACGACAGATCGCAACGCCAGAAGTCACCAGCCATTTCCAGACCACCTCCTGAAACAGCAGGGACACCGGCGATGAATGCTCCAGCCACCGAGGAACGAGCGGCAGCTCAACCGGCGACACAACGCAACAACGGAGTCAAGGAAGTTGATCCGGGAAAGGCCGAAAAGCAGTTGCTTGTCTTCAAGCATGGCCTGGGAGACGCCGTGCAACTGACGGCGGTCATCCGGCATTTACGAAAGTTTCGTCCGAACTGGCAGATTGATGTGGCTGCCTTTACCGGGAAGCACAGCCTGTTTGAGGGTATCGCCGACAATGTATTCAACATCGACCGCGGCGGATTCGACCGGTCGGAGTACACACACGTCTTCGACCTCGAATGGCCTGAGTGCGCAACGTGTTACCCGAACTGCCCCAGCACAAAAGTCGAACGCTGTCTGCAAGAGGTTTTTCAGATCGCACCCGTTCCGGACCTGTGTCAGTACGAGATGCGCATTCAGGCACGGGCACTCGCACTGGCCCGTACGTGGATTGAGAAGGACTGTCGGGTTTCTCCAGGCAGCGATGGTCGTTACCCGCTGGTGCTGATTCACTATCAGGGGAACACCTCCCGCGGTGAGAAAGACCTGCCGACGGAAACAGTTCGTCGGCTGTGTAACGAGATCATCAACGGCGGCCATGTGCCGGTCATTCTTGACTGGGACGCTCGCAGCCCGCTGCCGGATGGCCGCACCATTCACAACCCGCATGTCGATCTGGAGATGTGGGGCGGCATTGGAACCGGCGATGCTCAGATTCTGGCCGCTCTGATCGAACAGTCCACGCTCCTGATCGGAGTGGACAGTGGGCCGCTGCATGTGGCTGCCGCCACGACGACGCCCACCATCGGCGTCTGGACAGGACATCATCCGCTGCATTACTGCTCGCACTCCGGGCACATCACTCATCTCGTGCCGCATGACCACGTGAGCCGCTTCCGTGGTGATCGTGAAGTCGGACAGAAGTATTTCGAACGACACTATCGGCATTGCACGTATCAGAATCTCGAACAGTCGCTGATTTCGATGGTACAGGAACGACTGAACGGAAGCGCCGGTGGGCTGATTCAGTCGTGTGGCTACTGGATTCGGACAGACAACGCGCAGCAGGACCTGGTTGTCGTTCGTGATATCGCTGAAGAAGACAGCTACCACATCGACGAACTCGACATGCCGACGCAGACAGTCGTCGATGTGGGAGCACACATTGGCTGCTTCGCACGGCGGTTTCATCAGCGAAACCCGTTGGCACGAATCATTGCTGTCGAATGCTGTCCCGAGAATCTTTCCGTGCTGGAACGAAACGCTGGCGAGGCGGCAACGATCGTTTCCGGTGCGGTCACGTATGAAAAGAACGTGGCGTTGCTGAACGCCGTCTTTCCGGATTGCGTCACGACCGGCGGCAGTGCCGTGATTTCCCGTGGGAAGCTGGAGCAGTTGATCGAGCAGGGGCAGTACGCGACTTCGGCTCAGGAACGACGCTCTGGAGATTACTGGGCTGACCTCCGTCCGATCCGCACGCTCACACTGGAAGACATCATGTCCGAGCACGGTCTGGACCGGATCGACGTCCTGAAACTGGATTGTGAAGGCAGTGAGTTTTCCATCCTTGAGCAGACGCCATCGCTGGACCGTATCGGCATCGTCATCGGTGAGTATCACGGTCGTGAGAACTTCCTCGATCTGGTGAATCGTCGCTTCAGCGATTGGGAACTGCGTATTCTGCGTGACGGTGAACTCGGCACCTTCTGGTTACGGAACCCGCAACAGCCGCAAGCAACTCTGGTCGCGTCTCCTGTTGTCGCGCAGGCACCGCCACAGGCCACACCACCACGCGCCACACCGGCTTCAGACGTTCCCGCCTCGCAACCCGTCGCAGCACGACCGGCCTCTACCCGGCCCGCTTCAATCTCGACGACTCCGATACTCGTGGCGGCAATGGCGGCGTCTCAACCTGAAGGCAGCTACCGACTGCTCCTGATGAACGACGGAAAGACGCGTTACGAGTATGAGCACGATCGTGGCTGGCTACGCGGCTTTACACGGTTTTCGGGACGGCTCTGGACGATCGACTCGCTCGGTCGACTGTTCATCGTTCACGTCAAACATCAGCGCGTGAGGCTCGAAGAAGTGGCCTCGTCACCGCTGGCTCGCGAAGCACATGACCTCAGTGTTTCTGATGGCCGACTGGTGACAGCCGGACCGGTCAACAACGCGATCGTGCTGTTCGACCCGATCAGTCAGCAGTGGTCAGTGCGTCGACCGTGGATTTCGATGCTCAGACCACCGGTCGATGCCGAAGGACCAGACCGAGCGGATCAGCATCACCTCAATTCAGTGCTCGCGGATGGTGATGGTTTCATTCTCAGTCTGTTCTCAGTCGCCCCCAAACCGGACGACCAGCGGTGGCGGGAATCGCCGCTCGATCAAGGCGTGATTACGCGGTGGGGACCGCAGGGCTTTGCTGAGCAGCCGCTTGCAACCGGCGTCTACGCCCCTCATTCGCTGCGGCGATACAGCGGCCATGTCTGGTGGTGCGACTCGTTCCGTCACACGGTCTGCCGTGACGACGGCTGGGTCAGCCCGGACCTGCTCGGCTTTACGCGAGGCCTTTCATTTGCCGACGGTCGCTGCATTGTCGGGTTGAGCAAGTCCCGTGTGCCTCCTTATCCGGAAGGGCTCGTCTGCGGAGTCTGCACTTTTGATCCACGACATCCCGAAGATCGCACGGTTCACGAACTCAGCAAACCCTTCATCGAAATCTACGACGTGTTTTCACTGGACGAATCCGACTTCTCCTGATGGAGCCTTGTTATGAGTCTTTCAGGAATTCTGAACCTGCTGGCTGATGCGTCACCGCCGCGCCTACTGATCGTCGGCGATCTGATGCTCGACCGTTACGTCACCGGAAACGCCGAACGAATCAGTCCCGAAGCCCCCGTTGTAGTGCTGCGGGCTGGCGAACACGAAGTCCGGCCCGGCGGTGCCGCCGGAGTCGCCGCATTTTCCGTGGCCCTTGAAGCCCGCGTGTCGTTGCTGGGCGTTGTCGGCAACGATTCCACAGCTCAGACGCTACTTTCGCTCTGCCGTGACGACAGCATCGATACGTCCAGCGTTGTCACCGATGCAGCCCGACCGACAACACTGAAAGAACGCTTCATTGGCGGTGCAGCTGATCGGCACGGTCATCAGATTCTGCGGGTCGATCACGAATGCCGCGAACCGGTCAGCGGCGCCATCGAGCAGACACTCATTGATGCCGCCTGCCGGCAAATCCCGAATTGCGACATCGTCGTGATTTCGGACTACGCCAAAGGCGTCTGCACATCCGGCCTGCTGAGGGCCGTCATTAAGACCGCGAGGCAGCACGACATACCGGTCATCGTTGATCCTGGCAGAGGCCATCGGGCAGCAGACTATGCCGGAGCGACGCTGCTCAAACCCAATCGGATCGAAGCCGAAGAACTGGGACACCGAGCGATCACGACATCCAATCAGGCCATGGCCGTTGCTGCAGCCTTGCGGGATGACGCACAGGTCGAGGCGGTCATCGTCACACTCGACGCGGACGGGTGCGTTGTCGCCACTTCCGAAGCAGTTCCGACGCACCTTCGCACCATGACCCGCCAGGTCTATGACATCACCGGCGCGGGAGACATGTTCGTGGCGACGCTGGCCCGCTGCATGGCCGCCGGAATCGGTCCGACAGACGCTGCCCGGCTGGCCAACGTGGCTTCCGGCCTGGAAGTCGAACGCGCGGGCTCAACGCCCGTCAGCCTGCAGGAGCTGCGGGAGGCACTGACGACGACCTCGCGTCACAGTGATCCCGTCGCGAAAACTGTCGACGGGATGGCCCGTCTGGCGGAGTCCTGTCGCCGCAACGGCCAGCGAGTGGTGCTGACCAACGGCTGCTTCGACCTGCTGCACTACGGTCACGTTCGCAGTCTGCAGGAAGCCGCCGCGATGGGTGATGTCCTGATCGTGGCGATCAACAGCGACACCAGTGTCCGGCAACTCAAGGGACCGGACCGCCCCGTCATCAGTGAGCATGAACGAGCGGCGATGCTCGGTGCTCTGGCCTGCGTCGATCACGTCCTGATCTTCGACGACGAAACGCCGCACCACTTATTAAATGCCATCCGCCCGGATGTTCTGGTCAAAGGTGGAGCGTACGCACTCGACGAAGTCGTCGGCCACGAAATCGTCGAAGCCTACGGCGGCAAAGTCGCCGTCACGGCACACGTTGCTGGCCTTTCCACCACGTCTCTCGTTTCAACCATCCGGGAGACACCATGCACGTAACCGACTGCGAATGTACGGAACCTGGCTGGTGCGAACGCCATAAGTGTCACAAATCAAAATTCATCTTCGAATCCTGTCGCCGTCGCCGTGATTTCTTCCGAGCCTGGGAAAATGGTGGGCTGAGGCATCTGTGCCGAAGTGATCGAGCACACGACAGAAAAAAAACGTGCGTTCATCGAGGGCAGGAACTGCGAAAGGTCAGATGTGAAACATGCACAGGCAACGTGCAGGTGAAGATATTTGCCTGCTCCGTCTATTCGGAATGTGTCATCGGAAGCGTTGTGGAAAACCTGACGTCGTGCGTTTTGTGTGATTCGTATCAGGCACAGGATGACCAGTCACTCACCCGTGGTGATGAAGGGTCAACACAAACGCCTGAAGTCCATCAGACCTGAGGCACCGCAAACAGTTCAACAGAAATCACTAAGAACTAAGAGTGGATTGATCCTGCACAGATTGTCTATCGCCTCAATCGGAGAAAACTCATGGCACTATTACCTCCTTCCGAATGCGCTAACCTTGGCGAACAGACGATCGTTCCGGACCAAATGAGCGTCGGAATTGTATTCGGCTGGACCGCTTGTAATGGCCTGGAGGTACCGTTCACTGTTAACTGGAATGGCGGCGGGTGGGGAGCCTCCTGGGGACCATTCATCTTCAGCCTCCAGCTAATAGGTGTTTCTCAAGGAGGAACGCTCGAATTTCGCCTCAACTGGGAAATCACTGGCTGCGACTCGGGGCAGCATGATTCAAGTTTTACCGGGTGCCATGAATTGGGCTTACCCGGACTGTCCAGCGTTGCGGTTACCGCTGCCCCATTCATCGGTCCCTGTTGTCCACCGGCTGGACACATCGACGTCTATTTCTCCGCAGGGGCCGCGCCGGTGGCAGTGCCTCCCCTTGGGCCTCCACTTTGTCCGGTTTGTGGTTGTTCGGATGAACCTGAATATGTCCCTTGCGGTCCAGGTGGCGG
>JABMPE010000251.1 GCA_013203845.1 Rhodopirellula sp. | reverse complement strand
TCATCAAAGCATTGACCGATGCCGAAGGAATGCCGGGAGCCCTGCTCACCACAAAGATGAATGACCAGCCGCTGACTTCTGACCACGGTGCTCCGTTGCGAGGTGTCGTGCCAGGCTACGTTGGGGCTCGCAGTGTGAAATGGCTGGGAAAGATCGTCGTCAGTGATCGTCCTTCGCCAAATCACTATGTGGCGACGGCATACAAACTGGTTCAGGAAGGCACGGCTATCGAATGGGACGAGTCCGGCCCGATTTATCGATTTCCCTTGAACTCAGTGATTTGTACACCTGCGCCGAATTCAAAGGTCAGTGTCGGCAAAGTCTCAGTCGCCGGTTACGCCTTGCCTTCCGGACAGCCGGGAACCTCGATCGCCAGGGTTGAAGTTTCGGCTGACGCCGGTCGCAGTTGGACGGCGGCGACGATCAACTCGCCGCTGCGCGAGCACTGCTGGGTTCTCTGGAAGGCGGACGTGAAGCTGTCTTCTACAACACGCGAGTTGATGGTTCGCGCGACCGATTCCAAAGGGGACATTCAGCCAGAGCACGCCGAATGGAACCTGAAGGGCTATATGTTCAATAGCTGGCACCATGTGCCTGTAGGTCGATCATGATCAATAGTCACATTTGAGTACTGATCACGATGGTGAACTTTTTTTTGAAAACGTTTGTTTGGAGCTTGATCATTCGAGCAGTGCCTGTATACAAAGTGGCTCAGTCGGGCTTTTTGTGACAGAGCCCTCAATTCACTTTTCTTGTATGCAGGAGAGTTCGAATGAATCAGAGATTTGCATCGATGGTTGTTGTTGCTGGACTGGCACTGGCTGTCGGAACCCACCTCTCAGTCGAATCGACCGTGGGGCAGGAGAAAGCGGCCACGAAAGCGGCTCCCGCGAAGGTCGCGAAAAAGGCTGCTGGACGACTGCCCGCTCAATATGGCAAACTTGGATTGAGCGACGAGCAACGCGATAAAATTTACGGCGTGCAGGCGACATACAGGAAGCAGATCGATGACCTGCAGAAGCAGATCGACGCACTGAAAGAGAAGCAGGACACGGAAGTCCAAGGCGTACTGACCGCAGACCAGAAAAAGAAACTGGAGGAACTCCTCGCGGACGCGAAGAAGGCCGCTGCTGAGAAGAGCAGCAAAAAGAAATCTTCGTGAGTTAAAGAATGGAGTGACGTGAGGGTGCGAGCCTCGATCGGCATGATGCCTTTCGAGGTTCTTTCGTTTTCTGGTGAAAAGAATTTTCGATCGATGGGTGCTCAGTTGCTGTCGGGGTTCCACCAGCCGTTCAACTGTTGCTGCAGATCCCGAAGTTCTGTTTCGAACACTTTCTCGCTGATCAGATTTCGTGACTCGGTCGGGTCGGACACGACGTCAAACAATGCGTCCCCCTCAAGATAGTGTCCCCATGACGTGGGCTGGTGGTGTTTGTGCGTGGTGATGAATTTCAGATTCCCCTTACGAACCCAGCGATGTGCGATGTCCCGTTCAGGGTGGCCGAGGAAGGATGCATCGCCGGGGTAGATCTCACCAAAGATCGCCCGGTCTGGATCGAGACCCTGCTCGCCGATGGCGCTTGGCCAGAGGTCCCGCCCTGGAAAACTGTCTGAACGGTTCGCGAGTCCCGTCGCCGTGAGAAGTGTCGGCAGAATATCGATGCTGCTCACCAACTCCTGGTGAGTCGCTGGTTGCACATGTCTGTCCCAGCGCAACAGGATTGGTGTTCGCAATCCGGAATCGAACGGTGCCCGCTTGCTGCGTTTGGTGTGGTCCCACTCCTGATTCGCCGATCGGTAGCGAGTGGCGTCTGGTTCCCAGCCGTTATCGACAACGAAGACAAAAATCGTGTTGTCTGCCAGCCCTCGTTGTTCGACGAATTTCACCAGATCGCCGACGGTTTCATCGAATTGAGAAATGGCGGCATAGTACGGAATTCGATGCCTGGGGATTGCCGAGCGATTGCGATAGAGGTCGAAGAAACGTTGCGGTGAATCATGTGGCGTGTGTGGCAGGAACGGCGCGTACCAGACCATGAAAGGAGTGTCCTGGCAGTCGTCGATGAAGTCGTAGATTGGCTGCATCGTTTCCCGACCGATGCTCAGGCCGAGATCTCCGTTTCCGTGAGCGACCACGTCTCCATTGGCCAGTGTCTTGTTGCCATACTTCGCACCAGGAGAGGGCTCCGCGGTCGTCATTCCTTCAGTGAAGCCGGCATTTCGCCAATGGCCTTCCCAGTATTTGCCCGTCTGAAAACAGCGATAACCGGCAGCCGCCAGTCGTCGCGGAATGGTCGGCTGGGGACGAATCAACCTGGCGGCGAGTTCTCGAAAAGCGTCGAACTCTTTCTTGCCGATCATTGGCGACTTCGTCAATGCACCAAAACCGGGCGGCGGATGATTGAAGTAAACACCGTGCTGATGCGGATAAAGACCCGTCAGAATACTCACAAGGGACGGTCGGCAAACGCTGCTCGGAACGTAGCCGTTGACGTAGCGTGCTGACTGTCCAGCCAGCCGATCAAGGTTTGGCGTGAGGACCGCGGCATTCCCCATGAAGCCGAAATCGGAGTACGTCTGGTCGTCGGAAATAATCAGGACAACATTGGGCCGCTTCGCTGAGAAAACCCAGGGCGGCGCGACGAGCAACAGCAGAACCGCCATGCAGAGCTGACGCAGAGTCATTGAACGATCCTTGCAAGGAATCTACAGCAGATGACGAGAGAACCACTTTTTCGTGCGTGCCCACATCTCATCCGAGAGAACGTGCCCGGCGCCGTCTTCGATGTAGTGCGAAAATTTCGCCGATGCTCCCGCTTCGGAGTACGCTTTCGTGATGACATCGACGCCGCGGCGAGCCTCGTCGATCGGCGACCCGCCATCGAGTTCGCCAAGATTCAGATGCAGAGCGCGAGGTGCAGTCAAAGCTGCGATGTCCGGCGTATCATGTTCCGGAAAGATGCCGGGGACGAAGTTCGGGAAGCAGTGCAGCATGTGCTCGCGATGCATCGCCGCGTAGGTCGGCAGGCAGCAGTTGCCGACCAGACACTTGATACGCGGTTCCCACGGGCCAACCAGCCAGGTGTGAGTTGAACCCATTGAGTGTCCGTAGCAGCCGATCTTTTCGTCACGCACTTCCGGGCGACTCTGCAGAAAATCGACGGCGCGTTTCATGTCGAGAATGTTTTTCCACGCCATACACTTTCCCTCGACGACATAACGCAGGAACTCGAACCGCTCGTAGTTGCCGCCTTTGAGTTTTCCAGTCGGGTCCTGTCTCTCTTCAAAACACAATGCGTCCGGGCAGAGCACCACGTAGCCCTCGCGAGCCAGAGCCGCGCCGGTATGGTGCATCGGATTTCCAGACAATCCTGCGGGTTCACCTTTTCCGAGATGCCACTGTCCTGCATGTTGATGCCAGACGCAGATTCCGGGCACCGGGTTGTCGTCTGTGGCACAATCGGGAATCAGCAGCAACGCTGGAATTGAGTCGCCCGGCTCCGCGTCGTAATAGACAGACTCTATGCGGAAACCATCGGCCCGCTTTGTTTCCCGGTGCCGAACGTTTAATGGACAGGGTTCCGGCCAGTCGCCGCCCAGACTCTTCAGGAGATGCTTCCGGAATTGCTCATCGGCCATAGCTGCCTCGGGAGTCATGTAATGATGATGGATCGCGGTCGTGCCGCGCGAATCCGAGATGGTGTGTGTCCTTGATAGCGGATTCCGAATCGGGAATCATCCCTGTCGGTGGTGGACCGAAGAATCTGTTTCCCGTGAGGAGTCTGCGATGTCACGTTTTGCCACGTCGCTGCTGTGTGTGCTGTGGGCCGTCGGGCTGGTGTCTCCTGTTGAGAGCGCCGAACGTCCCAACGTGCTGTTCATCGCCGTCGACGATTTGAACGACTGGATCGGCTGCCTCGGCGGACATCCCGATGGTTCGACTCCGAGCATCGATGCTCTGGCCAAACGCGGCTGTCTTTTTACTCGATCGTATTGTTCGGCACCGGCCTGCAATCCGTCGCGAGTCGCCATGATGACAGGCATGCGACCGTCGACGACCGGTGTCTATGTGAATCCTCAACCGTGGCGGCCGGTGTTGAAAGACGCAGTGACGCTGCCGCAGCATTTCATGCAGCACGGCTATTACGCCGCTGGCTGCGGAAAAATCTATCACGGCGGTTATGAAGACGATGCCTCATGGAATCAGTACCTGAAGAAAGGCGGCGATCCGAAGCCAGCTCAGGCGGTGCTGAAGGATCCTCACAGCAAAGCTGGCGGCATCATCTGGGGAGTGCTCGACAACGAAGACTCGGAAATGAATGACCACAAGATGGTCGACTATGCGATCGATTTTCTCGATCAGGAACACGACAAGCCATTCTTTCTGGCGTGCGGGATTTATCGACCGCACATGCCGTGGCAGGTGCCGCGAAAATACTACGACCTGTTCCCGCTCGACAAAGTGACGCTGCCGGAAGTGTTGGAATCCGACCTCGACGATCTGCCGCCAGCGGGAGTGAAAATGGCGAGTCCGGCCGGCGACCACGCCAACATCCTGAAAACAGACAACTGGCGATACGCGGTGCAGGCTTATCTGGCGAGTATTCGGTTTGCCGATGAGCAGGTGGGGCGTCTGATCAAAGGACTCGACAACAGCAAATACGGGAAGAACACGATCATCGTGCTGTGGGGCGACCACGGCTGGCATCTAGGAGAAAAACACCACTGGCGGAAGTTCTCGCTGTGGGAAGAGGCGTGTCGCGCTCCGCTGATGATCATTGCTCCGGGCGTCACTTCCTCGGGCTCGACGTGCGGTCGGACTGTCGACTTTGTTGACATCTACCCAACGTTGAGCGAACTGTGCGGGCTGCCGATCGGCGGGCATCTTGACGGCGAGAGCGTTGTTCCGCTGTTGAAGAATCCTGAAGCAGACTGGAACCATCCGGCCATCACATCGCACGGTCTCTATAACGACGCCGTCCGAACCGAACGCTGGCGATACATTCGCTACAAAGACGGCAGCGAAGAACTCTACGACCACGACAAAGACCCGCTGGAGTGGACGAATCTCGCAGGCAAAGCTGACTTTGCTGACGTCACAAAAGAACTCGCGGCCTGGTTGCCGAAGAAGCACGTGTCAGAAGCTCCTTTTGATAAAGGCAAGCAGCAGTCAGCGAAGCCAACGCCGACGAAACAGAACAAGAGGAATCGTTCGAAGAAACAGCCCGCTGGGAATGATTGAGGTTACAGTTCGGAGTGATGCAAAATCCCGAAGCGGGACAACGGGCACGGTCCGATTGACACTGAAGGAGCTTGAAAACGCGATGCGCGAACTGGACGTTGCAAGGCAGGCGGCGAAAGCGGGCGGTGACATCCTGGCGGGTTACTTCCGGCAGGGGATCGAGATGCGGACGAAGCAGGACTGCGACTTCGTGTCGGATGCGGACGTCGAATCCGAGCGAGCCATCATCGACGTCATCCGTTCCAGCTTTCCGGACCACGTGATTCTCGGCGAAGAGGCTCAGGACGGAGCCGTCGAAACACTCGACACAAATGCTGATTCGTTGTGGGTGATCGACCCGCTCGACGGCACGACGAACTTCGCACACGACATTCCGCACTTCGCGGTTTCGATTGGCTATTACCAGATGGGGCAACCCGTTTGCGGCGTCATCTATAATCCGGCTCGTGACGACTGGTTTCACGCCGTGCAGGGCGAAGGAGCGTTTGCGAACGGAGTCAAAGTCACCGTTGCCGACCACTCATCGCTCAGCGAATCACTCATCGGAGTCGGCTTCTACTACGACCGCGGGGCAATGATGGAAGCGACGCTGGCGTCGATCCGCGATCTGTTTCATCAGAAGATTCACGGCATTCGCAGATTCGGCACGGCCTCGCTGGATCTCTGCCAGGTCGGCTGCGGTCAGTTTGGAGCCTTTTTCGAGTACGAACTCTCGCCCTGGGACTTCGCCGCAGGTCGACTGTTTGTGGAAGAAGCCGGAGGGCGAGTGACGAATTGTCGCGGCAGCCAGTTACCACTCGCTAAAAGCAGCGTTCTGGCGACGAATGGAAAGCTGCACGATTCCGTACTGGCGATCGTCAGCGGCAACCTGCCTGATCAGGATTGGGACTGAGTTTTCTCTGCCAGGGCGACGGACGTCATGGCGACCTGTTCGCGGCACTTTACGGACCGGGGCAGTGGCGAGTACCGTTTCCGCCGCTACGTGATGCCGACGTTGTGATCCCCAGCGAGAGATTTTCCAGAGAGAGATACTGTGACTGACAACGCATCTGGTGAAGGCGTGAATGATTCTGATCTGCAGGCTGTCGAAAAGCTGGCAGACGCGGCGGCTCGAATCTCCGCCGAACTGTCGCATGTCATTGTCGGACAGACACAAGTCATCGAAGAGCTGCTTGTAGCGATGTTTGCAGGCGGGCATTGTCTGCTGGTCGGCGTTCCCGGTCTGGCCAAGACACTGATGGTCCGGACGCTGGCCGACACCTTGAGCCTCTCGTTTAATCGGGTGCAGTTCACGCCGGACCTCATGCCGAGTGACATCACCGGTACCGAGGTCATTCAAGAAGACAAAACATCGGGAACTCGCGAGTTTCGTTTCATTGAAGGTCCGATCTTCACCAACGTTCTACTGGCCGACGAAATCAATCGAACGCCTCCGAAGACTCAAGCGGCTCTGCTGGAAGCCATGCAGGAACACCAGGTAACCGCTGGCGGCAAGCGGCATCGATTGCAGGAGCCTTTCTTTGTGCTCGCCACGCAGAACCCGATCGAGCAGGAAGGAACGTACCCGCTGCCCG
>JABMPE010000250.1 GCA_013203845.1 Rhodopirellula sp. | reverse complement strand
TGGTCTCGGGGTCGGGATTGGCGAGTGCAAACACAATCGCGTCTTTGGCCATGCCTTTGACATCGGCGGCGGAAACCAGCCCGGCAGCGGAGACACCGATCAGCACGTCAGCCCCCTTCATTGCATCACTCAACGTGCCAGTCTCTGCGGCGGAGTTTGTATTCTCAGCCAGCCAGTCTTTGACCGGATTCATGCGGTCTGTGCGGCCTTTGTAGATGGCTCCGTTGCGGTCACAGACAACAATCTGTTCCACACCAGCCAGTTTCAACAGCTTGGCGATGGCCATGCCAGCGGCTCCGGCTCCGCTCATGGCAACTCGAATTTCGCCCGGCTTCTTATTGACCACCTTCAACGCGTTGGTCAAAGCAGCCAGCACCACAATGGCCGTACCGTGCTGGTCGTCGTGAAAGACCGGAATGTCGAGTTCTTCGTGCAGTCGTCGCTCGATCTCAACACAGCGTGGCGACGAGATGTCTTCCAGGTTGATGCCGCCGAAAGTCGGAGCAATCAGCTTGCAGGTTTCGATGATTTTTTCGGGATCTTTGGTGTCGAGACAAATCGGAAAAGCGTCGACTCCGGCGAACTCCTTGAAGAGCAGAGCCTTGCCTTCCATGACGGGCATGGCCGCTCGCGGGCCGATGTCGCCCAGTCCGAGCACGGCGGTTCCATCTGAAACCACAGCCACCGTATTCTTCTTGATCGTCAGGTTGTACGCCGCGTCGGGGTCTTTGTAGATCGCCATGCAGACTCGCGCGACACCCGGCGTGTAGGCCATCGAAAGATCGTCGCGAGTTTTGACCGGCACTCGCGAGTTGACTTCGATCTTCCCGCCCAGGTGCATCAGGAACGTACGGTCGGAAACTTTCAGCACGTCGACTTCGCCGCTGGTTTTCAACAGTTCGACAATCTTCTCGCCATGCTCGACGTCTGACGTGTTGACAGTGAAGTCGCGAGTGATCGCCGCTCCGGTGACATCCACAATGTCGACGGCGCCGATCGAGCCTCCAGCATCACCAATGATCGAGGTGATGCGACCCAGCGCTCCGGCAGAATCCGGATAGCGAAGGCGGACGGTGAGACTGTAAGACGGGCTGACAACTTTCATAGGATGATCCTGAGTTGCTGATGGGAGTGTCGGCGAGCATGCAGCGGGATTGTTGGCGCGGCAAGGCCGATTTGCAAAGCTGGTCGAATCACAATTGAGCGAGCAAGGGTTTGGCTTCGATCACCGTCTGCTTATGCTTATTTCAGTGACTCAGAATTAAATCTCGCAAGCAGATGAGAAGTCTCATGACCTGGTCAAACCACAACCCCGCTCAAGTTCAGCTTGCCGATCAGACTCGGCGGTCGTTTCTGACATCGTCAGCCAGTGGAATTGGCGCGGCGGCTCTCGCCAGTTTACTGAACGATGAAGGGCTACTCGGTTCGGCGGAAGGTGCTGCGAAGACGGACGCGACCGATCCGCTGTCTCCGCGGGCGACCCACTTTGATGGGCCGGCGAAGTCGTGCATCTTCATCTTTATGGCCGGGGCACCATCGCACCTGGACCTGTTCGATCCGAAGCCGAAGCTCAACGAACTCCACGGCCTGCCGCTGCCGGAATCGCTGCTCAAAGACGTTCGCTTTGCATTCATCAAGAAGGAAAGTGCCACGCTGCTCGGCACAAAAAGAACGTTCACGAAACACGGCGAATGCGGGATGGACTTCTCGGAATTTCTGCCTCACATCGCGACCTGTGCCGACGATCTACTGATGATCCGCTCGCTGCATTCCGAACAGTTCAATCACCATCCCGGTCAATTGCTGATGCAGTGCGGGCGGGCCTCGTTCGGGTTGCCGACGATGGGTTCGTGGCTGAGTTACGGACTCGGCAGCGAATCCCGTAACCTGCCTGGTTATGTCGTGTTGAACAGCGGTCGAGGATCAAGCGGCGGCGCGACGCTGTGGCAAAGCGGGTTCCTGCCGTCGGTTTATGCCGGAGTTCTGTTTCGAAACCAGGGCGAGCCCGTCCTCAACCTGTCCAATCCAAACGGCCTGCCTCCGGAACTGCAGCGGAAGGGTCTGGACGTCCTTCGCAACGTCAACGCGGGTCGGCTTGAGCAACTGGGCGATCCGGAAATTGCCAGTCGTATCGCCAGTTACGAATTGGCTTTCCGCATGCAGACATCGGCTCCGGAATTAATCGATCTGTCCAGCGAGTCGAAGTCGACTCTGGAAGCGTACGGCGTCGACAGAACGGAAGAACCCAAGAGCGGCGGTCGCGGCCAGTTCGGCGCGACGCGGGAAAGCTTCTCGCGGAACTGTCTGCTGGCTCGGCGTATGGTCGAACGAGGCGTCCGCTTCGTGAATATCATTTACGCCTCGTGGGATCATCACAGCAACCTGGACAACGAACTGGCCTACAACGCCGAAGTCGTCGATCAGCCGATCGCGGCGCTGATCAAAGATCTCAAGCAGCGAGGCCTGCTGGATTCAACAATGGTTGTCTGGGGCAGCGAATTCGGTCGCACGCCGCTGGGAGAAAACCGCGGCGGGCGGAACGCAAACACTGGTCGCGACCATCACCCCGCTTCGTACAGCATGTTCCTGGCTGGCGGCGGCTTGAAGGGCGGACTGACGTACGGATCGTCGGATGAAATTGGCTGGGGCGTTCAGGACAACCCCGTCCATGCCAACGATCTGCACGCCACAATGCTGCACCAGTTTGGTCTGGACCATCTCAAACTGACGCACCGCTTCCAGGGCCGCGACTTCCGCCTGACCGACGTCGCTGGAAAAGTGATCACTGACTGGATCGCGTGAAATATCTGCATTGCAGGTCATAAGAAAAGCCCCGGTCGCCATCGGCCACCGGGGCTTACTTTTTGAAATGAGGTCAGACTCGCGAATCAGAATCCGTTGAGCAGATCCAGAGCCTGCAGAACTGAGGTCTGGATGAGCAGGTTGTTGTTGTCGACTTCGCCAGCGTCCGGGCTGATCAGGACGTCGGTTCCTTCTCCACCATTGAACTGGTCGATCGAACCGCCGCCGTTCAGCGAGTCGTCGCCTTCTTCGCCGTACAGCGAATCGACTCCCGAGCCGCCGATCTGGTTGTCATTGCCGTTGCCACCCAGCAGCGTATCGTTGCCGCTTTCTCCGTTGATGATGTCATCGCCGTCGCTGCCGGCCACGATGTCGTCGCCGCTGCCAGCGTCGATGTCGTCGTTCCCGTCGCCACCGTCAACAATGTCATTGCCGGCGTCCCCGAAGATCGAGTCGTTGCCATCACCACCTTTGATGAGATCGTTGTCCGCCTGACCTCGCAGCGTGTCGTCGCCCGTGCCACCGTCCAGTGAATCATCGCCGCTACCGCCCAGCAGTTTGTCGTTGTCCTGGCCGCCAGCCAGCAGGTCGTTGCCCGAGTTGCCATTCAGAACGTCGTCGCCAAAGCCACCCGAGATGGTGTCGTTGCCAGCGTCACCGCCGAGCGTGTCATTGCCAAAGCTGCCAAATATGACGTCGTTACCGTCTCCACCCTGAGCGGAGTCATTACCGGTGTTGCCGAGCAACGTGTCGTTGCCGGCTTCGCCGTTCAGCGTGTCGTTGCCGTCTCCACCGTCAATGCTGTCATTGCCGAGCCCCCCGATCAACAAATCGTCACCACCATCTCCGTTGATCGTGTCGTTGTCGCGGGAACCGGTGATCGTGTCGTTGCCGGCACCGCCGTTCAGTCGTAATCTGACTTTGCCAATGTTCGAATCGAACGCGGTAATCGTGTCATCGTCAGCCTCGCCATCGATATTCAGCACCAACGCCCGCACGTCATTGATTGCACCGATCGTAATCGTGTCGTTGCCACTTCCCCCCAGTACGTTCACCGTCGATGTTGAATTGCTGACGGTGATTGACGCTCCGCCTTCGGCAACTCTCAGCCGCCCACTGTTACTGTCGACAATGTAGTTGTTGACGTTGGCGTCGCCTTGCACCGTGACTGTCTGCACGCCTGCAGAATCGACGAGCGTATCGGCACCATTGCTAATCCCGTCCCAGAGAACCGTGTCGTTTCCTGATCCGGTGGCGATGACATCGTTCCCACTCTGACCCGCAACCGTGTCGTCACCGGATCCGCTATCAATGGTGTCGTTGCCGTCCCCACCCTGAATCGAATCATTTCCGGATCCGCCCGATAGTGAATCGTTTCCGCTGCCACCATTGATGAAGTCGTCGCCGGAACTGGCTATCACCGTATCGTTCCCCGAATCGCCGACCATTGTGTCGCCCAGCGATGTGACATCATCGGTCACAATTGTTGCCGTACCGAATCCATCCGGGATTACGCCTCCAGACGGATTACTCAACTGTAGAAAGAACACCTCGTCGGGCTCAATAGTCGCATCACCGTTGACTGCAACTTGCACCTGCATCGACGTTTCGCCGGCCGCAAAGTTCAGTGTTCCGGAGGTGCTTATGTAGTCGCTTCCAGAAAGCGCGGTCCCGTCAACGGTAGCATAGCTGACACTTCCTGCCGCATTGCTGTTTGACCGATTGACTGTGAATGTAACGAGTGTCGTACCAGCATCCAACTCTGTTAGAACCTCATCGCTGACCGAGAATTCGGCGCGAGGTGCGGGCACGTTGTCAGCACGAGTCAAACCTGACCAGTTACCAACATTCGTTGGACCTATGAGCGTCGCTTGGCCAGTGAATTCATTGATATTATAGAGATTGCCGCTTGGACTACTTCCATCAAGCAGAAAAAACTCATCTGTGGCACGAGGGTCGTTGAAGTCCGGGTAAAATGCGCCGGGTCCTGATCCGAGGTTGATCCCAAGCGGTCCAAGGCGCGTCAATGCGGCAGTTGTCAGATCAATTATGAATAACGAGTCGTTGAAGTTTGCATTCGCACCGGTGACTCCGCCGGCAATCACCCCAAACGTGGTCGGGAACCCTGCAAGATATGAAATTTGCACGTTGTCAGTTGCTTGCGCAAGGTTGCTGCCGCCAACCGTAAATCCGCCAACATTCGTTGCAACGCCCGTGACCGGGTCAATTCGGAAAAGGCTAGGATTCCCGACGCCCGAGAACACCGCATGGATTCCTCCCACCAAGTCGCCTTCGCTAATCCCGGCGGGGAGCCCGGTTACAGCACCCAGCAGCGTTGCCTCAGCAGTGGATACGTTTATTGTAAACAGTTGGTTTCCGTTCCCGGTAAATCCAAGTAGACCGGCGCCACCACCAAGGACATCGTGAATGTCCGACAGTCCAGTGGAACCTACGAAAGTTGTTTGCGCAGTGAACGGATCGACGATGTAGAGATCGCCATCAAGCGTTGTTGCAAACAATTCCGAAATGGTCGCATCATCATCCGCTATCGTGCCAACTGATTCTGGTGTCAGGAGGCGTGCATTAGTTGGATTGCTCAGGATCAGTCTGACCGTTTCATCAATCTCGTCGGTGGTGTCAGCGAGAATTTCAAGATCGATCGTTTGCGTTAGAGTCCCAGGCATGAACGTCAGCAATTGTGGCAACAATCGTGTGTAGTCGATACCAGCGGTTGCCGATCCGTCGGCTGTTGCTGCAAAGACGGAGACAGGTGCCGTGCTTGGGCCGGAGAGTGTGACCGTAAACTGCATCACGGACGTGCCTGAATTGCCCTCGGTGACCGCAGATGCCACAGTAACAGAGAGTGTTAATGCAGCCTCTTCAACCGCTTCTCCACTGATGATCAGGTCATTCCCGGACCCGCCGACGAGGCTATCCATTCCACTGTCACCGGAAAGTGTGTCATTCCCACTGTGACCGCGAAGCGTGTCATCACCGTCTCTGCCATTGAGTGAATCGTTTCCACTTCCGCCGAAGAGGCGGTCGGAGCCGTTGCCGCCGTCGAGCGTGTCATCGCCACTCTGGCCGTTGATGATGTCGTCTCCGTCGCCGCCTGTCAGAAAATCCTTTCCGCCGCCACCGTAGGCCGTGTCGTCACCAGCGTCGCCGTTGACCGTGTCGTTGCCGGCCTGGCCGTTGACGATGTCGTTACCATCTCCTCCACTGACGATGTCGTTACCAGAACCGCCGAAGACGGTGTCGTCATCCGCATCGCCGTTCAGCTGGTCCGCTCCGGAACCGCCGTTGATCGAGTCGGCACCGGCACCACCGTTGACCGTGTCCTGGCCGTTTCCGGCATTAATGACGTCATCACCCGTTCCGCCATCAATGGAGTCCTGTCCGTCGCCCGCGTCGATGGTGTCAGCGTCTGTTCCACCGTCGATCGTGTCCTGGCCGTTGCCACCGGTGATCAAGTCCATCCCGGCCTCGCCGAAAATCGAGTCGTTGCCATCGCCACCGTTAATGGTGTCGTTGCCGCCGCTACCGGTGATCGTGTCGGCCCCGTCGTTGCCGTCGATCCTCTCACCGAATTCATTACTGCCGATGATCGTGTCGTTGCCGTCGCCCGCTTCGATGGTAATCGCTGTCAGAGCGCTGAATTCTGAAGCAGTCATACGACTGACATCGATCAGGTTGTCGGCGTCACCTGCGAAGACATTGAGCACCGTGATCGTGCTGGCCTGAATCGAAGGAATTGCCAACACCGGCTGCAGGCTGGCATCGAGAACTTCCACGTTGCCTGTGGCCGCATTTCGCTGAATGGTCACGCTATCGCCATCTTCAGCGAAGATGGACAGTTCGGTGGCGTTGATGATGACCCCGGCCGTTGTCAGCAGAGTGCGTTGTTCCAGCGTTTCGGTTCTCTGTAGAGAGCTTGTTCGACGGACGGATCGTAAGGGGCGACGATTCTGCAGGCGTGTCAACCAGTGTGTAATTCGCACGACTTTGTTCTCCTGATGTTTAATGTCAAATAGAAGACATCACCTGGTGGTCGCCGTGAGCGGCAGCCTTTGCCACGTCTGCTCATTCAGCCCGTCGATGTCCGTGTGTCAGTTGCCCGGCATTCCGCGGCAGAAAAGTCCCGGACGGCCTGTGCTTCCGGATGCTGATCGTGGTTCTGCAACAGGATGTCGCCTCCCCACCGGTCGGTTATTGCGGAAGCAGAATGTTGCGTTTCGGAAACATTCTGGTTTCAGATAACCTGGACCGAGTTTCGTGACGCCGCCGACTTTCCGGTCAGATCGCACGAAAATCCTCGCAACCCAATTCGCGCAGTCGTGAGAATCCGAACGCACGTGCCATACCGCACTGTCGTCCCGATTCCGATCGGACGACGAACTGGCACCCGGACAACGTACCAACGACAAGAAGGCCTCACTCGAATTCGAGTGAGGCCTTCGTCAGTCAGGCTGAGTTCACAGTGATGCAGCGGAAGAGTCGGATCAAAAGCCGTTGAGCAGAGCCAGTGCTTGCAGGACGGAGGTCTGGATGAGCAGGTTGTTGTTGTCGACTTCGCCAGCGTCCGGGCTGATCAGGACGTCGGTTCCTTCTCCGCCGTTGAACTGATCGATCGAGCCGCCGCCGTTCAGCGAGTCGTCGCCTTCTTCGCCGTACAGCGAATCCACTCCCAAACCGCCGATCTGGTTGTCAGCTCCGTTGCCTCCGAGCAGCGTATCGTTGCCATCCATGCCGTTGATGGTGTCGTCACCGTCACCGCCGGCCACGATGTCGTCGCCGCTGCCAGCGTCGATGTCGTCGTTCCCGTCGCCACCGTCGACGATATCGTTCCCGGCGTCAGCCATGATCTGATCATTGCCATCGCCGCCTTTAATGAGATCGTTGTCCGCCTGACCTCGCAGCGTGTCATCGCCCGTGCCGCCGTCCAGTGAATCATCGCCGCTGCCGCCCAGCAGTTTGTCGTTGTCCTGACCGCCGGCCAGCAGGTCGTCGCCCGAACTGCCATTCAGAACGTCGTCACCGAAACCGCCTGACAAGGTGTCGTTGCCGGCTTCGCCCAGCAGTGTGTCATTGCCGAAGCTGCCAAACACGACATCATCGCCGTCACCACCCAGAGCGGAGTCGTTACCGGTGTTGCCGCGTAACGTGTCGTTGCCGGCTTCGCCGTCCAACGTGTCGTTGCCGTCTCCACCATCGATGTTGTCATTACCAAGCCCACCGACGATCGAGTCGTCGCCGCCATCACCGTTGATGCTGTCGTTGTCACGGGAACCGGTGATCGTGTCGTTGCCGGTGCCGCCGTTCAGGAACAGCCGCACCTGACCAATGTTCGAATCAAAGGCAGTGATCGTGTCATTGTCGGCCTGACCATCGATATTGAGGACCAGCGGATTCACACTGAGCAGCGAGTTGATCGTAATGACGTCCGCTCCACTTCCACCCAGCACGTTAATGGTTGTTGTCGATGTCGCGACGGTTATGGACGCCGCTCCTTCGCTGACACGCAGCAGTTTCGAGTTGCTGTCAACGGTGTAGTTGTTGACGCCAGAGTCCCCCTGAACTGTCAGTGTTTCGGCACCGTCCGACGCCAGAATCGTGTCGCTGCCGTTACCGATACCATTCCAGATGACCGTGTCGAGGCCCGCACCTGCCGTAACGACATCGTTTCCACTCTGCCCCGCGATGGTGTCATCTCCCGATCCACCATCAATCGTGTCATCGCCATCGCCACCGTTGATTGTGTCGTCGCCAAGACCGCCCCTGATCGAGTCATTCCCGGAACCACCGTCAATCACGTCTTCGCCATTTCCGGCAGTCAGAGTGTCATTACCAGTGCCGCCGAGGATCGTATCGTTGCCAAGCGTTGTGAATGCGGTGCCGCCGGTCCCCGGCACTGGAGTGCTGACGCTTCCAGAGCCAGCGTTCGCGAGCAGATAAACGCTGCGGCCAAAGAGCGACGCGACCAGCACGTCATCTGTCGGGTCGTACTCCAAGTCAAACACGGGGGCGTTGGGTAGCCCCTGTCCGAACTCGTTCCACACACCAGGTTGTGCGGTCAGCATCTGGAAGACGCCGTTTCGACCGCCAACCATGATCGAGTTGTCCATCCCAGGCACGAACGTCAGTGCCCGCAGGCTGGTGTCAGCCAAGTTTCCAGTGATGTCCGTCCAACTGGCACCGGCGTCTGTTGTAACAAATACCTGATCGCGATCAGCCACGTAGGCGGTCATCCAGTTGGTTGGATCAAGTACGATATTCGCAATCGCCTGACCGGGAAACGGGCTGCTGGTCGGACTCAGAGGTCCGCCTGCTGTTGTTCTGAGGTTGACGGTGCTTCCATTTCCGACGTAAAGCACATCCGGATTCGCAACACCGCCCAGGAATCCACCATAGGCGATTGGCTCGCCATTAAATGTTCCGTTAACACCGACTGTCGCTGACACAATGCTGATGGTGTTTCCCTGGTTCAGCGTTTCGTAGACCGTGCCGCTGCCGCCAATGATCAGACGCAGCGGGTCGACTGCGTTCAATTCGAGCGGTGTGATGAATTGAGCATCAGTCACGATGGTCGTGTCGATGGCCGTTTGACTCACAAGATTGTTGCTGGAGTCATAAACCTGCCGCCGGAAACCGCCAAGTCTCTGAGAACTGAGATAGCGGACCGATTGTCCCATCGCGGCCAGCGAAACATCGTCGGCAATGACGTCTCCACCATCGCCTCCGGAAATATGATCCCAGACCAATGAACCCGGCGAAACCTGATGGATCGTGCCGTTGTCCTGGAACCCGCCGGTAATAATTCCCGAGACGCTGTCGTACGAAACGCTGTGAACTTCGAAGACAGCGATGTTGCCGCTGATGGAAGACCAAACGCCGCCCGCACCGCTGGGAGTCGTTCGACGGTAAATGCCACCGTCATCTGTTTCGATCAGATTGCCATTGGCATCGAAGACTGCCTCGCGTGAATCCACGTGCGGAATCCCGAACGCCCCACCGGTGATCGAGGTAAACTGGCTTGCAGTCGGCAACGACGCATCGCCCCGGAACAGGTCGGATGCCTGACCGCGGACGTAGACAAGATTAGGGTTGGTTGGATCGGCGGCAATTGAGAAATGCACGTCCCCCTGTCCACCAGTCGCCGGAACACCCATCGCTGTCCATGTGGTCCCGAGATTCGTCGAGCGGAAGACCCCTGCCAATGATCCGGCATCCAGAACAGCGACGTAGACGGCACTTGCTCCACCCACCGAATGTACCGCGATTTCAACCTTGTCGTTTGTGACACCGATGCCCGCGATGCCTGTGGTCACGTCAACCCATGTCGCTCCCGCGTCGTCGCTGCGAAACACCCCAACGTCAAGCACGGCCGCGTAGAACCGATTGACATTCTCCGGATCGCCGACGACATCGCTGACACGCCCTGCCGGAAGTCCTGTCGCACCACCTGAGACAAGCTGGAACGTCGCACCTCCGTCCGTACTCCGGAACAGACCATTGCCTGAACCACCACCGAAAACCGTGTCCGAGGCTGCCAGCAGCACGTTACCACGTGCCGCGACGCTGCGGATGTTTTCCCCGACCAAGTTGGCATTGTTCAACTCGACCCACGTGTCTCCGCCATCGGTCGTGTAAAGCAAGCCGTTCAGCACGCCGCCCGTCCCACCTAAACTGCTGGATCGTCCAATACCGGCGATCAGCGTCTGACCCGTCGCGTCGGTTGGATCGAATTCCAAAGCACCGATCGACAACGACACGAAGTCATCCGTTAACGGAGTCCATGTTGGACTTGTGGATGTTGCATCTGTCGTCCGCCACACACCACCGTTGACGGCACCGATGTAGAGGATATCTGCATTGGTCGGATGAGCGGCCACCGTCTGGATGGCCCCTGCGGCCTGATCGTCCGGCGGAACATTCAACTGAGCGTTGATTGCCGGGCCAGGTCCCTGAGCGACCCAGCCCAGGTCGTCATTAATAATCAGGCCTTCGCCTTGTCCGTCGGCAAGTGTGACATTTACAGGGTTCGACAGATTGACAAAAAAGTTTTCGTCAGACTCAAACACATCGTCGCCGTTAATCACCACCGAAATAGTCCGCGACATGATGCCCGCCGGGAACGACAGCCTGTTGCTGTCGCCGATGTAGTCGGTCGACGCTGTCGCCGAACCGTCCTGCGTGGCAAAGTCGACGGTAACGGACCCGTCACTTGGCTCGGAAAGAGAAACTGTGAACACAGCAGTCGTTGTTGTGCCGCCGGCACCTTCAGGATCAATCACGACATCGCTGATCGAAATCAGAGGAAACGTCAGCACGACATCGTTACCGCTGCCGCCGTCGATCAGGTCGTCGCCAAATCCGCCCATCAAGATGTCGTTGTCACTGTGTCCTTTGAGCGTGTCGTTGCCGTCGCCGCCGTCGAGTGAATCGTTACCTCGACCGCCGTACGCCCGGTCGTCACCGTCTCCGCCGAGCAGCGTGTCGTTGCCGCTCTGTCCGTTGAGGATGTCGTCTCCGTCGCTGCCGAATATCACGTCCCTGCCGCCGCCGCCATAGGCCGTGTCGTCTCCGGCGTCGCCGTTCACCGTGTCGTTGCCGGCCTGGCCGTTGACGATGTCGTTGCCGTCTCCACCGCTGATCACATCGTTTTCAGAACCGCCGAAGACGGTGTCGTTATCCGCGTCGCCGTTCAGCTGGTCCGCTCCGGAACCACCGTTGATCTCGTCGGCGCCAGCCCCGCCGTTGACGGTGTCCAGGCCGTCGCCCGCGTTGATCGTGTCGTCACCGGCTCCACCATCGACGGAGTCCTGTCCGTCGCCCGCGTCGATATTATCG
>JABMPE010000249.1 GCA_013203845.1 Rhodopirellula sp. | reverse complement strand
GTTCGCCGGTACTCAAACTTACGCCATGCACAACAACGTCCGAAAAAGATGAGCAGAAAGGGTTTCAGTTCTTATTCGCGGGTTCGATTTTGGCAGTTCGAAATCCTCGCGGGCACGAGTATTCAATTCACGATTCACCAGACGAATGTCTCGACCATTTAGCGATTGCATCAGTTTTGCTCCGGCGACTCGAAACAGCTGGCTTTTCGCTATTTGAAAGTTGAAATCAGACGTCGGTGGCCATGCTGGGCGAGTCAACAGTGAAACTCAAATTGCGTTCGACTTTGAAAACGCTTACGAACCGGGCGCCGCAGTGTTTCGACTCGCCGGGTTCGTGAGCGTAGACTTCGCTCCTTGAGATTCTCCGAAATCAAGGGAGCGAACATTGGCTTCGACATACTGGCTGGATTGTGCCTCTCGAATTGCAACGGTGAGTTTTCGCGCTGGCGTCGTGCTGCTGGTCGTCTGCTGCGGGACTCGTTTGTTCGCGGCCGGTGATGACAACCCGCACAGTGACCGACCGCCGAACATTCTTCTGATTACCGCGGATAATCTCGGCTACGGTGACCTGCGCAGCTACAACCCCGACTCGCCCATCACGACTCCGAACCTGGACCGGCTCGCCACGCAAGGCGCACGACTGACGGGCTTCTACACGGCTTCGCCGACCTGCACGGTATCGCGAGCGTGTCTGCTGACCGGACGGATTCCGCAACGGCATGGACTGACGGATCAACTGGGTGGCGTCGCGGGAAACTATGGAGTCGGCCTCAGTCACGACGAGATCCTGATTCCACAGATTTTGAAATCTGCTCCGACGCCATACGCCACTGGTTGCTTCGGCAAATGGAACATCGGCTTTGCCGAAGGCTCGCGACCGACGGAGCGAGGGTTCGACGAGTTCATCGGGCACGCGTCAGGGAACCTCGACTACTACCATCACAACTACCGGGAAAAGCACGACCTCTACCACGGCACGAAAGAGCTGCACCGCGAAGGCGAGTATTCCACCGACATCTTTGCCGACGCCGCGATCGACTTCATGAGAAGAAAGTCGCAGACCGGTCAGCCGTGGTTCTGTTACCTGCCGTTTAACTCGCCGCACTTCCCAACGGCTGGCAACAAGACGCGCGGCGAACCCAACGTCTGGCAGGCTCCCGACTGGGCCTTTGAATCCTGCGGTTACTCGCCCGACGAAACCGATCCCGCAAGACGCTACGAAGCTGTCGTCTACTCGCTCGACGTTGCGATCGGTCGGGTGCTTGCAGTCCTCGATCGGACCGGAGTCTCAAACAACACCTTCGTGTTTTTCATGTCGGACAACGGAGCGTTCCGGCTGAACCGCAAAGGGCTGGACGTTGGCTCGAACGAACCACTGCGACACGGCGGCGTCACCTGCTGGGAAGGCGGCCTGCGAGTCGCCGCGATGGCTCGCTGGCCGGGCCGGATCGCAGCAGGCGCCGTCATCGACAAACCGTTCTGGTCTCCGGATTTGCTGCCCGCCTGCGTCAAGCTGGCCGGGGCTCATTTGCCGAGTAACGTCATCTACGATGGCAAAGACCCGCTTCCACTCCTTCTGCAGAATGCCGCCTCTCCTCACCGGTCGTTGTTTTTCGAATACCGATCGCATGCAGCGTTGCGAAAGGGTGACTGGAAGATCGTCCGTGAGAAAGAAGATCGCCCCTGGCAGTTATTCGACATCGCCAACGATCCATCGGAATCCCGTAACGTGGCGGCATCTCAGCCAGAGAAACTTGACGAACTCATCGAAGAGTTCGCTGTGTGGAAGAAATCTTTTTGACCTTGAACAGCACAAAAAACGCTGCAGCAAATCGTTTTCCCATTCCCGTACTGATTCGTCTGTCTGCCATACGACGGCGAGCATTTCGACCGGGTCATGGCGTTGCAGAGGTCGGCGTTTGATCGTGTGTTGCGTCAAATCTGAAGCCAGTCAGAATTCTGTGTAAGGTGGCCAGGGCTGCTCGCGTCGAGGTGACCAGGAAGCGTGCAGCCCATCAGAGCGGGGCGCCACATCAATTACACAGGAACTCTGAGCATGGCCGTGAAGAAATCCGATGAACGCAGTCTGAGCGAAAAACTGTTTCTGGTCGTTTTCTTTCCCGCGGTTCTGATCTTCTATGTGATTCACAAGTACCCTCACTGGCTGATCGGCGCGAACGGGGATCTGACGACGTTTCATCTGCTCGGCAAAAGTCCGGGCTTCTGGTACGGAACCGTGTACACCGGGCTGGTTTGCGGAACGTGTCTCTGGGTGCTGATGGCGAACAGAAACCAGTACCAGCGGAGCAAGAAAAAAGGCCCGTTGTCGACGTATCAGCGAAACAAGTTCCGGTCGATTCTGATCGTCCAGTTTGTGGCCTTCTATTTTGCGCCCTACGTGCTGCCTGGACTTCGACAGGACGGTGGGTTTTTCAACGATCCTGGCCGCATCGCCACGAAAGCCGCTCACGTCTACGTCTTCCCGGCCTTCACGAGTCCGGGCCTGGCCGTCTACATGTTTCTGGTGATTCCGGTCGCCGTCTGGTTCTTCGGCAAGCGTTACTGCAGCTGGTTCTGCGCGTGTGGAAATCTTGCGGAAACCGTCGGCGTTTTACCGTGGGGGCAGAAGTGGGTGCGGCTTTACACGCCTCGCGGAAAGACGTCCAGGCAGCTTGAACTCATTCAGCTCATCTGCCTCGCGTTTGCGGTTGCATTTGGAGTCATGCTGCTGCTCGACGGCCTGCAACTCTTCACCGCGCCGACTGCCCTCTCCGCCATGCAGGCGACTCAGGATCTGATCATCGACTTTGCATTCGGCTCGGTGATCGGCGTCGGAGCGTATCCGCTGTTCGGCACACGAGTCTGGTGCCGGTACGGCTGCCCGATGGCTCAGGGGATGAAACTGTTCGGTCGGTTTTCGCGCAGCCGGTTTGCCGTCGTCCCGAACGATAAATGTCGCGGCCTCGGAGTCTGTACCGAAGCCTGTCCGATGGGCATCGACGTGGCCAGTTTTGCTCACAAGGACAAGAAGCCGATCGAAGTTTCATTCGGTCTGACCGAGACACCGTGTATCGGCTGCGGCGGCTGCATCGATGTGTGCCCGGTGGAAGCTCTCAGCTTTGCACCGATCGGTCGGGACGGTAAAGCGATGATCGTGGTGACGGAATCGAAAGCCTGAGACGCGTCAGCTCATCAGCTCAAACCAGAGATTCACTGCGGTTTCGCAACGTCGCTCATTGGGTCGCTCATTGGCTTCAACGGGTGAACCAGCGTGACAAGCACGAAGCTGAGCATCAGCAGCAGGTACCACGCCACCAGTTTGCTGACCGGCACCATTTGCCATTCGCCCGTCTGATTCGGGTAAACCCAGATTCTGGAGTACGTCGCGATGTTTTCAGCGATCCAGACGAAAACAGCCGTCAGAAACTGAGCCAGCATCAGCGGCATCCGGCGATGGACTTTGTCCAGTCGATAATGAATGACGCAACGTCCATAAAGCACGGTCGACGCCACCAGTAAACCGTTGCGAAGATCGATCAGGAAATGGTGCGTGAAGAAGTTTGCATAGATCAACGCAGCGAGAACGAACGATGTCCAGGTCGGCGGCG
>JABMPE010000248.1 GCA_013203845.1 Rhodopirellula sp. | reverse complement strand
TCCCAAAAGCAGCCCGGCTATCCCGCTGGACGACGAAGAAATTCTCGAACTGGAATTTCCGGACAACTCCAAAGCCAGGAAGGTACCGACTCCGGGAACGCGTCGACCGGTGCAGCCAAAGAAAGTTCGATCGGGAGGGCCGTCCGTGAAGGCTCCCCCGTTGCCACCATCGCTGAGTGGAAAGCCGGAGAAGGGGCCCAGCTCAGGAACACTCAAAAAGGGCGGCCTGACCGACGATGGCGAAGACGAGTTCTGGCAACTCGCTGACGATTAAAAGGCATGCTTCCGGTAGAAGGCAGCGTCCGAAGAAGACGGTCCGGGTGGCTGGTGGTGGAGCCCTGGCGAGCCCCCAGTTCCCCGTTCTGGGGGCGATGACCTTTCAGCCCGCTGGTCCCACCGACCCATGCAAAAATCAGCCTATCTCAGGCCAGAAGTCTTACGATCGTCCAACGGGTTGACCGTGATTACTCGCAGATGGTTGATGTTGATTTCCCACGGCCCGTCGAAGGATTTCGCCTTGCTGAGGAAACTCTTCAGTCGGCCAATCTTCTGCTCGTCGGTGACTTCCAGTGGATGATCGTTGCCGGGGGCTCGCCCCCAGATGATCCGCGACCCGCCCTCGGTATTCACGACAAAGCGAAGCTCTTCGTAAACAACTTCCGCGGTCGCACGCGGCGGGACTTCGACCGAAGTCAACTTCCACTCACTCCAGTAGGGAAACAGCACGACCGCCAGCCGCGCCGCGGCGGTGATGCGTTCGTCGCCCCATTCTGAACCGACTCCGGCAAAAGGCGGTGTCGTCATGCCGGTAATTTTAGGATAGAGGTCAATGTCCGACGGCGGGAAGTCGCCCGGCGGCAGCAGGATCCCTTCCGCATCGACCGGGTAGTGGCCATCGCTGATGCTGACCATCGCGACGGGTTCACGATAATCGAACGAAACTTCCACGCGGGCGGGGACGGAAACTCGCACAGTCACTGGTTTCTTCACCCAGGGATGCTGCTCGAATGCCGCGGCGATCTGCGTGGCCAGGTCTGGTTTCAGTACAGAGACTTCATCGGGCAATTGTGCAGACTCAATGACCTGATCGACAAAGCTGATCGGCACCCAACGCGGCAGAGCGGGGACTTCGATATCGCGCGTGCGAAGTCGGTACTCGTCACGCGCCGACAGATCCGGCAGTTTCCGAGATACAATCGGAGTCAGCACGATGGTCGCCCCGACCAGAGCTCCCCAAAGCAAAAGTCGCGGGCGAAAAATCGTTCCCAGAATGCGATCCTTCAGCGACGGCGCGGGCGGAGCCGCCGGTGCCGCTTTTTTTCGGGGTGTCGCCTTCTTTTTCTTTTCGGTCATGGATGCTGGTGCCTGCGCGCAGATTGACTCTCACTCGGCAGAATATTTCCGTCTACTTTCAGTTCGCCGGATTTCGTCGAAGCGTTGACTCGGGATGGGCATTCGGCGGTAGTTTCTGCCGACCGGCGGCGTCTGGGCAGGCGATTCCGGCGGGATTGGCGCCGCGGATTGTGCCTGACGCGTGAAATCTGACGGTTCATCCGGCTGGAAGGCCAATTCCCGACATTGGTTTTCGTCCTAAGGCAACGCCCCGGATCTGTTTCACCTGATCTGCGACGAGGCTATTATCCCGCCCTGCAAATTGTGCCGGCGCGACGTCGTGCCGCTTTGAATCAACTGTCTCCAGACTGACGCCCTGCCATCATGTCTATCGAACAGGCTGAACAACTTAAGACAGAACTCACGGACAAGTGGGTCGTCGTTGACAAAAACGTTCCTGAGCTGCGGCGATTTGCCGGCCTGACCGGCAAGGTCAAGACCGTCAACATGAACTGCCAGGCGCTCGTCGAGTTTATCGATCGGGAAGACATCGGCTGGTACGACATCGGCACGACGTTTCTGACTGTCGTCGATAAGCCGGTTGCCAAACCGAAGGTCGAGGCGAAAGCGGAAGCTCCCAAGGCCGCTGCTGGTGGTGCGAAAAAGCCTGCGGCTGGTGGATCGCCTCTGGACATGATCCGCAAGCAAGGTGCTCCGGGAGCCAAAAAGCCTGCAGCGGGTGGGTCACCGCTTGACCAGATTCGCAAGCAGGGAGCACCCGGCTCGAAACCTGCGGTCGCAGCGGCGGATGGCGGCAAGAAGTTGTCACCGCTGGAACAGATCCGGCAACAGGGAGCCGCCGGTAAAGCCGCTGCTGCTCCTGCTGAAGAAGCCGCGAATGCTCCTGCCGAAGCACCGGTAGCGGAAAAGAAAACTCCGGCAGCGGACAGCGGCAAGAAGCTGTCACCGCTCGAAATGATCCGCAAGCAGGGTCCGGCTAAGAGCTGAAGCGAGCCAGCCGATTCTGCCATATCCTGAAATTCCAAAGCCCGACTCCACACGCTGAAGTCGGGCTTTTTTGCAGCTTCCCGCCACCAACCCGGCTAATCAGGTTCGTCGCGCTGAAGGATCGAACGCGATCACCGCATGGGTCGACTTGCACGACCAGGCAGATCAGGACTTTATCATTCTCGGCGAGATGAATATCCAAACCGTTTCCGAGCTGGCATCAGCGCAGCCGCCCAACGGGTCGACAGGATTCGTCTCGCCCCGCCGAACACTTGCTGATAACAGTGAGTTGTGCAAACTGGTTGCGTTCCTCGCAATGTTTCATGTCGGAGTGGCAGATGGCTAGCAAAAGTAACCGAGGTGGCTGTGCTGAGTTTCAACGCGAAATGGGTGTCAGTCGTCGCGGATTCCTGAAGGCCGGCGGGCTCGGACTGACCGGCCTGACGTTGACCGACCTGTTGCGACACGAAGCTCAGGCCGGAGCCGAGGCGAAAAAAGAGAACTCCGTGATCATCCTGTGGATGCGTGGCGGGCCGTCGCAGCATGAAACATGGGATCCGAAAATGGACGCTCCCGCGGAATACCGCGGCGGGTTTGGAGCCACCTCAACAGCCGTGCCAGGGATCGAGATTGTCGACCTGCTGCCAAAGTGCGCGTCGATTATGGATAAGTGGTCGATCGTTCGCAGCCTGCACCACACAAATGCCGGGCATTCGGCGGGCGACCAGATTCTGTTCACTGGACATCCGCCAGGACCGAGCCCCGACGTTAACATCCATCCGAGTTGCGGATCGATTGTCTCCGAGCAGCTTGGCTACCTGACGCCTGAGCTGCCGCCTTACGTAGCGATCCCCAAACAGGTACCAGGGACGGATTCGGCTTACCTGGGCGTTGCTCACAAGCCGTTCGAAACGCTGGTTGATCCCGGCAACGACGGCCCGTTCGAACTGAAGAATTTCTCACTGGTTGAAGGCATCAGCCAGGGCCGCTTCGATACTCGCAAAAGTCTGCTGCAGGGCTTCGACCAGTTTCGCGCGGCCGTCGACACGTCGGGACAAATGGATTCCGTCAGCAAGTTTCACCAGAAGGCGTACGGCATCCTGAGTTCTGACAAAGCTCGCCAGGCATTCGACCTGGACGCCGAACCCGACAACATCCGCCAGCGTTACGGATTCATTCCGCGATACGATCCCGGTGATCCCCGACGCTGCAGTGCCAATGCTTTCTGCCAGCGCGTGCTGCTGGGAAGACGGCTGGTCGAAGCGGGAGTCCGACTGGTTACGGTCGACTGCCGCTGGTGGGACACTCATGTGCAAGGGCTGGACTCAATGAAGAATGGCTTCTTGCCGCGTTGGGACCTTTGTTACTCGGCACTGATCGAAGACCTGGATCAGCGAGGCCTGCTCGACACCACGATGGTCGTGGCGTGGGGCGAATTCGGTCGCACTCCACGAATGAACAAAGAAGCGGGCCGCGACCACTACCCGAACGTCTTCAGTGCGGCTCTGGCCGGTGGACCGGTGCAAGGTGGTCGCGTGGTCGGTTCATCTGATTCCAAAGGTGCCTTTCCGCTGGACAATCCGAAGTCACCACAGGACGTGCTGGCAACGATGTACCGGCACCTGGGCATCGATACTCAGCGGCACTACCTGGACCACGGCGGCCGGCCGATTATTACGTTGCCATTCGGAAATCCGATCGAAGAGCTGTCCTGATCGGCGTGGCATCCCTCACTAACGAACCCCCACCTATAAACTTCGAGAACCTCGCATGAACCACGCTGAGATCACTCCAGAAATGCTGGCCGGCTCCGTTATCTCCGTTCCTCCGCTGGCTCGGAACGCCGACTTTTCGCTGAATCACGCCGAGAATGAAAAGCTGATCCGGCATCTGGAAGGCGGCGGCGTTTCAACGCTGCTCTACGGCGGCAACGCGATTCTCTACCACGTCGCACTCAGCGAGTATGCCGAACTGTTGCAGATGATGACCGACCTGGCCGGTGAGAACACGCTGATGATCCCGTCCGTCGGCCCCGCTTACGGCACGATGATGGATCAGGCCAGAATTCTGCGTGAGTTCAACTTTCCGACGGCCATGATTCTGCCGACTCGCGACGTCGTCACGTCGGCGGGCGTGGCATCGGCGGTTCGACACTTTGTCGAAGCAACCTCAAAGCCAGCCGTGCTCTACATCAAGAACGACGGTTTCATTGAAGTCGAAGCCGTGAAAAAGCTGATGGACGACGGACTGCTGTCGTGGATCAAGTACGCCGTCGTCCGCGAAGACACGTCCAACGATCCGTATCTCCGAGAACTGGCAGACGCCGTCGGCACCGAGCGAATCGTCAGCGGCATCGGCGAACAACCTGCCATCATTCATCTGCGGGACTTCGGCCTGAAGTGCTTCACGTCGGGCTGCGTGTGTATTGCTCCAGGCAGGTCGATGGAAATGCTGCGAGCGATCAAAGCGGGTGACTTCGAAACCGCCGGGAAGATTCAGGCAACCTTCAAGCCGCTGGAAGATCTGAGAAACGTGATCAATCCGATCCGAGTCCTGCACACCGCCGTCGCGCTGGCTGGCATCGCCAGCACCGGCCCGATCATTCCGTTGATGTCAGAACTCAACGACTCCGACAAGCCTGCCATTCAAGCGGCAGCCGCGGAGCTTCTCGCGTACGAACGTGCGTCTTGACGGACCGTTGAGTGACCTGTTCGAGACAAACGGTGCGCCGAGGCACGCCCCCTACGATACTGATAAATAATCGGGGCTCGCGTGCTTCCGCTTACTCTTTGATCGACGCGGCGGCGATGGTTCCGATGCGGCCGGCGAGAGAATTGACCGAGCCCTTGCCGTCGGGGTGGACGCGGTTGCTCAGGAAGATGACGAACATCTCCTGCTCGGGATCGATCCAGAGTGATGTTCCTGTGAAGCCTCCGTGTCCGAAGGCACTGGCTGAGAACAGGTCTCCGCGATTTGATGAGTAGCCCGTGCGGCGGTCCCATCCCAGCGTTCTGATGCCGCTCGAAACTTCCTGCGACGTCTGCATAAACTGGCAGGTTTCCGGTTTGAGAATTCGAGCCTCGCCCAGGATGCCATCGTTCACCAGCATCTGGGCATAACGTGCCAGGTCTTCGGCTGTTGAAAAGAGTCCAGCATGGCCCGCCACACCGCCGAGTGCGTACGCTCGCGGATCATGAACCTCTCCGCGCATCCAATCGCCGTTTCGCTCCTGAGTTGGTGCCGCTCGCCGCTTCAGTTTTGAGTCCGGGTTGAATCCGGTTTCCGACATTCCCAGTGGTGCGAAAATTCGCTCACTGGCAAAGACATCCAAAGAC
>JABMPE010000247.1 GCA_013203845.1 Rhodopirellula sp. | reverse complement strand
ATGCTGGTAGCCGTAGATTCCAAGTGCCTGATACCATGCGTTCGTGGCCATGCCGGTCCCTGATTTGAGGATGTGATACCCACACATCAAACCGGCTCGGCCACAACTTCACCACCCGCGCACACGATTCCTCGAAGAACCTTTTTCTTTGGGTCTGAAGTAAGACCTAAGACAGCGCTTGTCACACCCTGCAAGACGAGTCAGATTTCGGGTCCATTTCTCATTGCGACCAGTTTCGGATGGCCTGCCGAATCATGTACTCCACTCGCGGACTGATCACTGCCCTGGCTCTGTCCGCATGCTCGGTGGCGTTTCTCTGGCTGACGAGCGTTCCGTTGGGAATCCCAGGTGAGTGGACCTGGGAGCGTATTTCGCCGACCGATGCCGACCCGGAAATTGTTCTCGGATTCGTGCAGTCAGCGATCGCCGGCGCTGTCTACATTCTGATCGCCTGGCTCGGATCGCGAAGGATGGTCAACGGCTCGCGCCTCGAAGTCGGCAGCTGGCTGGTGGGCATCGCCAGCGTCGGTTTTGGATGGCTGCTCGCCGTTCAGGAAGCTCCACCCACCGGCTGGCGAATGTCGAAAGCAGCATTCGTCCTGTATTACCCTGGCTCTTCCGGGTACTTCCACAAAGCCCGTTACGATCTGCCAGACTCGGCTGAGTTTCTGCGGAACTACCAAGACCTCATGGCTGAAGGCGACGTGCTGCACGTCGGCACGCATCCCCCCGGCCTGTTTCTGATCTACCGGGCTCTGATCGTTGAACTGGATCGGCGACCGGCTCTGGCTGAATTCATTGCAAGTCTGACTCCAGCATCGACCGCAGAAGCGTTCGATCTCATCGATACCAACCAGCTGCGATCCGGCAACGATTTGACGATAGCCGATCGCGCCGTCATCTGGCTGGTGACCATGCTGACTCAGGCCTGTTGCGTCCTGGCGGTCATTCCAATCTTTCTGCTGGCCCGCCAATCAGTTTCCCGCGACACCGCCTGGCGAGCGGCTGCGTTCTGGCCGTTGCTTCCGGCGCTGGCCATCTTCCTTCCGAAGTCAGACGTCCTGTTTGTTCTGCCGGCTGCGTTGCTGACATGGACGTGGCTCGCTGCGGCGCGGCGCCGGTCATTCATCATCGGCTTTCTGGCCGGAGCGATCGGCTGGGCGGGACTGTTCTGCAGTCTGGCTTTTCTGCCGGTCGGCCTGATTGCGTTTGTCGCCTCGCTGCTGACAGTGGCCAAACGGTTCGCAGGAGACGAAGCTGACGGCGTTCAGCCCGTTGATTCCGCTGTCACGACAATGTTGAAGCGGCTGGCCACACCCGTCGCATTCTGGAAGCCAGTCCTCGGAGGGATGGTTGCGGTTGCAGGCCTGACGCTTGTGGTCTCTTTGGTTTGTGAGATGAACCTGCTGAATGTCTGGATTCACAACTATCACAATCACTCGGCGTTCTATGCCCAGTTCTCACGAACTGTGTGGAAGTGGTGGCTCGTCAATCCGCTGGAGCTGGTCTTTGCCGCCGGTGTGCCAGTGATTTTTCTGGTAGCTCGATCGGCACGACAGCATCTCAGGTCGTGGCAAGACGCGTTGCAAAGCCCGCTGCTCGTCAGCTTTCTGGCCGTGTGGACGTTGCTGTGGCTGAGTGGAAAAAACAGCGGCGAGGCCGCTCGATTGTGGAATCCCTTGCTCCCCATTCTGCTGACCGTTGCCGCAGGGGGTCTGGCAAAGTCCACGGAATCTACTGGCGAAGAATCAACCGACGATCCGGTCGGCGAACATGAATGGCTGATTCTGCTTTCCTGCCAGGCGATCGTCTGTGCGGCGACCGTGCTTAAAGTCGCCGGCTTCCATTCGTGATCGACAGGCTGTCTGTTCTGGCACGTGGCAACCGTCAGTCGGGATCGATTCAGCGTACCTGATGCCTGGATCGTACATCGCCAGCTGCATGTTTAGTTTTTAGGCAGACTGCTAGGATATCGTTTTGCCGTTGAGACGGGTCGGACGGCCTCCCGGTCTTCAACGCAGCAATTTCTGCTCGCCAGATCACTCTTCGTAATCCCGGTGCACTGACAGACTCATGAGTGAAAACGAATCCAGCCAGAGCGACTTCAGCTCCATCGACGAAGGAATTGCGGCTCTCAAGCAGGGCCGGATGGTTATCGTGCTGGACGCCGACGATCGCGAAAACGAGGGCGATCTGGTCTGCGCGGCTGAAACAATCACGCCCGAGCAGGCTGCGTTCATGTTGCGATACGGTGCCGGAGTGTTGTGCGTGCCGATCGATAACGAAACGGCCGATCGCCTGCACCTGGCGCCGCTGGTCGAAACCGGCTCGAACAGCACGGCCAACCGAACTCACTTTCTGACACCGGTGGACCATGTGACCGCCGGAACCGGCGTCAGCGCCGACAACCGCGCGAAGACCGTTCGAGCATTGGCTGATCCCCATGCAAAACACACGGATTTCGTGAAACCGGGACACGTACAGATTCTGCTCGCCAAAGACGGAGGCGTCCTGCGCCGAGCTGGCCACACCGAAGCGACCATTGATCTGCTGCGCATGGCGGGTATGCAACCGGCCGGCGCGATCATCGAGATCCTCAGTCAGAAGCACACCGGCATGGCGGATCGCCAGGAGCTGCGTGAACTGTCCATTAAATACGACATGCCGATGATCACGATCGACGACCTGCTGCGGTACCGTCGTCTGGGAGAGCGTCTGATCCATCGGGAAGTGGAAGTCAACATCGAGACTGGAGAGTTCGGCAGCCCGAAGTTCATCGCGTACAAAGTCGACCACGAGGAACAGGAACCGCTGGCGATGGTCTGGGGCGATCTCTCCACGGTCGAGGCTCCACTGGTCCGCATGCACTCGTCATGTTTTACCGGCGACATCCTCGGCTCGCTGCGTTGTGATTGTGGAGACCAGTTGCACATCGCGATGGGCATGATTGCTCGGGAAAGCGTCGGCGCCGTCGTCTATCTTCCGCAGGAAGGGCGAGGAATCGGGCTCACGGCCAAACTGAAGGCCTACCAGCTTCAGGATGAGGGGTATGACACCGTCGAAGCCAATCACAAACTCGGTTACAAGGCCGATCAGCGCGACTACATGATCGGCCTGCAGATCCTCAAGGATCTGGGGCTGTCGAAGATTCGCCTGCTGACCAACAATCCGAAGAAGACAGAGTCCTTCGAACAGACCTGGGATCTGAAAGTTGTCGAGCAGGTTCCGCTGATTGCTCCGCCTGTCAAACAGCGAGAGCATTACATGGCGACCAAACGCGACAAGATGGGACATCACCTGCCCGCCGAAGTCATCGCGGAGAAATCAGAGTAGCGCGGCCGTTTGGTCGAGCCAGCCCCTGATTGACCCCGTTTCACCGACGGAAACTTCACGTTGAACCGCATTCCTGACGACATGGTCTGCCCCGCCTGTGCTTTGCCGTTAACGGTGTCGACCGACCAGGTCGTGTGCGGGAAGTGCTCAATCAGTCATCCTATTGTTCAGGGCATTCCGCGATTCGTGGAGCAGGAACATCTCGCCAGCTTCGGGCTTCAGTGGAACCGTTACGAGGTCGCTCACGACGACGAAGACCGCGTCACGTTCGAAGCCAAGACCGGCTTCAAACTAAGCGAACTATCCGGCAAACGCATTCTCGACGCCGGTTGCGGAGGTGGTCGCTACTGCAAAGTCTCCGCTGAAGCGGGAGCATCAGTCTTCGGCGCAGACCACTCGTCAGCGGTCGAAAAAGCATCCAGTCTCTGCAGTCACCTGGAAAACGTTCGGTTGGTTCAAGGCGATCTGAAGCACCTGCCGTTTCCGGAAGAGTCTTTCGACCTGGCATTTTCCATCGGAGTCATGCATCACGACAGCGATACGAAAGCAGTCTTCGATTCCGTTGCGAAAATGGTCAGGCCCGGTGGAAAAATGGTCGTCTGGCTCTACCGACTGAATACCTGGCCGCAGGAAGTGCTCAACAATTTCCTGAGACACCACACGACAAAGATGGCTCCTGAGAAGCTTGAACCCTGGTGTCGGCTCGGAGCCTTCTTCGGCGGCATCCCTCTGGTGAAACAATCGCTGAGCAAAGTGATCAACTTCAGCACGCATCCCAACTGGGAAAATCGCGTTTGCGACACGTTCGACTGGTACGCTCCGACCTACCAGCATCACCACACCACGGAAGAACTCAGTACGTGGTTCCGCGAAGCTGGCTACGATGATCTGGTCGTGCTGCCGCCGGAAAAGACGGGAGCGTTTTACCGGTGGACCTGGCGAAATAATCTCATTATTGGCAGCGGCGTTAACATCCAGGGCCGCAAGTGCAAATAGTAGAATTTGCCAAACCATTTGCAGGCTGGAACAAATGCCGTGCTGTACCGGCCTGCTCATTTACTCCTCGGAGACTGATCTCAATGTTTGATCCTCAGCTTCCTCGACGAAACTTTCTGTTGACAGCAGGCGGCGGCCTCGCATCAGCCTGTCTGTCAGACTCGCGATCAGCCGCGGCGGATTCGCCAGCAAAGAATTCCATCTGCGTCTTCACCAAGCCGTTCAATTCACTGACTTTTGACGAACTGGCCGACCGGATTGCCGAACTCGGCTTTGACGGTGTTGAGGCTCCGATCCGCAACGGTGGGCACATCGAACCAGAAGCTGTCCCGGAAGAACTTCCCAAACTGGTCGAAGCACTGAGGACGCGAAACCTCGAACTCACCGTCATGACGTCCAGCATTAACGATCCGAACGATCCTCTGACGGAGACCATATTGAAGACTGCATCAGCACTCGGAGTTCGTCGCTACCGGATGCAGTATTTCAAATACGACTTCGGCAAACCGATACTCAAACAGCTCGACGAATGGCGGCCTCGCTTCAAAGACCTCGCCGCCATGAATAAAGAATTCGGCATCACCGCCGTTTACCAGAACCATGCCGGACGAAACTACCTCGGCGCACCGCTGTGGGATCTGCGCCGAATTCTCGAAGGCATCGCGGTGAACGAAATCGGGGTTGCCTACGACATCCGCCACGCCACTGTCGAAGGCGGCATGAGCTGGCCGGTGACGTACCACATGATCCGACCACACATCGACACGGTCTACGTCAAGGACTTCGTCTGGGACGGCGGTAAGCCGAAAAACGTCCCACTCGGCGAAGGGCAGATCAGTGCCGACTTCTTCCAGATGCTGAAGAAGTCCGGCTTCGAAGGACCAATCTCACTTCACGAAGAGTATCTCGACCACCGAAAGCCGGAACTCGTCCCGACGCACCTGGCAGCAATCAAGCAGGACTTCGCGACCTTGGAACAACTTCTCAGCTAGAGCACTTTCAGAATTGCTTTGCCGTGGAGCAATGAGCCGCTGGCCATAAGGCCTCGGGCATTTCTCCGCCCGGCCGCTGACGCGTCACGGCTCATACCAGAAGACCAACTCTGAAAATGGTCGATCACAATCAGTGGCCACCGCATCAAATTAGCCATCTCACGCCGTCGTTAGTAAGTATGCTACTCAATTTTGGGTGGACAATCCGTAGCTGAAACGTGAACGCGACTCTTCATTGCCGTTACGACGCCATTATAGTCTGGAAAAAGCACTGCTGGATTGACGGATTCCTGCTCGAGACCTTGCAAACAGGCAACCGCTTCCGATGAGGGAAGTGTTACGTGATAGAAGACAGGCAACGTGTTCAGCGAATATGGCGGTGAATGATCGAATGATTCTACCTGCTGATCGAGTGGCCGGAGATCGACTGAATCGCCTTCGGCAAATGCATTTACACGGCACAAGGTGAATAGGCCTTCCTGCGCTCGCAGGTACGTGTTGTCGCAGCGAGGCGGGACAATCACATCAACGCGGTAGTGCCCTTGGGATGGCGAAATCGGTCGCATTTTTCTGAACGCCGGCAGGCTGATTGCCCACACACTAAGGCGTGCCGACTTTTGGGCAAGTGCGTCCGCCGCCGCAAAGTGAGCTGCTTTGAAGGCCGAGAATGACCAATCAAGAAATCGCGTCGGCAGCCCGTGATGCTGCGCCAAGCAAATGGATGGAACTATTGGGTCGTGTGGCCAATTCCCGAGCACTTCGGAGCCGACCTTCACCCATTGCGTGTTGGTCTTCAGCGTTTCGTTTAGGATGTGACCGTAACCGGGGACAACTAAACCGGAATCGTCGCAGTGCGAGATAAATCGTTCGATGACCAAGGCCTCAGCGCGGACCTGAGATTGATTGTCGATCTGCTCTGGCACGTTTTGACCGGCAAGTGCAAACAGGGACGCACGCTCAGACGGACGAAGCGACTTTGGGACAAGCTGAAATTCATCGTCGCCGTGGCCTCGGTATGCCCACACGCGATCAGTCCGCTGCGCAGATCCGAATAGTGGGCCTCGTGGCGCGAGCTGATCGAGAAACTGACGGGTGTTAATGCATTCGATATGTTTGACTATCTGGCTCGTTGCAGTGCTCCTGTAATTGCTGCCTAGGTTGCCATGCGGCGGATTTCTCGCACTATGAAAAATCGCCATTTCATGGAACTCGGCGCGATCAAATCTCGGGGATCGGATCGTCCTTACCGATGTCTTCGCCTTCCCAGTTCACTTTGCCATTTTCATACAGCAGGATGCGGTGTTTGCTACCGGGGACGGGTTTGCGGCTGCCCTTTGGCAGGTACTTGCGGTGCCGGGCGATCACGTCGGCGTATTGCGGATCATCAGCAAGGTTCTTCCACTCGTTGGGATCTTTTCGCATGTCGTACAGTTCCTGACTGCCGTCGGCGTAGACGATATAGCGCCAGTTTTCTGAGCGGACTCCGTGATTGTCGTGGTTGTGCGTCGTGATCGCAGGGAACTCGCGTTTGGTGCTGGCATCTGTAAGTTGCGGTCGCAGGCTGAGTCCTTCGAGGCTTTTGTCGGTGGGCAGACCGGCGAGATCGAGCAGCGTCGGGTAGATGTCGAGCAGTTCGGCGGGCTGCGTGCAGCGGCCGTCGGCTGAAACGCCCGGTCCGGCGAAGATCAGCGGGACTCGCGTACCGTCGTCCCACAACGTGTTCTTGCCGGTGATCTCCTTCTCGCCCAGATGCCAGCCGTGATCGCCCCACAGGACGATGATCGTGTTGTCTCGCTTGCCGGTTTCATCGAGCGCTTTCAGCACGCGGCCGACCTGACTGTCGACGAAGCTGGTGCAGGCCAGGTACGACCGGCAGAGGTTCTCCCACTGGTTCGCATCTTCCAGAAACTTGAGACGTGGTTCGGGCAGTTTCCAGTGCAGGTACCAACTGAAGCGCGGCGTGTCGCTGCGGTCCGTGCGGAGGATCGGCGGCACCATCGACTTGTCGCTGGGATAGATGTCAAACCACTTCTGTGTCGCGTAACACGGCACGTGCGGCAGGAAGAAACCGACAGACAGGAAGAATGGTTCGTCCGGCGACTTCTTCAGCTCGTCGACCGCCCAGCTCGCGACCTTCCAGTCACCCTTGTCTTCGTCCTTGTGCGGGAACACGCCCCAGTCGACCAGCGGATGGCCGGACGGCGTGTTGACCAGCGGCTTTTCCGGACGCACTCCCACGCCAGCCGGCGGGCCGAGTTCGTCGAATTCGTCGTCCGTTTTCTTTCGACCGTAGCCGCCATGATAAATCTTGCCAGTCGAGTACGCCTTGTAGCCATGCTTGCGCAATGCCTGCGGCAGCGAGACGATGTCTTTGAGGTCCTCGACATCCCGGAACCACGGGGCGAGTCCGTAAACGCCGGTCGTCGATGGTCGCCGTCCGGTCAGCAGGCTGGTCCGCGACGGATTGCACAGCGGCGACTGGCAGTGAGCGTTCAGAAAAACGGTGCCGCCCTTTGCCAGTGCGTCGATGTGCGGCGTCCTCGCTTCCGGATGCCCGCCCAGGCAGCCGATCCAGTCGTTCTGATCGTCGATCGCAATCATCAGAATATTCGGCTTTTCTGCCGCATGAATCCGCACGCTCATGACAACGGTCAAACACAACCCTGCGAGGACCAGTGGCGGTGAGAAAGCTGGTTTCGACATCGGGAATCCTCATTTGGTATGGCGGCGGCTGTTCGAACTGGCAACGGGCCTGCGTGAATTCATAGAGAATCGATAGCTCGGCTCAGTATATCCCGATTCATCCTCGATTCCGAATACCCGCGACCAGTATCGTGTTACGGCGCGGCGCGAACTTTGATCCCGACTTTCTCCGAGGTGCTGATCCGTGATTCTGACTGAGGTCATTGTGCTGGAGAAAAAATCTCGCTGGGCTCCCGAGCTGCATCGACAATTGGCGGGAGACGGCGCGATCGTGCGTGCCAGTCGGGATATCACTGACTTACGGGAACGGATCACGACGGCTCGAACGTCAGGAAAGAACTGCATCGCAGTTCTGGATCCTGCCGGCTGGCCAGGCGAATGTCTGCCGGTTATTTCGTGGCTGCGCAGCCTGCACATTCATGTGATCGTTGTCGGCTACGTGGGGATTGATCTGCTTGAACCGTCGCTGCGGGAACTGGGAACAACCATCCTGCTGTTACCGCCGGTTGCTGGCGATCAGATTGGCAACGCGTGTCGAAGACTGTTGGGGCAACATTCGGTACAGTCCCGGAACACGGGATCGAGTTGACGTAAGTCTCAGGCAACTCAGCGGGTTCCTGACTTCAGTAGACGTTCGGTAAAAAGGCGGGAATGCTGGATGAGAATTATCCGTGGGCGATTTGGACGGCGCAAGCTCTTGAGCAATCCGGGTGACGTCACACGCCCCATCACCGACAAGGTGAAAGAAAGCCTGTTCGAATACCTGGAAGACGAGCTGCAGGGTGCGCGCGTGGCGGATATTTTTGCCGGCACGGGCACGATTGGCTTAGAGGCTCTCAGCCGCGGAGCTCACTCCATTGTCTTCTTCGAAAAAGATCGTAAGGCGATGGAGCTGCTTCGTAAGAACGTCGCGACGCTCAAGATCGAAGACGAAACACTTTGCTGGCCCACCGATGTCATGAAGACGTCGTTCCGTCCGAAGAACTGCGACGGAATGACGCCTTTCGATGTCGCGTTCTTCGATCCTCCGTATCGAATGGTCGCGGACATCGTACCGGGAAAGTTGCTGTTCAAGTCGCTGGAACGGCTCGCCCGCGAAGATGTTACTTCAGAAGAGGCTCTGCTGATCTTTCGTACGCCGAGTCGAGCTGAGTTTCAGCTTCCCGACGCCTGGCAACTGGATCGAAAGCTCGACTATTCCCGGATGGAAGTCCACTGGTTTCGAAAACGAGCTCGACCAGCCTCTGACGAGCCGGTGAATGAGGACGATCAGGGAACCACTCCGCAATCTGGCAACTCGTTGGCAGACACTGACTGTCCCGCAGATACGTCGGATTCACACTGACAACACGGCGGAACCGCCCCTGCCACTGTCATTTTTCATGGACTGCCGCAAGTCAACCAGACGTTGAATCTCCGACATGCCCGACTCTCCGCAGATCGTTGCTCGCCAGCTTGGAATGTCGTTCGGCGATGCGGCGCCAAGTCTTGCGAACATTGATCTTTCCATCTCGAAAGGCGAGTTCGTTTCGATCGTCGGCCCGTCGGGTTGTGGTAAGTCGACGCTGCTTCGCCTGGTGGCCGGACTGCGAACGGCAACCACGGGCAAGCTGATCGTTGACGGTGGCGACGCCGGGCACACGCGAGCAAAGGCAGCCTTCGTTTTTCAGGAGCCGAACCTGTTGCCGTGGCGAACGGTTGCCGGAAATGTTCGACTGCCACTCGAACTTGACGTCGCCGGAGCGTCGCCAAGGCCGGGTGCCGTACACGAACTGGTCGAGCAGACAATTCGACGGGTCGGGCTTTCGTCCGGAGATGCCTCCAAACGGCCATCTGAACTTTCCGGAGGAATGCGAATGCGCGTTTCTCTTGCTCGGGCGCTGGTCACTGATCCGGAGATCATGCTGCTCGACGAGCCGTTCGCCGCGCTGGACGACATCCTGCGTCAGCAGCTCAACGAAGAACTGCAGCGGCTCTGGTGGAGTAAACGCTGGACGGGACTGTTCGTCACGCACAACGTTTCGGAAGCAGTTTTTCTCAGCCAGCGACTGCTCGTCATGAGCCGCTCACCCGGCACGATTCTGGAAACCATCGAGATCCCGTTCGACTTTCCGCGAAGTCCGGAACTGCGAGCTGATCCGGAATTTGCTCGTCTGACAGGAATCGTCAGTGCGCACTTACGCCGCGCGGCTGGAATCGTTGATGCTGATCTCTCTTCGGCAACCGCGGAGGGGACTGTGTGATGCCTGCGGCTTCCGATTCAAAATCCGTCCGGTTTCTGCGAGCAATCGCTCCGCCATTGATCCTGCTGGTTGTGCTGCTGAGCCTGTGGCAGTTCAGCGTGTGGTGGTTCGATCTGAAACCGTTTCTCGTACCGAGTCCTCTGCGAGTTGCCAGCGCGGCGGTGGCGGCGTTCGGAAAGCTCGCGGCGGCCACGCGTGTTTCAGCCGCTGCCGCGTTATCAGGTTTCGCGGCCAGTCTCGTGACTGGCGTGGTGATCGCGTTCTTCTTCTCGCAGTCACGATTGATTCGCATCAGTTGTTACCCATACGCGATTTTCCTGCAAACAGTTCCGATTGTGGCCATCGCTCCGCTGGTGATTAACTGGTTCGGATCCGGCTTCCGCAGCATCGTGATCATTACCTTCATTATCAGCCTGTTTCCGATCATCACCTCGACAACGACCGGCATGACGTCTGTTGATCCTGAACTGCTTGATCTCTTTCGTCTGAATCGAGCCAGCCGCTGGCAAACCTGGTTGAAGTTGCGGCTGCCTAACGCAGTGCCTCACTTGATCACCGGCGCGCGAACTTCGAGCGGCCTGTCGGTCGTGGGAGCGCTCGTGGGAGAATACTTCGCTGGTTTCGGCGTCAACAATTACGGACTCGGCTTCCTCATTGGCCGAAACACCAGCCAGATGCGAACCGACGAACTTTTCGCTGCCGTCATCGCGTCCACGCTGCTGGGCATTACAATCTTTGGAGCCGTCAGTATTCTCGGAGCGTTCATTCTGAACCGCTGGTACGATGCAAAATAAGCGGTCCCGCGAAGAAGACGTCAAGCGAAGAATGGCAGGCCGGCGCTACGCGTGTCATACCCTGCGCATGCGATATTTCACCCTCGGATCAACAACGTGGCGAAACGCACCTCGCGGAAAAAGATTCGATTCGAAGCAGCGATTAACGCCGTTGAGTCTCCGGTGTTTCTCGTCGATGCCGATCGTCGAGTCATCTTTCTGAACGACGGATGCGCGACTCTTACCGGTTGGACACTGGCTGAAACCGCTGGCGAAATCTGCGAGTTCTCTTCAACGGGGGAGGCCGCTTCGATTGAAGCCTTCACTGGCGTTCTTTGTCCGCCGCAGGAAACGCTCGACGGTGAACCTCGCCAGGTTACACGCTATTTCACGCATCGCAAAACGGGAGAAACAGCAGCGAGGATCGTTCACTTCTATCCTCTTAACACGCGAGGAGAAACCGAATTTGTCATCGGCGTTGTGACCGGGATTCCGGTGACCCGCCAGACTGCCGATACCAGTATTATCACTCAGGTACATGCGGAACTGGCCGCATTGAGGCATGCGTTGAGACAGCGATATGGTGCCGACTCAATCCTGTCGAACGGCGTTTCGATGCGGCGAGTGATCGAACAGGTCGAAGCCGCGCGCCGTTCTCGAATTGCGGTTCACATCTGTGGCGAGAAAGGTACTGGCAAAGAACACATTGCCCGAACCATTCACTACACCAGTGATCTCGGCCAGCAAGCCTTCGTGCCGATTCAATGCCGACTTCTTCCGGCACACGAACTTCACGAAGCGATTCGACGACTTGTGGAAGCCGACTGGGGCGTGCGTTTGCCAATCGCAGCTCTGCAGCCGGGTTGCGTGTTTCTCGACGATGTCGACACGTTGCCGCGGGACGTACAGCAGCGATTGGTTGACTTCATGGCGTCTCCGCGTGGAGCCGTGTTTCGTTCGAATGTTCGACTTCTTTCGGCCAGCCGTGAACGGCTCGAAGAAGCTCGCGCGGACGAACGGTTGTCGGACGACTTCTACTTCCTGGTCACATCACTGCAGATTGAGCTGCCGCCGCTACGACACCGGATGAACGATCTGCGAGTTCTTGCTCAGCATTTTCTCGAACAGAAAAATCACGACCGCAGTAAACAGGTCACAGGCTTTTCGGCGGAAGTGTGGTCGCAGTTCGAAGAGTACAACTGGCCGGGCAATCTGGACGAACTCGATGAGGTCATCTACGAAGCACTGTGCAATTCGAATGGCCCGGTGATTCGTGCTGACCATTTACCGTTTCGGCTGCGAACCGGGTTGGACGCTCAGCGCCTGGGACCACTGGCTGACGGCCCGATCGAAGCGTTGGAGCCACTTCTTGAACGGGTTGAACGCGAGCAGATTCAGCGGGCTCTCGAACAGGCTAAAGGCAACAAGACGAAAGCCGCTCGTCTGTTGAAAATTACTCGTCCGAATCTCTACCGCCGCATGGAAACTCTGGGGCTTGCGGAATCAGAAGGGGTGGAATAGGAGCCGTACGTTCCTGCCGAGGATTCTCGCGTCCACATTCTCCAGCCATACCTGATTCAGCAGTCATACTGGTTGCCTCATTTTCAGAAACAGTCAGGCGTTGGAAACCCAGAACATCAGAAGGTATTTCCTATGCAGGTCACACTTTTCGTTCGAGCCCCCAGGAAGCCGGAAAAGCGAGTTGTCGTTGAAAGCGACGTCGTGATCGGCCGTGGAAAGGATTGCAATCTGCGGGTTCTGTCGAACGACGTCAGCCGACAGCACTGCCGTCTGGTGATCGGAGAATCCCACGTCGCGGTTCGAGACCTCGGCAGTGGCAACGGAACGCAGCTTAATGGTCAGCAGGTTGAACCGAATGTCGACTCATCTCTCATCTCGGGTGACATCGTTCGCATCGGCCCGCTCGTGATGAAAGTGGAGTTTGAAGCAGCGCCCGTTCAAGCAGCCGAAGTCGAACCGGTACCCGCGGAAGCAGCGGCAGAGATGGCCAGTCCGCTCGTGGACGCTGAGATGGTTCAGGCGGAAGCGCCCGCTGAAGCTGAAGCTGACGAGTTCGAATCTGAAGCCGAGATCGAATCCGAAGCCGCCGTTGAAACTATCGAAACCGTTGAAATCGAAATCGGCTCAGAAACAGAACAGCTTCTAGAACCAGTCGTTGATGACGAAGCCGACTTGCTTGCGGACGAGGAATTGATCGCGGATGAATTCGTCGAAGCGGAACCTGCTGAATTGGCGGCCGCCGAATCAAATACGGAAGATGCGACCGAATTCGACCCGCCACCGGGAAAAATGAAGTCGCTGTTCGGAAGGTTCCGAAAAAAGGACAAGGTGAAAGCTGTCGACGCTCAGCCAGAACCGACTGAACCAGAACAGGCGGCACCCGAATCTGCTCCACCGCCACTGACAGCAGACGCCGATCATGCGGACTTGGATCACACCGAATTGGTTGATCCCGACGAGGAACCGCTGCTGGTCGCCGATAACGCAGATTTTGATCAGGAAACTGTTGTGTTCGACCGAGGAAACGCGTTGACTCCAGAAGAAGACGAAATCGACTTGCTGTCAGACGAAGGCGACTACCTGGACGACGAGATCGAAGAAGAGCCTGTCGATCCGGGATTCGCTGATTTTCTGAACAACGTCGATCAACCCCCTGACTGATTTCGAAGCCACCAGGTTTCCTCTTTAAGAATTCCAGGAATCGTCCGGTATGAAAATCTGGTTCAACAAGGTTCACGACAGCCGCCGACAGCAGATTGAGACTGACGAGACAGAAATCTCCATCGGTCGCGATCGATCCAACGTGCTCACTCTGCAGAGCCCGCTGGTTTCCAAACGGCAGGCGATTATTCGCAGCCACGATGGAAAGCTGCAGTTCGAAAACGTCGGCATCAACAGTTGCATGGTCGGCGATACGGAAGTCATGGGAGGGCAGAACGTCGGTTTCGCGGCGGGCGAGACTGTCCGGATCGGGCCTTTCACTCTGACGTTTGAATCGGAAGAAGCGGCTCCGATCAGCCGCGCGGAACTGGAAGCTCACCTTCGCTCGATCATGGCTGATCTGGAACTGCGGGTTCATAGACGCCTGCTGGAACGGTTCGATCTGTACGAACTCGAAGCCAACCGACTCGGCGATAACGACAGCATTCTGTTGCTGGAGCGGCATATTGAAGATGTCTGCCGCGAACTGAATCTTTTCGGACCCGAGAATCTCGCGCTGCTGGAAGAAGTGATCGGCCTGAGCCTTCGCGACCTGACGATCAACCAGTTGATTCTGGAAAGTGACCGTGACACGCTGGACAGCCTCGCGCGACTGACCTGGAACGAGTACGACGTTCCGCAGACCCTGGTTCCGGAACGCGAGGCGGAACTCGAAAATCTGATGCTCTTCATTCGGGAACGACTGGAACTGGACGGGCAGCCGGATCTCAGTTCGCAGATTCAGCGAACGGAGTACCGCTTTGCTGATGTCTTTCCGCTCGTGCGCCCGCACCTTCACCGCGAATTCAGTCGGTACATCATTCTGCGACGGCTTAAGAAAGATTTGAAAGACACCGTCTTCGGCTTCGGTCCGCTGCAGGATCTTTTGCGAGCGCCAACCATCACCGAAATCATGGTCGTAAAAAGTGACCAGATTTACGTCGAACGTGACGGCGTCCTGGAACTTTCCGGACGACGGTTTCTTTCGGACAAGGTCACGGAATCGATCATCGAACGCATCGTTGCCGGCGTCGGGCGCCGCATTGACAAAAGTCAGCCGCTGGTCGACGCGCGGCTTCCCGACGGCTCGCGAGTCAACGCCATCATCCCGCCGCTGGCCGTGCGAGGTCCGTGCCTGACGATTCGCAAGTTCCCGGCTTACCGCTTCACGATGGACGACCTGATCGAAAAGCAGTCGATCACGTCAGCGGCGGCGATGTTTATTCGCGCCTGCGTTGTCGATCACAAAAATATTCTCGTCAGCGGAGGCACTGGGACCGGTAAAACGACAATGCTGAATGTGCTGTCGAGTTTCGTCCCGCATCGCGAACGTATCGTTACGATCGAAGATACAACCGAACTACAGCTTCACCAGGAACACGTTGTCACACTGGAATCGAAACAGGCGAACGTGGAAGGCGTCGGCGAGTACAACATTCGTGACCTGGTCAAAAACGCTCTGCGAATGCGACCGGACCGGGTGATCGTCGGCGAGTGCCGAGGCGCCGAAGCGCTGGACATGCTCCAGGCCATGAATACCGGTCACGACGGATCGATGACAACGATCCATGCCAACAGCACCGTTGACGTTCTGAAGCGACTGGAAATTCTGGTGCTGATGGCCGTCGATTTGCCGGTGGTTTCCATTCAGCGACAGATCGCCTCGGCGATCGACATCGTCTTGCAGATCGAGCGCAAACCGGGTGGCAAACGCGTCGTCACTCAGATCTCTGAGATCGCCGGTTACGACCCCGACCGCAACGACCTGGTCGTTCACGACATCTTCAACTTCCGTAACGGCAAGTCGCTGACGCCGACGGGCTACATGCCAACGTTCGCGGAGTCGCTGATCGAGAAGGATCTGCTGAAGCTCGAATTTCTGTACGGTCAGGAAGAGAAGTTCGTCGACGATGACGATGAACCGACCGAACCCGCCAACGGGCGAGTGTCGCGTTTTCTGTAATGAATTTGTCCGTTCTCTCGATAAGTACGAAAAACACCTCGCAGGAATAACTGTTCCTGCGAGGCGTTCTTGTTAGCGATCTGTCGTTTGTCTGGTGGGCGGTGATCACCCTGCAGCAATGGCCTGCCAGGACCTCTTACGCCGCTCAACGTCGTGGCGGAATTCCCGTCGCGGGCTGAGTCGCTGCGGCAGGGCGAACATTGTTGAAGCCCGGTTGTACCTGGCCGGACACCTGACTGATGTTGCCGGTTCTGGTGTGGTTCCAGAAGTTGTCGACCGTTGAAGTTTTCTTCAGATCCTCGAACAGGGTCGCGACGCCTTCCTGAACTTTCTCTTCCACCAGATCGGTGTGCAGCTGCTCGCGAACTTCGTCGATGCTCTGCACGATCTGTTCGGTAAAGCCTTCGCATTTCAGGATCACAAAACTGCCGTGACCATACTGAATGATGCCTGAGATTTCGCCGGGCTTCAGATTAAACGCAGCCTGCTCAATCTTGGGGTTACCCGAGTAACGAGCGACTGGCGGAACAGCTCCGTTCATGGCGCGGCTGGTCGGGTCGATCGAGTGTTCGCGGGCCAGCCGATCGAAATCGTTCGGGTTCAGCGAGGCCTTCTGCCAGACTTCGTTGGCTCGGCGATGGTTGTCGAGCATGATCATCTTGATTTCGACTCGCGAGCCAAAATTGCGGACGAAGGCTTTGTGCATGTCTTCTTCTGTGACTTCGACATTGTCGCCAGCCAGCTTCTTGAGAGCCAGCATCGGCCAGATGACGTCGGTGCTGTATTGCTCGGGCGTGATTTTGCGTTCGCTCTCCAGCATCTGCAGCCACGTCGTCACCGGGATGTTGAACTGTTTGGCGATGCGGGTGATTTCCTGCTCGACTTCCGCCTGAGTCACCACGACGCCGGCGCCTTCACAGGCCAGCTGAATGACAGCGCGGTTGATCATGCTGTCCAACACTTCGTTGCCGACTCGCATGGCACATCGCTCGTAAAGATCCTTCAGCGGAATCTGAATGCTGCGTCCGTCACGAGTCACCACGGCGGCAGAGGCACTCTTTGGCTGAGGAGCCAGTTGCACTCGGCCAGGAGCAGGCTGTTCAGCGGCCGTTCCAGAACTGGACGACGTGAATGCCTGGAAAGCCAGACCAGCTACCAGCACACACACTCCGGTGCCGGCAGCAATCATCAGGGCTTTGCGTGTCTGAAACGCGGTAGAACCGGAAGCCGGGGAATGAGTCGATTGTATTTTCGGAGACTCATCAGGGGCGGCGTCTCGGGCGACGTGATTCCCTTCACTCATCGCATAACTCCAATTCAAGATTCAGCAGGCGATGCCCGCGCATGATCCAATCCGTTGGCCATGTGTCATCGGCGGCGGGTTATAGGTCACTTTCGAAAACCGGGTCAACGTCGCTTTTGATAACGAATTCAGCAGTAAATCAACGTTGGACACGGGGATCAGAAGTCGTTGAGTGGAAATTCGACGTCATCACGGAGACGATTCGCCTCGTTCGACGGTTCAGGACGTCCGATGATCGCTCACATCGAGTCACAAGACGTGACCATTACTCTGAATTTTTTCTCACTCTCGACCGAAAGCCCGCGCCACGATGGCCAGTTCGAAGGACGCCACCAAGCTGACACCGATGATGGAACGGTACATGGAAGTGAAGAGTCAGAATCCTGGCTCGCTCCTGCTGTTCCGGATGGGCGACTTCTACGAACTCTTCCACGAAGACGCCGAGATCGCTTCAAAGGTGCTCGGGCTGACGCTGACCAGTCGCGACAAAAACTCCGCCAACCCGACAGCGATGGCCGGCTTTCCTTACCACGCGCTGGAGAACTATCTCCACAAGCTGATCCGCGCCGGTCACCGAGCCGCCATTTGCGATCAGGTCGAAGATCCCAAAACAGCCAAGGGACTGGTTAAGCGAGAGGTCACTCAGGTCGTCACGCCTGGCACGCTGACGGACGAAGCGTTACTTGACCCGCGCGAAAGCAACTACCTGGCCAGCGTCTTTGTCGGCAAGAAACAGGTCGGACTCTCCTGGCTGGAACTTTCGACCGGACGCTTCTTCACGGAGGACCTGGAACTTTCCGAACTGGCTGACGAGCTGGCTCGACTGCGCCCGGCTGAAGTCCTAGTTTCCGAAAGCCCCGCTCGCGAAGACGAACTGCTGCCGAAGCTGCAACTGCGGGACATGTTCGTCACCAGGCGACCGCCCTGGAGCTTCGCCTCAGACAACTGTCAGAAGACACTGTTGAAGCACTTTGGACTGAAGACGCTGGAAGGCTTCGATCTGGAACCCGACACGCCGGGTGTCGTCGCCGCCGGAGCGTTGATCGAGTATGTCCAGGAAACTCAGAAAAGCTCGCTGACTCACATTATCCGGCTGGAACCCTGGCGGCAGGGTCGCAACCTGATCATCGACGAAGCGACTCGCGCGAGTCTGGAACTCACCCGCACCCTTCGCGGAGGCGGGCGGGAAGGCAGTCTGCTGGAAATCATCGATGAAACCGTGTCGCCCATGGGGGCTCGGCTGCTGGCGGAATGGCTGTCGAACCCGCTGATCGACATCCAGCAGATCAACGCGCGCCTGGACGCCGTCGAGGAACTGACTCAAAACCTGGCACTGACACGAGACCTGCGGGAACAGCTTAGCAAGGTCTACGACCTGCAGCGTCTGACTGCGAAAGTCGCGACGCTTCGAGCTTCACCGCGTGATCTGGGTTGCCTGGCCAGAACGCTGGCGCTGCTGCCGAAGCTGAAGGCTCAACTGGCCGGAAGAAAGTCCAGCCAGCTGGCGCTTCTGGAAACCGATCTGGATCTCTGCGCGGAAGTTCGCGCGGATATCGAAACGGCACTCGCCGACGAACCGCCGCTGCTGACCACCGACGGCGGCATGATCCGCGACGGCTACAACGCCAGACTCGACGAACTTAGAGAACTGGCCAAAGGCGGCAAAACCTGGATCGCGAAGTATCAGGCCGAAGAAATCGACCGAACCGGTATCACGAATCTGAAGGTCGGTTTTAACCGGGTCTTCGGTTATTACCTGGAAGTGTCCGGGTCCAACCGTGACAAAGTTCCCGATGACTACATTCGTAAGCAGACGCTGAAGAATCAGGAACGCTTCATCACACCGCAGCTCAAAGAGTACGAAGAGAAAGTTCTGCGAGCCGAAGATGAATCGAAAATTCTGGAGCAGGAGTTGTTCAGCTCGCTGCGTGACCGGGTCGCGAAACACGTCACGCGTCTGAAAAACACCGCGGAAGTGATTGCCGAAATTGACGTGCTGGCTGCGCTGGCAACACTGGCCGTGGCGCAGGGTTACACGCGACCGCAGAT
>JABMPE010000246.1 GCA_013203845.1 Rhodopirellula sp. | reverse complement strand
TTCCTCGTAGTAGTAGAGGATCATGATGAGGCGTTCATTGCGGTTCAGCCCTTTGGTAACCAGACGCATGATGTCGCGTTTCTGGATTCCGCCAGTCGGGTCTTCGCCTTTCTGGTCTTCGACGATGTCGACTTCTCGAACATCCTTGTAACTGTCGGTTTCGTACCATTTCTTGTTCAGACTGACGAGATTCACGGCACTCGCATCGGATTTCATCTTCTCGAATTCTTCGAGAGACATCTCCATTTCGGCGGCCATCTCGACATTCGTCGGTGGTCGGCCTACGCGAGCTTCGACTCGTTTACGACCAGCTTCAAGCTTGCTGGCCTTGCTTCGAACCAAACGCGGAACCCAGTCCATCGTACGCAGTTCGTCGAGCATGGCTCCACGAATTCGCGGCACGCAGTACGTTTCGAATTTTACTCCACGTTCCATATCGAACGCTTCGATCGCGTCCATCAGCCCAAAGACGCCTGCCGAGATCAGGTCGTTCAGATCGACCCCCTCTGGCAGCTTCTGCCACACACGCTCAGCGTTGTATTTGACTAGCGGAAAATATCGCTCGATGAGGATGTTCCGTAGACGCTGATCTGTGAGATCCGCTTTGAAGTCCTTCCAGACCTCTGCCAGAACTTCGTCGCTGATCTTTGTTGCCATGAAACCCTCCGTGGTTTTCATCTTCATTCAGTTTCGAATGCGATGTCGGACCTGAAAATCCGACGTTTCATGATTCGGCACTGAGTTGATTGTTGTTGTCCCTGGGTGCGTTTTCGTCAATGATTTTTCTGATCTTCGAAATCACCATGTCTTCCAGAAGGCGACGGGTGAGTTCTCCAATCATGAGTCCGATTCCGAAGAATGCGGCCCCGATTCTGATGGCCTGAATCAACACTGCCTGAAATTCTGAACCGTCCAGAACGCCTCGAAGTGCAACCGTCGCAAACGCGATCAGGGCAAGTCGACATGCGGTATGGAGTGCCACGGGACCGTCCGAAATTCGATGCAGGCGAAGAGAGTGATCTCATGCGTGTGTTCAACAACGTTGAAGTGTTCGCGATGAGGGCCTGTTCGATTTATCGACCGGTTGACCGTTTTGAAATCAGCCTTTTCGGAAAAGTTTCCGTAACCGGAAAAGTCTGACACTGCGTCGAAATAAAAAGTCTTTGTTCTGTGTGGGGGGGAGTAACTGTCGCGGAAAGGACCAGCGGAGATGCTGGCAGAGAGGTGAGAGCGCGTGACGTGGATGTGAGAATTGAAGTGAGAGAGGAGCAGGAAGCTAAGGAACCGCCCCGAAATTATTTCTCGAATGTGTTGAGAGCGACGATGTTCGTCATTCCCACGCAGACGGGAATGACGTGACTGGAATATCGGGAAGTTATTTCGGGATGGATTCTACTGAAAATCTTACGGTCGAAGGGATGTTGGTTTCCGCATCTTTGTTCGAGTAAATGCAAACACTGCCCGACACCTCAATCGCCCGTTGATGCAAGCAATTGCTGCAAGGAAACGTTGTGGACGTGATCTCTTCGACCACCTCCTGATTCAGGATAACAACTCGCAGGACGCGGCTTGTGACAGTCATCACCAGCATCACCAGTTTGGCGTCGAACAGCTGTCACATGTGCCGTCGTAGAGCTGGAGGATGATGACTCGGTTGGCGAGTCAAACCCTGACTCCTCATTCGGCACAGGAACCGAATCTACTCAATCACCTCGAAATCAGCATCGGCGAGACACGCCCACTTGTGATAGATCTGCTGATCTTCGCAACGTTTGACATACGACTCGGGCATCGTATCGACGACGGCATTGTCCCATTCGACAAAGTATCTGAAGGGTGCCTTCTTCCCAGAGACCTCGACAACTTTGCCGGTCCAGCCAGCAAAGGTGATGTCCGGGAAATCCGGTGAGACGACTTTATCGAGGGCACGAATGCTCGTTCCGACCTTGCGCTTGACCGTCTTCTTTTTAACGGGCGCCTCCGGCTGAGAGTTGGCGGTGGTCACACTGGGCATGTGTCTGTCCTGATTCTGGGAAGTTCTGTTTCGAGACTGTCAACCTGACGGTTCGCAGCGGGGACGAGATCAGGGTAACTGGGTGTCAGAAAACTGCCTTCATTCGAAGTTTCACAGTCTGCCGTTCAATGAGCGTTTACGGTTGGCAGAGAAGTAAATCGCTGGTCAGCATGTGCCGGATCGGTGTTTCCGATTCCAGCGACTGTCGGATGAGCCTGATGCATGATGATCGGCGAAGATCGAGCAACCGTCGGCTGACTCGTCATGTAGTTGGCGAAAGCTGGTTGTGGACCCTGAGCAACGATTGGCTGCCCATTCACGAAGGTCGGTGCGTAAGCAAACTGGGATGCTGGCTGCACAGCGGGAATCGGAGCAGTGGTACCACCAAGCGTGGCAACGCGGCTCTTAACGTCGGGCTGGTACCAGTTCTGGTAGAGCGACCGACGATACATGGCAACGGCCTCGCTGGATCGTCCCTGATCCTGATACACCTGTCCGAGGTGAGCGAGTGCCGTTGAGTTGGCAGGATCAATCTGCAGCGCCTGCCGAAGGTTTTCTTCCGAAGCAGCATGATTGCCGGTTTCGCGGTTGAGCCAGGCAAGCTCAATCTGAGGCTCGGGAATGTAAGGCTGCGTATCAGCCCACGCTGTCATCAACTCCTGAGCTTCGCCGATGCGGCCCTGCTCCTTCAGTAGCTTGGCAAGACTGTGATACGACGGTTGATACATCGGGTCGGTATCCAGCACCTGTCGATACACCTGCTCCGCTCCGGATGTATTACCCTGTTTCCACATGGCCGAAGCCACGTTGTGGAGATAAGCGGGCTTGCCAGGCTTGTCGGCAGCAGCCATCTGAAAATAGCGACTGGCCTCGGCGTAGTTACCACTTTTGAAATTCCGCGTCCCCATCGAGTTGTGAACAAACCCGTTTGGTGCGCCACAACCAGTCAGCGTACTGACCAGACTGGCGATGATCGCGCAGGCCATGACCCGTGTAAGAAACATGGGCGGAAATCTCCAGGAAGTGAAAGCCGGAATTGATGCAGAGAGGTATTTCATCATGCAACCTGCGATCTTTTGATCAGAAGTCTGCACGAAGAATCAGATGGTGACTGAGTTTGGAAAACGCAGACACGATTTGAGAGTGGATTGGTGATTTGGTGATGGATGTCCCGTCAGACATCGGGTTGCTCTGAGGAAGTCGAGCGATAGGAGTGACTCGTCGGACGTGAATCAGACGGGGTGGGAGACGGGAATTTGCTTCAGGGCCGCGGAGACTAGTGATCGTTCAAAATCACTGCAAGACCGAATTGCAGGTGGTGAGTTGCGTCTGAGTTCACGCTCTGGTCGACGCAGTTTCAATCTCACACAGGCAGCTCAACGTGATGAGGTCATTGGAGTTGCACCTGCCACGGCCATGTGTGAGAGCTTCGCAAGGAGACTTCCTCGCCATACCGTCTCACTCCTGACCGTACGCGGTACAGCTCAATTGATCCGTGCAAAATATCTCAGCATTTCGGCATCGAGCAGCACCAGATTGTCGCCGAACGATTCTTTGAACAGCCTGACGCGAGATTCCGGAGTCAACTGCCGGGTCACTTCCGGTGAAGCCATCTTCTGCAGAAATTTCGCGTATTCCCGTGGCCGGGTTTCGATCAGCCAGAACGAAAGCGCCCACGCCTGGGCATAAGCGTTGCCCATCTGACGAGTGAAGGTTTGGTCGTCTTTGATGAACGTTTCCAGAAAACCTTCCGGTCGCCCCTCCTTGACGAACTTCTGAAATCCGTAATGCCAACCAGGATTAATCCGCTTCTTAACGTCACGATCCATCGCGAATTCTTCCATACACGGCGTTTCGAAAACAGTTGCCAGCCCCTCAACGACCCACTTGGGATTGCGTCCGGTTCGGTTATGAAGACCGAGATTATATCCCAACTGATGCGTTGCTTCGTGAATCATTGTTTCGTGCAGGTTTGAATTGATGCCTGCTCGCGATGCGATATTTCTACCCGCATTAAAACCATCCAGACTCCTGCTTGAATCCGTATCTCCGAACGCCCAGTTCCAGGCGTTGGCTTCCAGATGGGCTCGCTCACCGAAGAATCCCACGGGGGCGAAACTTCCCGGTGAAGCTGCCGAAACGGCCAGTAGTCGTTCCTCTGTTGCCGTTCTGTGATCATCGACTCTTCGTTCCAGCATTGCGGCGTGCGACTTGTGATCCTCGAACATGATCACTCGATTATGAGTCGACCAGTAGTAGCCAAGAATGCTCGAATTCACGTTCGCGTGCTCTTTACGGGCGTAGTCGAGAAAGGACTTTCGATCTTTCAGAACGACAGCGATCATTGGAAACTCAGGGTCACTCATTTCGAAACCACGAACGGCGAAGTACATGTAAAATCGCCGCCAGGTCTTTTCGAAGACGTCGCCATACGTTTTCGCTCGCCCTTTCGGGCAACGCCGTGACGGATTTCAGGCAGCAGTTCCGAGGTGCTTTGGATCATTGAGTTTTTTCTCTTCGGCAGGTGTGAGTTGCCGGATGTTGGGATCCCCCAACGGTTTCTTGTCCGGGTTCGGAGGGCGGTAGCGCGCT
>JABMPE010000245.1 GCA_013203845.1 Rhodopirellula sp. | reverse complement strand
CGACCACCAGCCACCCAACACCGAATAACAATCCTCATGTCGTGGAACTGGCTAAGGATCCGGCAGTCACGTCGATCCGTCTGAATTCTAGGGTCGGGAACTCTCCAACAGCAACGGCGATCCTGGTCAATGAAACTCGCGTGAGTGGCCAATACCAGACGGAGCCTCTTGTGCTCACGCACCCAGACAACCGTCCCGGCTTGTCTGGGCCACCTCGCGATTCCATGAAGCAAAACTCCTACTGTCTGAGCCTGCAATCCACGTGAATCGCCCGTGGGTAGCCCCGAAAGTTTATTTTTCGAGGCCATTGGCGCCGTGGAAACGAATTCAATCAAATCAGGAAAGCTTGTGTGGCCAGAAGTGCGTCCAAGTTGCCATGTGATCGACCTCGAAGACACGCCAGGGATTTCCGTGCTTATCCTCCCGCCGTCCTCGGTTCTGAAACTTGCCGTCAAAGAATCTGGGACCGAAGGGCGTGGAAGTCGCTGACAGGACTTTTTGGCGAACTTCCAATGAGATGAATAAAACGTCGTCGACATCTTTCCCGATCACGCTGATCACCCGATTTCCACCGTTGATCCCCTCACCGACATAGTTCCAATCATTTCGTCCCATGTCCCAGAACGAGTAGACCGGTCCAACATGGATTCCCATACGAAAGTGGAACTCAATCGGTACAATCCCTCGCGACACAAACGTATCGATTTTGCTGGCCAGTGCTGTTGCAAATCCTGTCGCAATTACTGCGTCCTTAAACACAAAGATATAGCCATCACCAATGCAAAGCGTTCGCTCAGGGCTGTGATTGTGCAACTGTGGCGGCCAGCGGTGGTTGTTCCGTATCTGGGTGACGCTGTTGATGACCAGCGCCTGCTGTCCAGGTGGAAATCGAGAGAAATCGGAGATGTCGAGATAAACGAATGATCGTTCGACAAACCAATTGGAAATCTTCCTTACCTCAGACTCGTCATCTTGCAACGACTGGTTCAATTCAGCCAGCAGATCAGGAGTTACCGGTATAGAGCCTTGCTCTTCGGGCCAAAGGCCTTCGGGAAGCCTCTCGTTCGGGATCGTCCGTGGTTTCGGCGTGCATCGGCGAAGATATTGCGTGCCGCCTCGCGCGTAGGGTGCAAAATATACTGACTCCCCAACTTCCAACGCACTCACGTCTGCGTCGAGCATAATCCCGCGTTCCTTACACTCCTCGACAAGTGCGGCGACTTCTTCAAAGGGCTTCTTCGGCGGCCACTCGTCAGCAACTTGATCTGCGGATGTGTCGTCGGTCACGAAATTACCCTTCGTTCTGTCGTAATTTGGTTCCATGAAGAATCGATTTTGACGGCGCGTTCTACTTCAAAAATCATGAACTGGCCAGACGCATACGTCTAGCAACCACGCCGTGGCTCGACAGAGCAGCGAAGCCAGAAGAGCTGCGTGCCGCGGGCATAAGATGCCCACGGCATAATCAATCAATTGACCGAGGTAATATCATCATCCGCAGTTGGCCTCGAAAGAGTCTCTTCCGAGGCAGCGTAGCCGTGAGAGGTTAATCGCGCCGAGTGCTGCTGCCGGCTCGTCCAGCAGTGTTTCGTTGCAGCCTTCAGCACTTCTGGACAAGCCTGCAGCGTCAATCGAACACAGTCGTCACTTACCAGACTCAACTCGGCTCGGAGTCACCGGTGTCGTTGGCGATTGGCTCGCTGACAACCTCTCGCCACATCCATTTTCTGGATTCGGAGTCGGCTCGGGTTCTCAGCAGCAGAGCCAGAAGTACCAATACAGCGATTGTCGTCAGCCAGGACGCAGGAATGACCAGGTGCGTGGAAAACGGAATGCCGAATAACTCCACGCTGTAACTGGATCCGATCCCGATTGCTTCGCCTGCCAGGGAGTCCTGTTCGACTCGCTGTCGACGGCCGTGCGACTGATGTCAAGAACAGCAACGCAGACCGGCCTGAGCATGACCGTGCGTGCTTGAGAAGCTGTACGAGACCGACCGCAAAGCCAGCGAAGCCTTCAAGGCCAACATGCCCATCGACTTCAACGACATCCTCCCCAGATACAACTACCGCCTCGCCCCACAGTTGTACGATTGTACGATTAATTTCCCCGTCGCTCTTTACTCGATAGAGACTAATCGGAAAACGCGTCGTCAAATCGGTGGCTTGACGGTTCGAAGTCGACGTTCTTGCAGAACTGGCAGGATTCCCGGGCACCATGCTCGCGGTCCATGCCGATGTCTTCCCATTCGACTGACAGCGGACCGTCGTAGCCGACAATGTTGAGTGCTCGAATGATCTCTTCGAAACGAACGGCTCCGCGACCGACGCTGCGGAAGTCCCAGCCCCGGCGAGCGTCGCCCCAAGGCATATGGCTGCTGTTGATGCCGGTTCTGCCGTTGAGCGTTGTCGCGGCGTCCTTCATGTGGACGTGGTAAATGCGATTCGGGAAGGCTCGGATGAATTCAACCGGGTCGATGCCCTGCCAGATCAGATGACTGGGGTCGAAGTTGAATCCAAATTCTTCACGATTGTCGAGAGCCTTCAACGCCCACTCCGCGGAGTAGATGTCGAATGCGATTTCTGTCGGATGAACTTCCAGAGCGAACTTGACGCCGCATTCCTGGAAGACGTCGAGGATCGGATTCCACCGTTCCGCCAGGAGGTTGAACCCGCCTTCGATCATCTGCCGGGTCGTCGGCGGGAAGTCGTAAATGAGGTGCCAGATGCTCGATCCGGTAAACCCATTGACCACTCCCACGCCGAGCTTCTGAGCCGCTCGGGCCGAGTTTTTCATTTCTTCGGCAGCTCGTTCGTTGACGCCCGCCGGATCGCCGTCGCCCCAGACATATTCGGGAAGAATCCCTTTGTGGCGTTCGTCAATATTGTCCAGTACCGCCTGACCGACGAGGTGGTTTGAAATGGCAAACAGCTTGAGATCGTGCTTTTCCAGCAGATCGCGTTTCCGCGCGCAGTAGGTATCGTCTGACAGCGCCTTGTCGACTTCGAAATGGTCACCCCAGCAGGCAAGTTCGAGCCCGTCGTAACCGAAAT
>JABMPE010000244.1 GCA_013203845.1 Rhodopirellula sp. | reverse complement strand
TCGCGGCGCTTGCGGTCACGCTCGGGCCACTCGTGGGTTTGTTAGTTGGATGGGCAGGAGCCCGCTTGCTCGATTGGGGTGTGTCCGAGGGCTGGATCAATGAACCCTTCGAACGCTTGTCGTCATTGGCGCTGGCGTTTCTGGCCTTCGCCGGTGCGGAACTCGTCGGAGGCAACGGATTCATCGCCGCCTTCGTGGCCGGTCTGACGTTGGGAAACGTCGCGCGAAACGTATGCGAGACGCTCTACGAGTTCGGAGAAACAGAGGGGCAGCTTCTGACGCTCGGCGTCTTCATGTTATTTGGGGCTGTGATCGTGCCTGAGGTAATAGAGCATGCCACCCCTGCCGCGGCGTTCTATGCGCTCTGCAGCCTCACACTCGTGCGTGCGCTGCCCGTAGCGATTGCGCTTGCTGGCACCCATGTGAGTCCGGCAGCAGTTCTTTTCGTGGGGTGGTTCGGCCCTCGTGGATTGGCATCGATTCTATTTGTTTTGGTCGTCGTCGAAGAAGGTCGTCTGGCGGCAGGCGACCTTCTGGAGAGCGTCGTCATGCTGACTGTTCTCTCGAGTGCCCTGTTGCATGGAGCGACGGCCTACCCCTTCGCAAAGCGTTTCGGTGCCTACGCAGAAGCGCGTTCGGCGGTCGAGACGCAGACGCTCGAGATGGAAATTCCCGTCCGCATCCGTCATCGCGAGTCGTGAGCGTTATGTCCCCGGATTCGGCCAGGCCAGCGCCATTCCCAGAGAACTCGCTCGAGAACCTCCAGATCTGCAAGCAATGCGATCTAGTCGTTGAGCTGGAGCCCGTTGACAAGGGGCATCTCTCGGTCTGCCCCCGCTGTATGGGTGTCATGGCTCGATTTCATGTACATCCGTTCGAAACGAGTCTTGCCTTTGCGTTGACAGCGCTGGTGCCGTTGATCGCCGTTCTTGGAACCCCCTTCTTGACACTCTCGGTAGGAGGGCTTCGCGAATCCAGCACCGTCTTGGGAACAGCGGTTGCGCTGATTCAGAAGGGCTTCCCGTCGATCGGCATTCTGGTGCTCATGATGACACTCGTCCTCCCGATGCTGCGGCTATTTGCGTTCATCTATGTCCTGGCTCCGCTTGCCTGGGGATCTGTTTCGCCTTATGCGTGGCTGGTGTTTCGCACTGCAGAGACCGCGACGCCCTGGGCGATGCTCGACGTATTTCTAATTGGCGTCCTGGTTGCTGTGATCAAGTTGCTGGATCTAGCCAGCGTGGAGGCGGGGGTAGGGCTCTTTGGATTCGTCGCGTTGATGCTGCTGATGGTTGCGGCTTCCGCCACGCTCGACCGCGAGACGGTATGGAGCCGAATACGGCGAGACGCAGTATGACGATCACGACCGGTTTGGAGAAGAACATGACCTCGTGCCCCTGTTGTAACGGGGTCGTTGACATTTCTGGTGGCAACGAGCATTGCCCTCGCTGTGCGTCGCGAGTCCAATCCCGATCACCCAAGAGTCTGCAACGTACGACCGCGCTTCTTTTCAGCGCTGTCGTGCTGTACATCCCGGCGAATCTCTACCCGATCATGACGGTTCGGCAGTTTGGGAGTGGCGATGCTCAGACCATCTTTTCGGGCGTCATCCATATGATCGAGAGTGGCTTCATGGGGCTGGCGATGGTCGTCTTTATTGCCAGCGTCGTCGTGCCTGTCTTGAAGTTCCTCGGAATCGGATTTCTCATTGCCACGGTTCATTTCCGATGGGCCGGCTCGAGGCTGGCGGCGACGCGCGTTCACCGGATTGTCGAGATGGTCGGTCGGTGGTCGATGATCGACATCTTTACGATTGCGCTCCTCGTTGCGCTCGTGCAGCTCGGATTCCTGGCCACGGTCGAAGCCGGGGTCGGTGCGGTCTATTTCGGAGGAGTCGTTGTACTCACAATGCTCGCCTCTCAAACGTTTGATCCACGACTACTGTGGGACACGGAGAACTCTCGATGACGGAAGACAATCAAGGTGACGCTCGGCGGCTCGATCGGTCGCCCACCAAGGATGAAAGGACGCCGGCTCTCCGCAAGAGCACTCGCGGACGAATCTCGATGATCTGGGGAGTGCCGATCATGGCGCTGCTACTGGGCGCGTCGTTGATCTTCCAGACCTACCAGGACAAGGGCTCGATGATCGAGATCCACTTTCCCTTTGCAGGGGGACTCAAGGCGGAAGCGACTTCGATCAAATACCTGGAGGTCGAGGTGGGGCGGGTCATCGAGGTCCGGCTCAACGACTCTCTTGATGGTGTTGTCGTCATCGCGGAACTCGACAAGGGCGCGGAGTCCTTTCTCAGGGAGGGCACCGTTTTCTGGCTCGTTCGTCCTCAGATCACGTTGTCCGGGATCTCGGCGATCGAAACTCTGCTGTCGGGGCAATACATCGAGATCGTTCCAAGCAAGACCGGGAAGCGAAAAACCGAATTCGTCGGGCAACTGAACCCGCCCGTAGGTGCGCGATATCCCGATGGCAAGACGGTCATTCTCGAGACCTCCCAGCTCGGCTCGATCGCGCAAGGGATGCC
>JABMPE010000243.1 GCA_013203845.1 Rhodopirellula sp. | reverse complement strand
GTTGATAAACAGTGTGATCCCTACAGGCTTGAATGCTCTGCCGCCCTTGACTACCTCGCAAAAATCGAACTTCACCATGATGGGATACATCATGAAGAACAGACACAGCGCGATCGGAATCGAAATAACGGGTGCGTCGTTGACGTAAATCGCCATCCCGTCGAGCGTCTTCGCCAGACCGGGTGCCACCTTCCCAAGTACGATCCCGCCCACGATGCACAGAGCGATCCAGACGGTGAGGTATCGCTCAAATAGACTCATTCCTTTGTCCTTAGTCACAGGACAGTCCTCGATCTTCATTTCAATCGCTCTCCGAGACCGTGGTTCACAAGCTGTGGTGGAGTTGCCTGAATCAGTCATCGCTGCGGTCTGCGATCGCTCCTTCGGCAAGCAGAGCTTCCGGTGCCGGTGCCGGTGCGAAGTGGTGATGAGCGACGACAATCCTCGCGGCATCAGGCGGCGCGTCCTGCAACGCCTCGCCGACCGTTGGGCGATCAGGTGGTCCGAAGTGCAGATCGGAAATGTGGAGGACTCTCAATGATCGCCTGTTATTCATGATTCTCTCCCGCGAAACGCACTGCTGTTGGCTTCAAGACTTCAAGAGAAGTTAAACAAGTGTAAATTAAGGAATCGCAGTTGAGCTTCGGAAATTCCGGGTTGGCCTCCGTTGCTCTGCCTTCTCCTGTTCAAACGACAGCGTTCTCAAGTGCAGAGTCTATACCAGTCAGCGCAGGATCGCTGTCGCGGCTCTAAATACCTTCATTTGTGCGAACTCGCTCGCCGATGTGCTTTCCTGTCGCGCGTCAACTCCTGGTTGTGTGGCATGAAACCTGCGGACGTCGTTGTCGCAACTTCTGGACGAGCCTTCATCGAATCAATTTGTCCTGATCGAAGCAACGCGTTGCCCTTCTCGAGAGCATCAAACAGGCGAGCCGAGATCTGCCGTGGTGGCATGCTTCACTCTGCGCTGTTCAGAATCTGGTCGACAGACAGGTCGTAGCGCCAGTTGGCCATCCAGTGACGGATCGTTGCGGTGGAGACTCGGTGATCGTCGCGTGCTGGTCGTGCTGCTCACCCTTACCGGATCCTGTGCCTGACGCACCTGAACCGCGAGTGCCCGTCGCTGCCCTGCACAGCCGTGTTCACCGACAGTGAGTGGCAATCAGTCTGGCGTGTCACCACGAAACAGGACCTGCCCGAGACACCGCCGCCGCTATCGGAATTTGCAGGCCTGCTCGCCAGCCTGGGTGGCTACAACAACCGGCGCACCGAACGACCTCCGGGTCCGCAACCCATCTGGGTCGGCCTGCGAAGAATGTCCGACTTCGCCCTCGCCTGGCAATACTTAGGACCACCAGCACAGACTTATGTATAAACAACAGCAGGCGGACCAGCATCCGCAACTCGTTCGCGAACAGCCGCATGTCACTGGCGAGTCCGTCTTCGGCTTCCAGAGAATACCCTTCCTTCAGCCGCTGCGTCGGATGCTGCCCGTCACGATACTTCAAGTTGCCCCTTGAACCGCGCATTCTCGACCTGCAACTCGGCGACCGTCTGCTGTTGAGCAAGATCGGTCTGCTGCAATCGACTGCCGTAACTCACGCACCGTGTCGGCAAGCTGACCGATGCTCAGCAACTCCTCTGGACCAGTCCCTGTCTGAGTATTACCTTTCATACAGCACTGATATCGGGTTTCCCGAACTGCCACTGGTCCAGGATTAGACAGCTACTATGAGTCACTCGTCCAAAACCATCATTTATGACTTCGGGGCAAATAATGGAGATGATATTCCATATTACTTAATGAAAGCTGATCTGGTTGTAGCTGTTGAAGCAAATCCAATACTGTGCGATGTAATCCAGACGCGATTCGCATTAGAGATTCGTGATGGAAAGCTTGCCTTGGAAGGTTGTGTCGTCACGTCTGACGAATGTTTTTCTGGTGTATCGTTCTTTATTCATAAGACGAAACATGTGCTGAGTCAGTTTCCGAGACCACATGAAGAGCAGATTGGTGAATTTGAGGAGGTACATCTTCCATTACGATCCATTATGAGCATTATTCTGCAGTACGGCTCCCCTTACTACATTAAACTGGACATAGAACATTACGATGCTGAGCTGCTGAAGGCGCTGTTCAGAAACAACGTGTTTCCTCTGTATATTTCGGCTGAATCGCATCACATTGACGTGTTCTGCCGGCTCGTCAGTGAAGGGAACTACAATGCCTTCAAGCTCTTGGTCGGTCCGTCGGTGTCGGCAAAATACGTGAATGTGGAGATTGCCAATAAGCATGGTGAGAGCAGTGTTCGATACTCGTTTCCCGACCATTCTGCCGGGCCGTTTGGGAACGATATTAAGGGGCCGTGGATGAACGCAGATGCCTTTTCGCGTTTGCTGGTTCTGGAAGGAATGGGTTGGAAGGATATTCACGCCAGCAGGGTAGACCCTTTTGATCCAACTGCTCGTGTCAGTATTTCCATGTACGCACTGAAAAGAGTTCTAAGGCGGGCCGTACGTGGAATTAAAAAGGGATTGAGGTGGTAATTGCTCAACTCCTGAACTTTAAGATAAATTAGGCCCTGACATTGATTGGGACCGCGCGATTCGCAAGTCATCTCAAAAGTCTGCCCGTTGACCGTCGCGATCCGCGAAGCTGCAAATCTGCCTTGGCCTGATTTCGGACTCAGTTGATTCTGCTGTATTTCGCAGGAAACACTCGATCACACAGGGCTTGCTTCGAGCCCTGTGTGATCTGTACGACGGCTCCGAATCAGTGCCTCTTCTTTCTCTTCCGACTAAACGCCGGTGAGGTCTTCGACGGCGAGCTGGAAGGCGGTGAGGTCGGTCAATGACTGACTGCCGGAAGTCGCCTGGACCGAAATCGAGTAATCGCCGACATCTCCGGCGTCCGGATTGACGCTGATCCGCCATGTCCGCCTCCGTGAGTCAAACCCGTGACAGCCACATGCCGCCGCCATGCTCACGAGCTTCTAACAAACACAACACCAGAGCGCCAGTCCTCCAGCCTGCCTCCCCTGCCTAAAGTGCTCGCTGGCCCTGCCGGAAGAGCCGGTCGTTTCTGCATCGTGACTACTTCTTCAGCTTGTCTTTGACGCCGCCGATGAGTTCGTCGTCGCCTTTGCCGCCTTTGAGATCGTCCTTGTCTCCATCGTCGGAGATCGAGCCGAGACTCAACAGCGCTCCCGCCAGGTCGTCGCTGGCCCAGGCGGCCAAAGCGGTGTCGAGCGACGCGACGTCGTCCTCATTGGCGGTCGAGCCGCCGATCAGCAGGTCATCGCCATCGTCGCCGTTCAGCTTGTCCTTACCGATGCCGCCGATCAGGACGTCCAGTCCTTTGCCGCCGTCGAGGTTGTCGTCGCCCTCACCGCCCGACATCACGTCGTTGCCGCCTCGACCGTTCAGATGGTCGTTGCCGGTTCCGCCGATCAACGTGTCGCTGGCTCCGCTGCCGGTGAGGTGATCATTGCCGGCTCCACCATCGATCAGAGCCGGAATGTCGAACCCGCCATCTGAGCCACCGTCGGAACCTCCATCGCTGCCGCCGTTACCGATGACTGCTTGGTCATCGCCGTCGCACAGGTAGATCGCGATCTGCTCGACCGCCGACGGATCGAAGTACGCGATGTCCGCTCCACCGTCGGAACCGCCTTTGTTCTTGTCTTTCCCTTTGTCCTTACCACCGTCAGAGCCGCCGTCACTGCCGCCGTGCGAGTGACCACCGACGTCCAGATTGGCGGTGACTTTGATCTGCGGATCACGCTTGCCGGTCTGCTCAACGTTGACGATGTCCTTGCCATCGGTGCCGATCACGTACAGCGTGCCATCGACGAGGCCGATACCCTGCACGACCGCAGTCGTGGTCAGCTCGTCCGTCCCGCCGTTGCCGTCATCGATCGTGACCGTCACGGTGTAGATGCCGCCTGCAGCGTACGTGTGGCTGCCGGCCAGTGTGTCGGCGAGCTGGTCCACGGACAGAGGTTCGACCGTGCCGTCACCCCAGTTGACCGTGGCGGTGTGTTCGTCCGAAGCGTCGATGTCGCTGAGTGATCCACTGATCGACACCACTCCATCCGCCGCCGCATCGCACACGTCGTCGTGATCCGAGGCCAGACTGTCCAGCGTCGGAGCGTCGTTCTCACCGGTAATCCTGATCGTCACGACTTCACTGGCCGTGCCGTCGAGCGACAAGACGGTGAAGCTGTCCGTCACCGACTCACCCACAGCCAAAAACTGCAGGTCCGCCGTCCGCGTGTACGACCAGTTGCCGTCTGCATCGATGCTGAAATCGCCATAGTTGCCGACGGATCCAGACTGTGACTGCAACACGTTCTCGCCGTTATCAACATCGCTGACACTCAATATACCGCTATCGCCCGCGCCACCTTCCGTTAAGGTTCCGACGTTGTCGCCACTGATTGATGCCGCATCGTTGGTACCGTTGATTGTAATCACCACCGTCTCAGTGTCGCTGCCGGCTTCGTTGCCGGTCGGCAATTCGTCGAACTCTACCAGGAAACCGATGTTTGGATTGACGGCACCGCTAATGTCGTTCCAACGACCGGCAGGGCCGGAGTTGATGTACAACATCAGATAGTCTTCGCCTGTAAAGGCGTTATTCGGCTCACCGTTGGGATCCCAGGGCGCAAATGCACCGCCGGGTGCGAATCCACCGACGCCACCCTGCCAGAACTGAGTGCCGGCCTCTGGGCCGTCTGTCCAGACCCAGACACCTTCTGACGCCGCGTCGGAACCGCCGAGATAAGCAAACAGGTTGGCGGTGGGCAGTCCGAGAACGAAGTCACTCTCTCCCTGCGATGTCAGCGTGGCGAGATAGCCACCCATGTCGGCAGCCAGAAGACTGGCATCCTGCCAGGTAACGTCGTCTTCGAAGAACTTATAGTAATGCCCGTTAGCCGGGTTCTGGACAAAGCCCGCAGGTAGGGTACCCGTACCGCTGCCGTCGGACACGTTCACATCGAAGCTCAACGTGATCGAATCACTCGCACCAAGGAAGTCAATCTCTGAGTTCGTTGCCGCATAACTCCAGTTTACTGAACCCGAACCGCTGGTGTTGCTGAAGCTCACCGGTCCGAGTGTCAGATTGTCGAGCAGGGCTGCCTCCTGAGCAGGTGTCAGCGCGAGCGTCGTGTTGGTAACACTCGATGCAATGATTGAGGCACTCGGATTGTCCGACAGATCCGGGTCCTGGAATGTGATCTCGCCGGTCGCCGCGGTTGGATCCGAATCGACTCCTGGAGCCGCGTCTGCTGTTTCCGTGATTATTCCGGTCAACGTGCCACCGTCAATCACTGGAGCATCATTCACGCCGTCGATGGTGATCGTGACGGTTGCCGAGTCGGTTTCGCCATCGGCATCTTCGATTTGGTAGTCGAAGCTGACCTGAGTCGAATCGCCAGCCGCCAGCCACTCAAACGCACCGTTTGGATCGAATGTGAACGATCCGTTCCCGTTGTCCGTCAGCAGGCCGAAAGCCGGACTGCTGATTGCCGCGGTCAGACTCGCCACAATGTTGCCCTCGGCATCCGTGTCGTTGCCGAGCACGTTGAACGAGACCGCGTTATCCTCGTCCGTAGAAACGTCGTCGCCATTGGCGGTCGGCGGCGTGTTGAAATCGTCGTTGATGATCGTGCCGCTGCCAGTGGACTGTATCCGCGTTGTAGACAGATCGTCGATTCCGTAACGAGCAGCACCCATTGGCATGACAACGAGCTTCTTGACGTTCGCATTGGAAAATTGAATCAGAGTGGCAATGCCGTCGCCCGTGCCGAAGTCGCCTGCAGTTAGAGACTGAACTGCCAAGAGCTGATTCGCCGAATCAAATACTCTGATGTCAAGCACCTCGCCTGCGTCGAGGTCGGTCATGTAGAAGCTCAGATCAGCCACGACATCATCGAAAGTGATTTCCAACGTTGAAGTTGATGTTATTGGCGCCAAAAAGTCCCCGCTTGTGGGCTGGCCGGATATCAGCACATCTGTCCCCGCAGCAGATAGGAACCCAAACTCCGGGGCGCCTGGCATGGCGATTCTGCCTCCGCTCACTGTAATGCCTGCGAATTGATTCGTAACAGTACTTCCTTCAGAGAGCCCGCTCCCGCTGAAATCGACGACCGTAGGTGGCCCAGCAACCGCTTCGTCGAGCACCACGTCCCGTCCGTTGGCCTGCAGGTTGCTGAGAATCACGCTCAGCGTCTCATCGAGCTCGATCGCCGTATCCCCATTGACCGTGATTTCAATCGTTCCCGTTGTGCTGCCAGCAGGAATCGTCAGCGTGCCGCTCTGTGCCACATAGTCGCTGCCAGCGGTCGCCGTGCCGTCCTGAGTTGTGTAGTCAACAGAGACCGCCACATCCACCGGATTGCTGAGCGTCACAGGGAAGCTGAGCACCGTCGTCCCGCTGTTGCCTTCGGTCACCGATGCGTCACCGATCGAGAGGGTGGCGCTGTCGTCGTTGGCGATCGTGCCTTCGCCGGCACCGTCCAGGATGGTAACGTCGGCCCCGATCGCCGCGACCGCAGCGAGGTTGACGCTCAGCGTTTCGTCTAACTCAACCTTGTTGTCTGACGTGGTTGGCACCGTAATTGTGCCGGTCGTCTCGCCGGCGGGGATGATCAGAGTCCCACCGGAACTCACTCCTTCGAGCATCACTTCGCGGATTTCGATGCGGTTGAGTGCGCCTGTGCCCAAGCAACTCAGGACGACCAAATCGACTCGACTGACATTGTTGACTCTTGGGAAAGTGTAGTCCTGAGGAGCCAACTGCGACACCGCCGTCAGCGTGCTGGTGGATGAGATCAAAGCGTTAGACGAGTCGAAGAAATCGAGCCGGAAGTCTTTAATGCCCTGTCCTTGAACGTTGATGTCATTCCAGATCGTGAACTTCGTCAGATCGAAGTTGCCGTCCAGGTCGAGCGTAATCGTGCCGGACGCGGAGTTTGCCACGAAGCCATTGAACGGTCCGTCCGCAGTGAGGCCGTCGACAATCTGGTTGATGAAGAACGGCGCAACGGGGGGGAGCGTAGTGCTGGGGGTGATGTCGGATTGCGTCAACGGCACCGGAAGTGCCTGAGCGGTGTAGTCGTTATCGGAAGTCGTCGCTGAACCGTTGGCGGTTGAGTAGGTGATGACCGTGTCGACAGGAAGCGAGTTGGACAGCGAGACGTCGAACAGCAGGTTGCCGCCTTCGGTGACCGAAGCGTCGCCGATCGTCAGTGTGGCTGACGCAGGCGGTTCAGGGCAGACGTCTCCCGGCGTGGTATTGAGCAGCACGCTGACCGTTTCTGATGCGGCATTGGTAACAGCCAGATCGATCTTGCAGTCACCGTTGAAGTCAGCTGCAACGATGGCCGTGGGAGCCACGCCTACAGAAAGTGTGGTTCCAGGCTGGAAAGCTCCGCTGCCGTTCCCCAACCACAGGCTCACAGTGGTACCGCCGGCGTTGGTGACGGCGAAATCTTCATTGCCGTCATGGTCGAAGTCTCCAACTGCCACGCCGTAGGCACCAGCGCCCGTGTTGTAGGTGACCGGCGTCTGAAATGTTCCGTTGCCATTCCCCAGCAAGACCGACGCTTTGTTGTATTCGTAATTGGCCGTCACCACATCGACCTTGCCATCTTGATTGAAGTCCCCGAGAGCCATGCCCTGCGGATAATTCTGCTGTGGTTGAGAGGGAAATGCCGTATCAATCGGGGCCCCAAACGTTCCATCGCCGTTGCCCAACAGCACGACCACGCTGAGCGTTTCACTCAGAAAGCCAAACCTCTGCGTCGATACGACAAGATCGGGGTTATTGTCGCCATTGAAGTCCGACACCAGGACGTCAGGCGTGCGCGAGTGGCCTGTGTTGAAACCTACTCCCGGAGAAAACCCACCCGCGCCGTCGTTCAGCAGCACCGAGACCGTTTTTGAAGCCGTGGTGTTATACGAGACAACGATGTCGGGTCTGCCGTCGAGGTTGAAGTCCCCAGTCGCGATGGATGACGTAGGATCATTCACTGGCAAAGCGAAATGGACAACCGATTGGAATGTTCCGTCGCCGTTACCCCGCAACAAGCTGACGTCTCGCGAATTGAAGTTGGTTGTCACAGCGTCGAGTTTATTGTCGCCATCAAAGTCGGCCAAAACGACCGAAACTGGTGCGTCCCCCACGGGGTAATTGACTTTCGGCTGAAATGTTCCGTCGCCATTGGAAATCATCACGCTCACGGCGCTGTTGACCTGGTCTGCCACGACGAGATCCAGATTGCCGTCATTCCCCAGGTCCGCTGCCTGCATCGACTGGGCGTTGGCGCCGGCATAATTGACGGCCGGAGCAAAAGTCGCGGCTTGCAGCGCCCTCGTTTCCAGAATTTCCGTCGCAGGCTGTGTGCTGAGAAGACGAGTTGCTCGCTTGCGACTGAGCTTAGCCGACCGGCGGGAATTCGTTTTCTGAAGCGACTTGTTGACGAGAGTCAGCCAGGAATTGATCAGCATGGTTGCGGTCCTACAGGAAAGTCTGAAGCATGTCTTGGAAAATCTGCGGCTATGAACAAATTCCGCCGCTGACGCCCGGTCGCCAACCCAAACATCGCTGGCGATCCGCAGCATCTGGCGGTAAACGACGCTCAGGAGATCGAAGACTGAGTGCTTCACTCTGCGAAAACGCTTCGTGGCCCGACGTCGAGAGATCCGTTCCGGGCGTTAATGCCCGTCCAATGTGAAACTGAGACATCAGAAACCCGCTGCCGTGAGGATTTCGGAGTTGAATTTCCGGAATGCGCGGCGGACACTCGACCATGATTTGCAAAGATTTCACATGTGCGGCAGTTGGACAGAATTCAGGCCTGGCCGGATTTGACATGGAACCTGAGACAATCGGCCGCGAAGAAAACGCCCAACCTGGCGACGCCAGCCACTCACCGGTGACCATTTGGCTACAGAGCCTGCAAGCGGGGGATGCCGAGTCGGCCGGCGATCTTTACCACCACTTTTGCACGCGGCTGCAGAATCTGATCAAAGGCCGGATTCCGGCCAATGTGCGAGCGGCTTACGACCACGACGACGTGACGGTCAGCGCCTTTCACAGCCTGTTTCTGGGGGTCCGTGAGCAACGGTATCAGCTGGAAAATCGCTCTGACATCTGGCGGCTGTTGATGCTGATTGCCGAACGCAAAATCTCCAAACGCATTCGACATGAAACGCGTGACAAACGAGACATTCGCCGCCTGATACAGAATTCCGTCTTCATGCGGCTGTCGCCGGAGCAGCAGAATGATCTGCGTGGCGGAGTGGATGCTTTGCCGGGCTGCGAACCGACGCCGGAGTTCGCCACGGAAGTCGCTGAAACGTGCGAGAACCTGTTGGCATCACTGCCTGACGATTCGTGCCGCCAAATCGCGCTGCTGATGCTGGAGAATCACACTGCCGAACAAGTCGCAGAAAAGCTGGGCTGTACTCGCCGGACAGTGCATCGCAAGCTGCTGGTCATTCGTCGAACCTGGCAGGATGCTGGCAACACAGAACTGCCGTGAAAAAAATGTCTCAGTTTGGCAACACACGGGCATTACCTGTCCGAGTGGACAATCCTCGTCTGTCAGCCCCGCCCCCCGGGGCTGCGGTTACGTGCTCAGCGACTCTGGGTTAATCAGGCAAGGCGATGGACTTAGTGTCGGAGGTTCTCAGCCACTCTTGCCTTACTGCCGTCTGGCAGTGATTCTTAGTGACGCAAAGGTCCTGCGAGCCCGTGAGGCATGCTCGGGGGGACTGAACGTGGGAGAAAACGTTGGTCGTACTTGATGACGAATGGGAGCAGATGCCGATTGCCGAGCTCCATCAGCTCGACGCATTGTGCGATCAGTTCGAGCAAAGTATCGCTCGGGATCCGGAAACTCGCGTTGAACGATTCCTCGCCAGCCTGCCGACCGATCAGCAGCAGTGTCTCGTGCGCGAACTTGTCACCCTCGAAATCGAAAAGCGAAAGTCTCGCGGAGAATCTGTAAAAGCCGACGAATACGGCTCCCGGTTTCCGCAGTGGACGGAAGAGATTCAAGCCCTGGCATCGCAGACGATCGAGGACGTGGACCGAGCATTAATTGCAAAGCGGGACACCATCGACCAGACCTCTTCTTCCGGCATTGGCACGGAAACGGCCGAGAACGACTTACGCTCCGAATGGCGTCGCCAGTGGGAAGCCTCCTCAGAGTCTGCCCGACACTTCGACCTGCCGGCCGACGGCGTGCTGGGACATTATCGACTGCAGTCTGTCATCGGGCGCGGTGGCATGGGGCTGGTTGTGCGGGCACACGATACCAAGCTCCATCGCGACGTCGCGATCAAAGTCCTTGCGTCCACATTCTCTCACGATCAAACGGCACACGAACGATTTCTGCGAGAGGCTCGCGCCGCCGCAGCCGTCCGTCACACTCATGTCGTGACGATCTACGCCGTCGAAGAAATTGACCGGATTCCTTTTCTGGTGATGGAACTGGTCGAAGGCAGGACGCTCGAAGAGCATCTACGGGCCAACGGCAAATTGCCGGCCGACGAAGTTGCGAGGCTTGCCTGTCAGATGGCGCAGGGCCTCGCCGCGGCACACAAACAGGGGCTGATCCATCGCGATGTGAAACCGGCGAACATCCTGCTGGAGAGAGTCGATCAACACGGCAGCGATCGGCAGAGACTATCGACGTGGCATATCAAGATCACTGACTTTGGCCTGGCCAGAATCGCTGCCGAAGCACAACTGACCAAATCCGGCCTGATCGCCGGCACTCCACAATACATGTCTCCCGAACAAGCTAATGGGCAGGAACTGGATGCTCGCTCCGATCTGTTTAGTCTGGGCAGCGTGATGTACGCGATGTGTGCTGGACGGACGGCTTTCGAGGCAGAATCAGCCATCGCCATCGTCAGGCAAGTCGCCGACAAGCCTGCTCCATCGTTGCGCGAAGTCAGCCCGGAGACGCCCGACTGGCTGATCGAGAT
>JABMPE010000242.1 GCA_013203845.1 Rhodopirellula sp. | reverse complement strand
TCGCACGTGTTCCAGAGTCTGCATTGATACCTTGCTCGGTCAGAAGTGAAGCGTTTTGGGCGGGATTATGTCCACAACGCATCTCACACGCGGACGCGTCAGAAATAATGGCCGCGGTGATTCACGATTACCGCGTCAGATCACCGGCTGGCAGTTTGCGTCGTACCGATGCAGAACAGGTGCTTTTCGCCTCGGATGAAGAGCTGTCCGTTGGAAATTGCTGGCGACGCATACGAACGCTCGCCGAGTTCGTTTTCTGAAACGATCTCCATATCCGGCCCCGGTTTGACAACTCGCGTCTGGCCATTGTCGGCCTGGAAGTAGACGAGCCCACCGGCGGTCACCAGCGACGCGCTGAAGTGACTGCCCATGCGTCCCTGCCAGACACGTTCGCCGTTCGCCGTCTCAAAGCAGTTGGCGGTGCCTCGATCGTCGGCCACGATCAGATAGTTGTCGACAAGCACTGGTGACGGCACATAGCACTTGACTTCCTGCGTGTGCCAGGCAACGTGCGTGTCCGTGACGTCGCCTTTGCCATTTGGTCGGATCGCCATCACATGATGCGTCGGGAAGCCAGCAGCCATGTAAAACTTTTCGTTGTCGTAGACCATTGACGCCACATACTGCTCGGTCGGGCCTTCCACGTTCCACAGCATCTCGCCAGTCCGCGGGTCCAGGCTGACGATGCACTTGCTTCCCGAAAACACCATCTGCTGCTTGCCGTTGATTTCGCGAATGATCGGCGTCACGTAGCTGCGAGTCTTGTGGCGACGTGGCGTCTTCCAGACGGTCTTACCCGTTTCGCGATTCAATGCAACGACGTACGAGTCACCGTCGTGGTCACCGTTGATGATCAGCAGGTCTTCAAAAATCACCGGACAACTGCAGAATCCGTGAGCACTGATGAACTCGCCGGGCTGCGTGATCCACTGACGGTTTCCGTCGAAGTCGTACGCAGCCACGACCATTTCACCAGGGGTAATCGGTCGCGGCTTGCCGACATTCGGCGCGGGCACGGTCCGACCGTCGACCTGCAGAAACGTGACATAAACCAGCTTGCCGTCGGTGGTCGGCGTGCTGGAGGCGAAGCTGTTCAGCGAGTGTTTTGATTCCAGCGGACTCTCAACAACGGTCTTCTGCCAGAGCGTCTTTCCCGTTCGACGATCGAGCGAAATCAGCACTCGCTGCTTCGTTTCCGGCAGGCAGCTGACGAGAAAAATGCGATCGCCCCAGATGGTCGGCGACGCGTGACCTTCACCGGGAATCTCGACTTTCCAGGCAACGTTCCTGCCCGTGGCACCGTCCCATGAAATCGGGATATTCTTTTCCAGACTCGTTCCGTCACCGCGAGGCCCACGCCAGCCTGGCCAGTTTTCCGCATGCACTGACGAAGCGAGCAGGCAGACAGTGGTGATAACAGCAAGCGGCAGTTTGCACGTGAGCATGAAGTAACTCCGAAGTTGGACCAGACAGAAAGTGAGCCTGTGTTACTGAATTTCTCTTGGATCAGCAATGAGTGATGCGAATTCTTTGCGAAATGTAGAGAACGCCGAATTCGAAAAATTCATCCGACAAAACTGAGTCGCGACACCAGCGTCGCAAAACCAACCAGCATCAGCAGCGTGAGCAGGCCGCTGACTGAAAACAGAATGAGCAACTCCGTTCCGACGAGCCGAACGATGAGAAACCGGCTACCTCCGAGTCGAAACATCGTCGCAAATTCGCGTTGGCGAAGCTGCACGGTCAGAATCACAAACAGGATCAACAGCGCGGCCGTGACAATCATCATCGCGGCCAATGTCAGTTCGAAGAACCGGCGAATCTGCAGGACAAACTCCATCAGCTCACTAATCACCTCCACCGGTCGGAGCACCTGAGACGGATCGTCGTCAGCCAGGTAGCGGCCCAGCAGCAGCGTCTCAGATTCCTCATCGTGCGGCGCTGCGATGATCGCCGTCAGTGGAAACTGGTCCTGAGTCCCGTGGAAGTGAAACGATCGAGCGTTCTCGTCGGTGATCTCGGTGTACTCGATCAACGACGCGTCATGAGCCGGAGCGATTTCACCTGCGGTTGTTTTCGCATCAGAGCGTCTGCCCGTTCCGGTCACCCTTCGCGACGGAGCGTGTCCGTGCCCAATGCCCGCGATGATCCACGCCGTGTAAATCTCGACAAACACCGCGTCGTCGTCCGGCGAGTTCGTCTCGGCCAGCACGCCAGTGATGCGCATCTTCAGCGGAAACGAACCATCGACATCAAACACATTTTCCGGCTCGGAAGTCAGACGGTCGCCAGCACCGAGTTGCAGTCGCCGGGCCACGTTTGCTCCCAGCAGACAATCGCCGTAGCGCGTCCAAGGTTTGCCGCTGGCAATGCGGAGCTGGCGAAATTTCAGATACGCGGTCGTGGTGCCGACAATTGGCGAGCCTTCCGCTTTAAAACGAACCAACAGCGGCATGGCTTCCGCAAAGCCACTGTCGGTAATTCGATCCAGCTCCCGCATGGTCGTTTCCCGAGGCGGCTGGCCTCGGAAATACAATGCGTGCAGAGCCAGATCGAATCGACTGCCCGCCGCACCGATGACCAGTGGCGTGGTTCGAGCTCGCGCCGTCAGCTGCGTTTCAAAATGCCGTGTGAAATAACGCAGTCCCAGCGGCAGCGAACACGTCACCGTCAGGCAGGCAATCAGCACCAGCGATCGACCACGATGATGCCACACGTGCCGCCGCGCCAGCACAAACGTTCCGCTCATAACGAACGCTCCGCCGTCAGCGACGCGTTGACTCCAGCTCGTGATTCCACCGGCAGCAGCAATTCGATACCCGACGAACCGGGACAGCCAAAGTCGATCACACGATCAAATCGCTTCAGCAGGCTGTGATCGTGAGTGGCCATCACCAGCGTCGCCTGGCGTTCGGCCGCCTGGTTCAGGAGCAGCTCAACGATGCGGTCACGTGTCACCGGATCGAGATTCCCGGTCGGTTCGTCGGCCAGCAGCAGTTGAGGATTCGTGATCAGCGCCCGCGCGATGGCGACCCGCTGCCGCTCGCCATGCGAAAGTCGGTCGATACGTCGTGACAAAAGCTCGCTCAGCCCCAGCGCCGTCGCCAGGCGGTTCACCGCAGATCGAGTTTCGTGAGTCAATCGCTGCGCCGGATTGATCAGAAACGGCAGCAGGATGTTTTCCTCGACGTTCAGATAGTCGAGCAGTTCGAACTCCTGAAACACCATCCCGACGGACGACACCCGAAACGCTCGTCGCGCCGCATCATCGAGCGACGTCAACTCGCGCCCGTCGACTCGAATATCACCACGACGCGGAATCGCGATCCCGGCCAGAAGGGTCAGCAGCGTCGACTTCCCGCAGCCACTCGGACC
>JABMPE010000241.1 GCA_013203845.1 Rhodopirellula sp. | reverse complement strand
CGTCGGGTTGATTTATTTTTTCTGCTACTTCTGGACGGCAATAACATTCAACCCGCGCGAGATTGCAGCGAATCTCAAGGATCACGGCAGTTTTATTCCAGGGTATCGACCGGGAGCTCGAACGTCGAATTATCTGGAGTCAGTGATGGTGCGGATTACGTATGTCGGAGCCGCTTTTCTGTCTCTGATTGCAGTGATTCCGACACTCATTGCTAGCTCGATGGGAATTGATCCATTGATCGCGAGTTTCTATGGCGGCACGGGGTTGCTGATTGTTGTCTCAGTGGCGTTGGATCTCGTTCAAAAAATCGACAGTCACTTGATTACACGTAACTATTCCGGGCTTCTTGAGTCGGATAATTGATTAGATTGTGAGTAGGATTGAGCTATGAAGGTCCGGTCTAGTATCAAACGAATCTGCGAACAATGTAAGATTGTTCGTCGCCGTGGCAAGGTGTATGTGATCTGTCCGGCTAACCCAAAGCATAAGCAGAGGCAGGGATAGTATAATGCCACGTATTCTTGGTGTAGACGTACCGAACGAGAAGCCGACATATATCGCTTTGACTTATCTTTATGGTGTCGGCACGGCATCGTCGATCGAGTTATGCTACACACTTGGGGTTGATCCGCAGACGAGAGCGTCTACGTTAAGTGAGGACGATATCGCTCGGATCAACACGCATCTTGATAAAGAATTGACGGTCGAAGGTGCCTTGAGACGGAAGGTGCAGCAGGATATTTCGCGTCTTCGCGAAATCCGTTGTTATCGAGGTATTCGGCATCGCCGTGGCTTGCCGGTGCGTGGTCAGCGGACACGTACGAATGCCCGGACACGCAAGGGTGTAAAAAAGACAGTAGCCGGAAAGAAGGGCGTGAAGGATATGAAGCACTGATTCGTGGCAGTGGCTCTTTGACTTGACGAACAATTCCCGGACACTGAAGGTAGTTGAGATGGCGAAAGCAAAAAGAAAAAAGATTCGAAAGAACGTCACGAAAGCTGTTGCCCACGTGAAAGCGACGTTCAATAACACGCTGGTGACTATTACGGATACCAGTGGTGATGTGCTGTGCTGGGCAACGGCGGGTACATCTGGATTTAAAGGGAGTCGAAAGAGTACTCCTTTTGCGGCGCAGCGTGCTGCGGAGATTTGTGCCGAACGGGCCGCCAAGCACGGCGTCAAAGAGATCGATGTGCGGGTTAAGGGGCCAGGTGCTGGACGGGAAAGTGCCATCACCGGACTTCAGACGGCCGGTATTAGCGTCAAGGTTATTGAAGATGTGACGCCGCTGCCGCATAACGGTTGTCGCCCCCCCAAAAAACGAAGAGTTTGAGTGCTCGTTCCGGATCGATTAATGACGGATATGTATACCTGTTGGAGTGAGTGGCTATGAGAATTCGTTGGAGGGGTTTTGAGCTTCCGAGCCGCGTCGTACCGGATAACGATACACTGACGTCGACATTTGGTCGGTTTGTCGTTGAGCCGTTTGAGCGGGGCTTTGGGCACACGATCGGTAATAGTCTTCGTCGAATTCTGCTGTCGAGTCTTGAAGGTGCCGCAATCACGCAAGCTCGTGTGCAGGGAGTGCAGCATGAATTTACGGCGATTCCTGGCGTGGTAGAGGACGCGACAGAGATTTGCTTAAACTTGAAGTCGGTGGTTTTGAAACATCACGGTGCTGGGCCTAAGGTTGTTCGAATTGATAAACATGAGCGTGGTGTAGTCACAGCGGGTGACATCATTTGTGACGATCAGATTGAGATCGTTAATAGTGATTTGGTCATCGCCACCATGACTGATGATGTACCGTTCAGCGTCGAACTTTCGGTTGAGACGGGGCGAGGATATGTGCCGGCGATTGAACGTTACAATGACGGTGTTGAGCCTGGAGTGATTCCGTTAGACGCCAGTTTTTCGCCCGTGGTCAGGGTTCGACATCACGTGGAAGAAACACGGGTCGGGCAGCGCACGAACTACGACCGTTTAATTCTGGAAATTTGGACAAACGGGACGGTTTCGCCGGAGATGGCTCTGGTTGAGTCTGCAAAAATCATGAGGAAGCATTTGAACGCGTTTATCGCGTATCGTGAGCCCGGTCCTGAGGTTTCACCGGAAGGTGGGCTGAAGGGGATGATGGAGGCGACAGGGTATGCTCCGATCGATTTAGAGCTCGAAGAGAAGCTTGGTCAGAGTCTTGCGGAGTTGAATTTGTCGGTTCGAGCAACCAATTGTCTTGAGTCTGAAGGTATCAATACCGTGCGGGATCTCGTGTCGCGATCTGAAGATCAGCTTTTGCAGGTGCGTAACTTTGGTGAGACAACGCTTGTTGAAGTGCGAGAGCAGCTCGGGGCGATTGGGTTACGACTTGGAATGAAGGTACCTCAGCAGAATCGTGGTTAGTAGGCCGCTTCTGTTTCATTCGTTTTGGTGTTTTTAGTTCAGATGCGTGAAGGTTAAGTCATGCGGCATCGGGTGAAGGGTCGGAAACTTGGTCGGAATGGTTCTCACCGCAAGGCGATGTTTCGCAACATGGCTGCGAGTTTGATTAAGACTCTTGCCCAGGACGGCGAGGGAGAGGGCGCGGCCAAGGTTCCAGGACGTATTATCACGACGGTTCCAAAAGCAAAGGAACTGCGCCCTCAGATTGAGCGGCTCGTGACCATGGCGAGAAAAGGCGCGGCGATTGAGGAGAAAGCTCGCAAGTTTGAATCGAGTGCCGACCGAGGTTCAGATGAGTGGAAGCAATGGAGACAGTCTGAACGGTGGTGCGAATGGAGTCAGGCCATGGCGCCAGCAGTAACGTTACGCCGCAGGGCGTTCGCGGTGCTACGCGATCACGACGCCGTCGCGATTCTGTTTTCGGTGCTTGCAGAGCGTTTTGCGGACCGCCAAGGTGGATATACACGCATCGTGAAATTGGCGACGCCTCGGCTGGGTGACGCCGGTGCTCGAGCGTTGATTGAGTTTGTCGGCGAAAACGATCGAGTTCGCGCCGCCAAAGTAAAAACCAGTTTGGCTGTTAAAAGCGCAGAGACTGAAAACGCTGACGTGGACGGAACGGAATAAGTGCTTTGGTAGAGTCCAGACGCCGCGTGTGTGTAGGCATTCTGAATTGTCGATGAGTCTGTGGGTGTGTGTCGAATAGATCGGCAGCCAGTAAACTCGCACAACGATAGCGAAACGTTTGCTTATACGAGAGATCTGTCCGGCTTACGGTGAGGCGATTTTCAGCGCCACTGCCTCGGGGATGAGTCGGTCCGCCAACTCATGCAGTTGTGGCAAGATCTGCGGCCCGCGATGACAGACAATTCGGTGCTTGGCCACCCGCGTCCGTCGCGAAACTCTGCCGCGAGGTTTCTGACCGGTGACGGTTGCAGCAGGGGCTCGCGAGACGCGCCCGCTCAGCTTCATTATGCTGGCGGCCATTCGAGTCCTGATTCTACGACGGATCAGACCACTCACGGCTCTGATGATCTCGTAAAGTGAACATCCCGCTTGGATAGCGCGAAGCGGGAACTCGGCGGTCCAGTCCCGCGGACTTTTGCCGGCCCGTCAATATTTGACCGTAATCTTGCGCCGACGCCGAGCTGAATGAGACGTTGTCGCAGGAGAGCAGGTTTTTATCGTCGAGATAGCGTATCAATCATGCTGAAGTAGGGATAGCAGGGCGAATGGGAGTTGACGCGTGTTTCTAAGGTAGTCGACACTGCATTCTTCGATTGGGATTCTGAGAATTGAACTCAACTCCTGAAACGTAAGTGCTCCGGTGAATCGTAAACGACGCAACATTCAGAAGTCTCTGACATCTGCTGCTCGAAAGTCATTTCGAGCGTTGGCAGTGGCGTGCGCGATTGCGTCGTTATGGCAGGCACCGGTGCCGTGGGTGCATCACCATTCCAAAGGTGACGGTCGCGTACCGACGTCGCTGGTTTCCCGGCATATGCAAGCCATGCACGCCGATACGACATCAGATGAGACAGGCTGGCATCTGCATTTTGTGATGATTGGTGACATTCTGCGCGGAGGCGGGTGTCCGGTTCTACCGGACCGTGCTGACGACTCGCAGACGTTGCAGACGCAACAGGTCACTTTCGCTGACAGCTCCTTGGCGAAACGCGTTGACGCCACGGCTGTTTCCCCGCCCGCTTTCGCACGACAGATTGTGCCAGAGACTGTTGCCGCTGCAGAATCGCAGGCGCATCCCCGCAGACAGTTTCTCGGCGATCTGACGGCTGCACGCCGTTTGCAGCTCATGCTGTGCATTGCCCGGTGTTGATGCCGCGCTGGCTCCCTTTTTAGTCCAACTGCTGCGCACTCCGTCGCTCTAATCACTGACTGTTGCCTTTGGCTATGGCTCATGTCACGACGTTCCGATGCTGGCAGCTGGATTCCTGTTCCCTGGACCGGAGGCTGCACTATGCCCATTCGATTGCCTGGAAAATCTGTTCTGTCGACATTGATCATCGTCGTGATTGTTGCTGGTATTGCTTGTGCTGGAACTTACTGGCGAACGCGTGCTGAAACGCCGCCGGAAAGTCGTGATAGCGGCGAAGTAACAGGTAGCGACCAACCCGCTATGAATACGGCGTCGCCGAGTGAGTCCGGCGCCGGCGTCGTGGTGCTGCCAGCCAGCAAGCTGGCTTCGGCGGCAATTCAGATAGAGGTTGTCGGTCGGACCACGCTGACTCATACCCACAGTGTGCCCGGTCGAGTCGCGTACAACGACACTCGGCATGTGGAAGTGACAGCGCCCACGAGCGGTATTCTGACTGATGTCCTGGTAAAGCCCGGAGACATTGTGGAAGCCGGTCAGGTACTTGCACTACTTAATAGTTCTGAGATCGGAGCAGCTCGCGCAGACGTTCTGCAACGGCAAGCGGAAGTGGAGCTGACTCGGACGCTCGCTGAACGTGCCGCGACTTTCGAACGAAATGTGGTCTCTCTGACGTCCGCACTGAAACAGAACCCGGAATTTGAGGTCTTGCAGAAACAGCACGCCGGGAAGGTACTTGGCAACTACCGTGACGAACTCTTCGGAGCTTACTCGCGACTCCACCTCGCAGAATCTATTCTGAAGAACACTGCGTCACTGGCCGAATCCGGAGCCTTATCCGGTATCGTCATGCAGGAGCGTGAGGCAACCGCACGATCAGCCCGTGCAAAACTGGAAGCCGCCTGTGAGCAGACGGTCCTGGAAGTCTCGACGCAGCGACGGCAGGCGGACGCGAACGCTCTGAATGCGCAGCGTCGCCTTCAAGTGTCACGCCAGCTACTGGGGGCGCTGTTGCTCAGCGAGGCGGCGATTCATATGGATCAGGATATGCTGGAAACTGAGCAGCTGGGAGCCAGCGATCAGGACCTCAAGCATCTTTCACGAGTCGCGGTGCGGGCTCCGTTCGGAGGAACAATCGAAAGCAGGACGTTCTCAGCCAGCGAACGCGTACAGGCTACTGACTCGATGTTTGTGCTCGCCGACACAACGACATTATGGATCACAGCGGAAATCCGCGAGAACGATTGGCCCGCCGTTTCGATGCTGACCGGTCAGACACTGACGGTCACCGTGCCGGCACTCGGCAGTTCAAGGTTCGACGCAACCGTTGAGTTCATCGGACGGGAAGTCTCGATCGACACCAATGCGATTCCAATCGTCGCGAGAATCAACAACGCCGACGGTCGACTGCGACCGGGATTGTTTGCGCGAGTTACCGTTCCGGTTGGTGTGAAGAGCAACGTACTGACCGTCGAAAAACGAGCGGTGCTGCAGCATGACTCTCAGTCGTTTGTATTCGTCGCCGATGCAGCGGATCGGTTCCGCCGCGTCAAAGTGCAGACGGGTGAGAACGGTGAGGACCGCGTGGAAATTGTCAGCGGCCTGAATGTCGGCGATCGGGTCGTCACGCATGGGGCGTTCATTCTCAAGTCTGAGCTGCTGCTCGAAGGAGAGGGTGAATAACCATGCTCAGTCATTTAATTGAATTCTCGCTGCACAATCGATTCTTCATTCTGACAGCGACATTATTGATGGCGCTGGGTGGGATATATTCGGCAGTGCATTTGCCGATCGACGCAGTCCCGGACATGACCAACGTCCAGGTGCAGGTCATGACAAATGCCGGTTCGCTGTCACCGGTCGAGGTCGAGCGGTACGTCACCAACCCCATTGAGTGGGCAATGAGCGGGCTGCCGAAAGTCGCAGAAGTCCGCAGCGTTTCCAAGTTCGGAATCAGCCTGGTCACAATCGTGTTCGAAGAGGGCACGGACACGTTCTGGGCTCGTAACATCGTCAACGAGCGGATGCAGACGGCCTCGTCTGACATTCCACCCGGCTACGGAACGCCGGAACTCGGTCCTATGACAACGGCACTGGGTGAGATCCTGCAGTTCGAAGTGCGGAGCGAAACCAGAACCCCGATGGAGCTGCGGTCGATCCTCGACTGGGACATTGCCCCTCGCCTTCGCGAAGTCCAGGGCGTCACGGAAATCAACACGATGGGCGGCTACTTCAAGACATACGAAGTCCGCCCGAACCCCGACCGTCTGGCAAGCTATGGGCTCTCGCTCACCGACATCTTTGCCCGACTTGAAGCCAACAACGGCACCGCAGGCGGCGGCTACGTCGTCCACTTCAACGAGCAGCAGTTCATCCGTGGCCAGGCACTGCTCAAGAACGAAGCCGACATTCTTCGGGTCGTGCTGCGGCGCGAGGAAGACGGCACGCCCATCCTGCTGGGTGATGTCGCGGAAGTCACGATAGCTGCCATGCCGCGTCAAGGTTCAGTGACACGCGACGGACGCGGCGATGCCGTTATCGGAATGGCCATGATGCTGATTGGAGAGAATTCCCGCGAGGTTGTCGAACGCGTCAAGGCCCGGCTGATCGAGATCGAACCGACGCTACCGGAAGGCGTTGAGCTTGAAGTCGTCTATGACCGCGCCGAGCTGATCGGTCGGACACTCGACACTGTGCTTCACAATCTGGCCGAAGGCGGAATTCTGGTTATCGTCGTGCTGCTGATCATGCTGGGCAGTTTCCGGGCGGGACTCATTACCGCGCTGGCGATTCCGCTGTCGATGCTGTTCGCCACCAATCTGATGATGGCAACGGGAGTCACCGCCAGTCTGATGAGCCTCGG
>JABMPE010000240.1 GCA_013203845.1 Rhodopirellula sp. | reverse complement strand
GCTTCGATCAGAATCCCGCCGCCGCCGTTGCCGGCCACTGTCGCCGTCGACACGTTGTTGCTGATCGTCGCGTCGGTAATTGATAGGGTGCCGCCCACATTGAAGATACCGCCGCCGCCCTGAACCGTTCCATCGCCATTGGCCGTGTTGCTGTCGATCAGAGTCCCGCCTATCCCGCTCGACTGAATCGTCAGTGTGCCCGTGCCCGAATTCCACAATCCGCCACCTTCCTGAGTGGCGACGTTGTTCTGAACCTTGCCGCCGTTGATGATCGTCGTGCCCGAGCTGCTCACATGCAGACCACCACCGTTGATGCCGGCGGTATTTCCGTCGGAGATCATCGCTCCGCCGAGCGTTACATTCGTCAGCGTGACCATCCCAGCGTTGTTCTCGATACCACTACCAGCTCGTGCCACGTCGTTGGCGCTGATCGTTGAGTTGTCAATCGTGACGATCCCGCCGACGGTCATCACTCCGCCGCCGTTGCCCAGGTTCACCAACGCCTGATTACCACTGATCGTGGCGTTATCGATGTCGAGCGTTCCGCCGATATTGAACACGCCACCGCCACCCTGATCGTTGCTGCCATTATTTCCGGCGTTGGCCGTGTTCCCGTTGATCGTCGTACCGTTGATTGTCATTTTGCCCGAGGCATTCCACAGACCACCGCCTTCTTCGGCGGCAAAGTTCCCGTTAACGGTGCCTCCCGAGATGCTGACATCACCGAGGCCTGTAACATGCAAGCCACCTCCATTACCGGGGTTGGCCGCAGCTCCATCATCGATGTCGACGCCTGCACTGTTGCCGTTCAACGCCACGTTTGTGAGCGTCACGACGCCAGCAACACCGGAGTTGTCCTCAATACCGCCACCAGCACGATTGGCTGTATTTCCGGAGATCGTTCCGCCGACAACGACCAGATTTCCGCCAGCGTCATTCAGAATCCCGCCGCCGCTGCCGGATGTTCCATTGGCAATATTATTCGTGATCGACGAGCTATTGATAACGAGGACCGTTCCACCAGCATTGAAGATACCACCGCCCCCTTCGCCTGCATTCGCTCCGGCAGCCGAGTTACCAGAGATCGTTGAATTACTGACTGCCACGGTGGCAGTTCCTCCAACGAGTATCCCACCGCCGTCACCATCTCCCATGCTGGCGGGTGCAGCAGCAGTGCCATCGTCAACCGCCATCCCCCCCGTAATTGTCAGGTTTTTAAAGGTAACGTTCGCTCCGCCGAAGACCTGGAAAACACGGTCGGCGACGGTCTGAGTGATGAAGGTCGAACCAGCACCGGCACCAGTAATCGTGATGCTATTGCCTCCGTCAGCAAGAATATCGAGGTCGCCTTCGGCGGCGGCATTCTCCTGCCCGGCAGAATTGGAGATGTCCAGCGTATAGGTACCGGCTTCCAGAGTAATCGTGTCGGCGTCACTGTTTGAATTTGCTGTAACAATGGCAGCTCGAAGGCTTCCTGCGTCACCGTCTGGCGTCGACGCAAGTGGGTTAAATGCCGCCAGCAGAGTTCGATCTTCAAGCCACTCCGCCCGCCCTGACACCGAGCTGGCAGCGTGCCGCTCCGACTGGCGGCTCATCGCTCGCCGACGCGAAGCTCTGCTCCGTCGAAACAGAAACCGTCCCAGGCCGAAGTTGGCCCTCTTCTGGGGCGTTGGGCTCTCAATATCAAAAAGGGTTTGGTTCTGCAGGCTCATGAGCTCGTTCCTTGAATTTTTGAGTACAAGATAAAGTTGACAGGCGAATTATTTGGCATTGGCCTACACCACCAAGCCGCCACTTTCGAAAGCTGCTAACGTATCCAGATGACAGACATCAACAATTCTGCCGAGGCAATCTCCTACCCGATGGCAATTGCTGTGCCGTTACGTTCTGCGAATTTAATCCACTGTGAGCTCCAACGGGGAACAACCAACACGCGTGCCGCCAGCGTCTTAACACGGGCAACAGGGCAATACACAGCAATGAGAATTCGCGAGTATTGTATTCGGATGTATATGTTCTATCAACAAAAAAAAACCGACATGAAGCAAGACCCGAAAGGTCTTCTTCCATGTCGGCTTACTGAACAGCTCGTCTTCCGATTGAACTCGGACTACGCTTTATCAAGTCATCCGAAACCGTGAGGAGCTAAGTCAAACTGCATCACTCAGCGTCCATCACGAGTGTCACTTGTATCCGAAGCATTCCGAAACACAAGGCCCCAATCGCGAATTTTTAAGGCATCATCAACGCACTCACTGATATAGCAGCACGCAACTATCCTGAAGGCTCACCACGCTTCCAGTTGACCGGTACAGTGCTTCCGCCGAAGCAGGCTGCAGTAGTAAGTTCAGTGCCGAGATATCCGCGGGCGTGCCCCCGCTGAGTGACTATAGAAAAGTGCGATAGCCCATGAATGGTGGACACGGGAAATGGGCAAGTGCAATCGTATTGAACCGAAACGTCAAGTCGTCCGTGTCGGCAGGTTTTGATAAAAGCTGGCTCACGCTTTCCTCAATCCGGCGTTTCGCGGAGGCGGTCGAACAGGGCTTCAAGGATGAATCCGTCGGCAACGGAAGTCATGCTGCGGAGGTGGGACATCTCGTCGAAGGCGTGAACTTTTCCTTCCGCGATGATGCAGACTCGATCCGAAAACGCCTCGGCCAGTTCGAGCAGTTGAGTGGAGTAGATAATCGTCCGACCTCGCCGCGTGGCGTCGCGAGCCCGTCTGCGGAAGGCGGTGATTCCGTGAGGGTCCATGCCGGATGCGAACGGTTCGTCCAGAATCCACACGTCAGGGTCGATCGCCATCAGGGCGGACAGCGCGACTTTGTATGTCTGGCCCCGCGACAGCCTGCTGATCGGTGAGTCAATTAACGGCAGGACTTCGAATTCTTCCAGCAGTTCGATGACCTTTTCTTCGACGGGTGCCTCTTCCGGCAAATACGCCCGCAGAATCATCGTCAGATGCTGCAGAACGGTCGCTTCCGGATAAACGAACGGGAAGTCCGGCACAAAGTGAAACCGCTTTCGAAGGTCGATTCTGTCGCGGCGGAACACCTCACCGTCGTAAAGCAGTCGCCCTCGGCCCGCCTGACTGATACCGGCCAGACATCTCAGCAGCGTCGTCTTGCCGGCACCGTTCGGGCCGAGCATGGCCACGATCTGGCCGGGATCAATCGTCATGCTGACGTTATCCAGCGCCGCCCGACTGCCGAACATTTTGGTCAGGTTCTCGATTTCGATCAGCATGGTGCGGTGGCGTTTCTCATCACTGTCTTTGAGCAGTTCCTGCTCGTGCTTCTTTGAAGTGGTCCGTCAGTCGTCTTCTGCCAGGAACATGGAATGAGGAACGCCGATGTCGATCACCCGAACTTCTCCCGTAAACGCTGACGACGCGGAGTTTTCGAAACCGAGTTTTCGAGCGACGAACGTCGCGGTGAAATCCGCCCGCACAACGACGGGATTGTTACGGTCAACGGGCAGACCGGTGTCGCAATCCTGACCGCTGGGGAGGTCGATGGCCATCGTCTTCCCCGGAGCGAGGTTGATCGCCTGGATGATTTCAGGAAAGGGGGTACGGAGTTGACCGTGAGTTCCCGTACCCAGCAGCGCGTCGATGATCCAGTCGGCTGTGGCGAGTTCTTCGTTGAGTTCCGCACGGAACGACGATTGCCGGAAAATCAGGATCGGAGTCTTTGCGCGGTTAATCACCTGGTAATTGATCAGCGCGTCGCCGCTGAGCTTTTCAGGATCCGCAAAGAGCAGCACGCCAACATCGTGACCACGGTTTTCGAGGTGCCTGGCGATGACGAATCCGTCACCGCCGTTGTTGCCTCGCCCGGTGCAGATAACGACCCGTCCCGAGATGCCAAGCTCTTCCAGCCAGTCGACGCATCCGCGTCCGGCGTTCTCCATCAGAACGATACCCGGCAGGCCGAATTCTTCGATCGCCCGTCTGTCGACGTCGCGAACTTCATCGCGTGACATCACCCTGGGAATCACAGCGTTACCCTCACATGGTCAGTTTCTGGAATCGACCGTCCGTAAGTTCGGCCTCGTAACCTGCAGGTCTGTCCGGTTCGGCGGAGAGCAGCGACGTCTCTGCCAGAGGTGAATCGCAATTCGATAAGTCGTCATGGGAGTCGTACGGCAAGCTACCCGGCGAGTGACTCGGAAGGAACGTCGATCACTGGAGTTTGTAGCAGCTTCCCGTTTCTATTCGAAAGGATTCCCGTGACGATGCTGAGAATGGTGCGGCACGGATACACTTTCCACACTCTGAAGATACATTTCAGCGACGTAGTCCGTGTCAGCGTTCATCCCGACCAGGAAAGCAGTCATGTCGAAAAACGTAACGCAACATTCCCGCCGTCAGTTTCTGCAGACCACAGCTTCGGTGGCCGGCGCAGCAGTCGCGGCGCCGATGGTGATTCCGAGTTCGGCTTTGGGACTCAACGGGACCGTTCCTCCCAGTGAACGGGTTGTCGTTGGTGGAATCGGGATCGGGCGTCGCGGCGGATACGACCTGGGCTGCTTCCTGCAACAGGATGACGTTCAGTTCGTGGCGATTGCCGACATCAAGCAGAAACGGCGCGGCGAAATCAAGAAGATTGCGGACGATCATCATGGCAATGACAACTGCCAAATGTATCGTGACTTTCGCGAGCTGCTTGACCGTAGCGATATCGACGCCGTGCTGATCGCCACGGGGCCAAACTGGCATGCAACGGCGGCGATGACGGCGGCGAAAGCCGGCAAGGATATGTACTGTGAAAAGCCCGTCACCAAGAACATCAGCCAAAGCCTGATTCTGGCCGACACCATGCGGCGGACCGGACGCGTTTTCCAGGCCGGAACTCAGCGACGCAATCTTCCGCACTTTGCGTTCGCCTGCGAACTGGCTCGCACCGGAAAGCTCGGCAAGCTTCAGAAAGTTTACGCGCACCCAGCGGGGATGCAGGCCATGATGAGCGGCTGGCTGGTTCCTGAAACGGAACCGGATAAAGAAGTCGTCGACTGGGACATGTATCTGGGGCCGGCCGCGTGGCGTCCGTTTAACCAGAAGCTGCTGGATGGATTCAACTTTGAAAAAGGCGGCGGATTTGTTGGCGCTTTCAACGGTGGCGGCGTGCTCGAATGGGGTTCCCATTGTGTGGACCTGTGCCAGTGGGCGGTTGATGACTGCCTGCCTCCCGTTGAATACAACGCCCCGAAAGACGGCGAACTGATGGCGCGTTACGAAAATGGCACCCAGTTGATCTTCCGTGAGAAGGGCTGGATTCCTTTGGGGTCGTGTCCGGTGCGGTTCGAAGGCGAGACCGGCTGGGTGGAAGCGGGCGACAGCGGCAAGATGGTCCTGAGTTCTCCGGAACTGCTGGCGGGTCGGTCGGTCGAAGAAATCGGCGGCTACCCGGCGACGTTCCACGTTCGTGATTTCCTGGACTGCGTGAAGACTCGACGCCAGCCCAAGGGCAACGCGCAGGCGGCCTGCAATGCGCACATCGCCTGCCATGCGGCGAACATTGCCCTGACTCTGAATCGTCAGGTGAACTTTGACAACGCCACCAACACATTCATCAATGACGAACAGGCCAACCGTTTGAGGTCAGAGGCACTGCGAGAACCGTGGAGACTTTAACGCGTCGATCGCTGCTCAAGCTGACGTAAAAGACTTCGCCTCCATCTTCCTCTCCATTCCGGATATCTGTTATGCGCTCAAACATGATTCGCAATTTCGTTCGCTCATTCGCGCTTCTCGTCGCATTAGCCGCCGTGACAGCCACGTCGGCGCGAGCCTTCGACGGGCCAGACACGTCGCCCGAAAAAGAACAGGAGCTGCTGGCCGTGCTGCGTTCGGAAGCGGCTCCGGCGGAAAAAGCCATCGCGTGCAAAGGGCTGGCCATTCACGGCTCAGACGCGGCGGTTCCTGATCTGGCAAAGTTGCTGCCGAACCCGCAGTTGTCGTCGTGGGCCAGGATCGCGCTGGAAGCGATTCCCGGCGAAGCTTCGAACGAGGCACTCAGGAATGCTGCAAACTCGCTGGAAGGCAGACTGCTGGTCGGCATGATCAACTCGATCGGTGTCCGTCGTGACGCAAAGGCAGTCGACTCTCTGACGGCAAAACTGCAGGACGCTGACATCGAAGTGGCGTCGGCTGCGGCTGTCGCACTGGGACACATCGGGAATTCGGACGCGACGAAATCACTCCGGGCGTCACTGACGACAGCTCCTGCCAAAGTCCGATCGGCCATTGCTGAAGGTTGCGTGCTGTGTGCGGAGCGGTTGCTTGTGGCAGGCAACCCGGTCGCCGCTACGGAAATCTACGATCAGGTCCGCAAAGCCGAAGTGCCCACGCAACGCATCATTGAAGCAACTCGCGGGGCAATTCTGGCTCGCGGTCAGGACGGTATCCCGTTGCTGATGGAAACGTTCCACGCTACGGACAACAGAATGTTTCAACTGGCATTGGGCACCGTCCGGGAATTTCCAGGCGGCGATGTCGACAAAGCCCTCGCTGCGGAACTGGCCGATGCAACTCCCGATCGGGCAGCATTGATGATTCAGGCGATGGCCGATCGTCCTGATACAGTCGTGATGGCTGCTGTCCTGAAAGCCGCCGAGCAGGGCGACAGGCTGGTGCGATTGTCAGCCATCGACGCACTCCGACGCGTGGGCGATGATTCGTGTCTTTCGACTCTGCTTCAGCTTGCGATTGAGGATGACGCGGATCTGGCACGAACGGCGCAAGAGACTCTGGCCGAACTTCCCGGTCAGAACGTCGACGGAAAAATTGTTGAACGGCTGCCGACAGCCAAGGGGAAGACGTACCTTCTGCTCCTTCAACTGATCGGCCAAAGACGCATCGATGCTGTGGATGACGTGTTAAAGGCGTTGGAGAATTCTGACCCGAGTGTTCGCAAGGCCGCGCTAATTGCGCTGGGCGAAACCGTTTCTTTGAAGAGACTGTCTGTTCTGATTTCTCAGGTCGTGGCTCCGAAGCATCCTGAAGACACTGCGGTCGCGCGGGACGCGTTGAAGACGGCCAGTGTCCGGATGCCGGATCGCGAGGCCTGCGCCGCCGCGTTGACGCAGGCACTGGATCGTTCGCCCGCCGCATCAAAAAGCACGCTACTGGAAATCCTGAGTGACGTCGGAGGAGACACCGCTCTGCAGACTCTCGCGACAGCGGCGAAGAGTAACGATCCTCAGCTTCAGGATACGGGCAGTCGTTTGCTCGGCACCTGGAACAGTGTGGCCGCCGCTCCGGTTCTGCTGGATCTGGCAAAGACCGGGCCGGAGGAAAAATACCGGGTCCGAGCGTTACGAGGTTACCTTGGTCTGGCCCGCAAATTCGCGATGTCTGACCAGGTTCGAGCGGAAATGTGTCAGAACGCTTTTGACGCAACTCGGCGAGTTTCCGAGCACAAACTTGCGTTAGATGTGTTGCAACTCCACCCGAGCGTCGAAGGGTTACAACTGGCGATCAACGCGACGAAGACTCCCGTTCTGAAGGCCGACGCCACGGCCGCCACGCTGGTGATCGCTCAAAAGATCGGTGGAAAAGGAGTCGATGTCAGCGGGCTGCTGTCCGGAGTCGGTCTCGACAAGGTCAAACTGGAAATCGTGAAGGCTGAATACGGAGCCGGAGCCAGGCAGCGGGATGTGACCGCCGTGCTGCAAAAACGCGGCAGCGATCTGCCGCTGATTACGTTGGCGTCGGCCAGTTACAACACCAGCTTCGGCGGCGATCCGGCTCCCGGAGTGGTGAAGAAACTGAAAATTCAGTACCGCATCAACGGCAAAGCAGGCGAGGCTTCCTTCGCCGAGAATGCGTTGATCATCCTGCCGATGCCGAATTAGTTTGCCACCGTCGGGTGCAACGATCCGTCCCGAAATTACTTTCCGAAATTTGTTGAGAGCGACGTGTCTGGAATATCGGAAGTTCTTTCGGGACGGATCCCGAAATGTCCGGCAAGTGGCCGGCAGTTTCCGCTGGGAAAGTCACCGGCTGTGACCAACCAGCGGGTCAAGAAACTTGAACAGTTCTTTCGTGGCCGGATCGTCGGGCAGACCGAGGTCGGCGTTGAGTTTGTTGTGTGTCGTTTCTCTGGCCCCGTAAACGGTGGCAGAAATTTCCGCCGCCTGCAGAACGGCACCCAGCCGTCGCGCCTGCGCCGTGGTGTCAGGGTGACCGGAGACGTGAAGAATCAGGAAGGGCGGGATGTCCTTTCCTTTGGCCACATGAGTCACGGCTGAGAAATCTATGTGCTTTGCCGGGTCATTTCCGAACTTCACGCGGTGGCCAACTTTCGGCAGCGGCAGGCCGTGGACTGTCTGACGAAACTCGGCAGTCATGATGATGGCCGGCAGGTCGTAGGTGTCTCCATCAACCGGCACGCAGCCCTTTAACACGGAAAGCGGAACACCCTCTGCTTTGGCATAGCGATCGTCGATGCAGATCAGTGCGGCGAGTTGCGCTCCCGCGGAATGTCCCATCACAAAAATGCGGTTCGGATCGCCACCGAAATCGGAAATGTTCCGGTGAACCCAGCCCAGAGATTTGGCCACATCGCGAATGAGGACGTCCATTTCGACGTGCGGCAGCAGGCGATAGTTGGTCGACACAAAGACAAAGCCCCGCTCTGAAAACACGCGAGGTTTGATCTGCACGTCGCTCTTGTCTCCCTGCTGCCAGCCGCCGCCGTGAATCCAGAAGACCACTGGCAGGTCTTTCGCCCCCGGCGGCGAGTACACGTCGAGAACGTGACGTTCATGCGCCGGAGTCGCGTACGGAATGTTTTTTTTGACATCCTGCGCCTGCGCAACCGACAGCAGGCAGAAATAGACAAAGGCTGTTCTCATAGTGTTACCTCAAGTCTCATGGCTTCACCTCAAGGAATTGAAAGCAAACCGGCGATCCCAGTTCAAACTCGGTTCCGGTGGGAGTCAGTTCGCCAGTGCTGTGGTTAATTTTGAACTGGACCACGGTGTCGGAATTCTGATTGCCGACGATCATCCACTTGCCAGACGGATCAATCCCGAAACTGCGGGCTGTCTTTCCACGCGTCGATGTGTGGCCAGCGAGTGTCAGCATTCCGGTTCTGGTGTCGACGGCGTATCCGACGATATTGTCAGGGCCGCGGTTGGAGCCGTACAGAAATTTTCCGGACGGGTGCAGGATGAGTTCCGCCGTTGATCCGGCCTTGCCAGTGAAGTCAGTCGGCAGCGTGGAGATCGCCTGAATCTGACTGAGAACGCCACGTTTGGCGTCAAAGCTGAACGCCGTGACGCTCATCGCCTTTTCGTCGATGTCGTAACAGAATTGCCCGTCCAGACTGAATACCAGGTGCCGCGGGTGCGTGT
>JABMPE010000239.1 GCA_013203845.1 Rhodopirellula sp. | reverse complement strand
GTACTGATGATGGCTGCTTCGACCAGTGCGAGTTGTTCGAGTTTCTCGTCGTCAAGGCCGTGGTGGCTGAGCGTGTGATAGCCTTCGTCAACACCGGGCAACGGCACAACACCCCCCGAGCCTCCCAGGTGATAGGTCACGAATCGAGTGGAGTCTGTCTGCAGTGCCAGCCGAACCATGTCGCTCATCAGTTTCTGACGACCGACGAAATCGGCGGCGTTACCAATGTCGACCGGCTTCCTGATATCAACTTTCGGTTTGGGTCGGTTGGCCCACGCTTCCGATTCTGCCAGCCGTAGTTCCAGTTCCCGCACGCTGGTGAAGTACGCGTCGAGCCGATCGCGGTCGCCGTTGCCGAGTTCTCGACTCAGCCGCCTGGCGTCGTCGCCGACCAGGTCCATGATGCTGCGGCCCTGCTTGACGCGTTGAGCCTGCTTGAGCCGTTCGGCGGGCGAGTCATCAACAAACAACCGCATGAACAATCGCGACGGACGATCTTCAGCGGGAATCATCGCTCCGTTTTCGGTGTAAGACGGGCTGTTGCTGCCACTGCTGCCCAGCACCAGCGACGGAAATCGCGTCTTCGAACCCAGGTGCTTCGCCATGTACTGGTCGACCGAGACGGTGTTTTTGCCTCGTCCGGAACTGCCCACCGGATTGGCCGTCAGGATGCTGGCTTCTGCGCGGTGACCACCGCCGACTCCCGGATGCGACGATCCCGAAACGATCGTCATCTGGTTGCGCAGATCCTGCAGCGGCTTCAGGTAGAGGCTCGGTTCGTAGTCGCGGCCTGCCTGTTTCGGATTGAGATTATCGGCGAGCAATCCCAGTCCCAGCGACATCGAGACAAACCGCCGCGGCGGTTCAGCAGCGACGTCACTGGCACACGCCTTCTGCATGGCGGTCATCCAGGGCAGCGACATCGCCACGCCGGCGCCTCGCAGAACCGTGCGACGGTCGAGCTGACGACCCCTGTTGAAGTTGATTCGTTTCGACATGGCTGTATTTCCGTTCTTGAGTCGACGGTTCTGTGAGCCGGCGATCATGTTCGCTTTCTGAAAATATGATTACTTGGTCATGAATACTCGATGCGATGCAACCGCTGCCAGCAGCGAACGGAATCCGTAATCGGACTCGGCGCACTTTTCGACGATTTGATCGACGGCGTATCGATCGGCAAATGTTACCGGAGTGCCGGTTCCATAAGTGATCAACTTTTCGGCCACATTGCTGGCAAGGACTTCCGGCTTTGCCAGAACGAGTTTCTGAAATGATTCCAAGTCCTCAAAATGCCGACCGTCGGGCATGTCGTAACTGGCGTCAATCGGCTTCGGACGAAACTTTTTGTTTTGCTTCTCAGCGTAGTACGTGTTGCGCCATTGTCCGGCCGGATTGAAGTTTTCCAGCGCGAATCCCGGCGGGTCGATCTTTGTGTGACAACTTGCACACGAATCCTCAGCACGATGCTTCGCCAGCATCTCGCGAATCGACTTCGCACCGCGAATGTCCGGTTCAATCGCCGGCACGTTTTGTGGCGGCGGTGGCACATGAACTCCCAATAGACGTTCTGAAACCCACAGCCCGCGAATGACCGGTGAGGTGGTTGTGCCATTGGCGGTGACTTTCAGAATCGAACCATGCGTCAGCATCCCGCCGCGGTGATGTTCCGACTTAAGCGGAACGCGTTGTAACTCGTCACCCCAAACACCTTCAATTTTGTAGAAGCGAGCGAGGCGACTGTTCAGAAACGTGAAGTCCGAATCGATCAGAGTTCCCACGCTCAGATTTTCATCGACCATTGTTTGCAGGAACTGATGCGTCTCATCGAGCATCGACTGCTGCACGACGATGTCGAAGTCGCGAAACATTCGAGGGTCTGGCTCCGTGAAGTCGATCAGGCTCAGGTCAAGCCACTCGGCGGCGAAGTCTCGAACGAACTGCTTTCCCCGCTCGTCGGCCAGCATCCGTTCGACCTGCTGCTGCACCGCCCACGGTTTCGTCAGGTTTCCCGCCTCAGCCTGTTTGAGTAGTTGAGCGTCCGGCATGGTGTTCCACAGGAAGTAACTCAGCCGCGCCGCGACGGCGTAGTCGTCAAGCGGTCCGGAAGTTTCATGGAAGTACAGAAACCTCGGTGAACACAGGACCGCACGATAGCCACCTCGCAACGCATCGAGCAGCGGGACACCAGCGTCAAGGTCAGCCAGCACCATCTCGATGTACGGTGAGACTTCATCC
>JABMPE010000034.1 GCA_013203845.1 Rhodopirellula sp. | reverse complement strand
TCGTCGAGATCATCTTCGACGCCGTAGTCATCGTCGTCGTCAATCGACGCGACAGGGCCAATGCACAGACCTGTGCCAGAATCAGCGAAATCATCGCTGGACCAGAATTCTTCGCTTCGAGAAAGATGCATATCTGCGGCTCCAATTCAGAGAGATGCACTGTTAACGACATCAGTGTGGAGAAGACTCAACATACGTTGCGTTTCAGTGTGTATTGAAAATAAATCGCGAGTGACCGTTTCCAGCAAAGAATCCAACGTCCTCGCTGCGCGGCGATTGATAATTAGATCGAAACTTGTTTGTCAAGCTCCTCTTTCCGTTAGTCTCAACCGTCCGTCGGGTGGCAGCTGCCGACATTCCGTATCAGCTGAATTCATGCTGAAAAACACAGAAACGACCGAGCGGTCTCCCACTTAAACAACCAGATTACAAACGGTCTGACAGATTGCCACTCGCGGAGGTTTTGAGGATTTCGGCGGTGCGAGGTCGATTCCTGAATTCAATTTGCTCACACGGACTTTATTTGATCCGCCGGATCGTTGATGGCATCCCGTTGGGCAATCACAGTGATGCCCCGATCCTGCCACGCCAGCTCGTACATCTGGCAAACCTGCAGGAACAAGACTCGGCAGGATTCCTAAAGAAAAAGCCCGCTCCTTTGCGAGAAGGAGCGGGCCAGTAAAACACATCAAGTCTGAATTCTGTCCGACAGACAAGCGTCATACGGAGGTCACGCCGGGCTGGTGACGTCTTTCAGCAAAGGCGTTAAGTAAGTGACCGTGCTGGCCATCGTTACCAGATTCTCGTAGTCCTCTTCAGGAATCTGGACGCGGTACATCTTTCGAAGTTCCATCACAATGTCCAGGAAATCCATACTGTCGAGTTCCATTTGATCACGGAACGCGACCGCATCGTCGAGGTTCGACAGGTCTTCATCCGGCGCAATTCGGCTGAGAATGTCGAGTACCACCTGTCTGATCTGCTCCGCTGTCATCCAACCTGCCTCCAGATGTCGCCGCTGTCCTGCGTGATACTGAACCACCCAAACCAGTCCAGATAATTCTTAATTCGTCTAACCTGGTCTGCTCGAAGATCGAGAAAACCACATCGGAGCGATCCATCGAAACGGAAAGACCGCCGTAAAATCCATGTCCTGACCGCAAAGCATCCGACGATCAGTAGAGAGAAGCTCAACCCTGATATTTCTTCACAATCAGGACTGAATTGATACCCAGCATGCCAAACGAATTGTTCAGAATACAATCGACTGAGTCGAGTTGTCGCGGCTCGTTGGCAACAATCTGAGTCAGCGGAACGTTTGGATCAAGATGATCGAGGTTGATTGTAGCGTGGGCAATTCCATCGTCAAACGCGGGAATATTGCCCAGCAACTCGATTGCCCCGGCCGCTCCCATCGCATGACCGATGAAGCTCTTTGTGTTATTAATGGCAACGTTTGGGTGATCTTTGAAGACCGCTGCCAGCGCCGAGGATTCTTCGATATCGCCCTGCTCGGTCGCTGTAGCGTGGCTGCTCACGATATCGATGTCCTGCGGGGTCAAACCCGCTCGTTTCAGTGCCAGGGCAATGCATTGTGTCTGTCGGTTTCGATCCGGCAGCACAAAATCTGTCGCGTCTGAGTTCATGGCGTGGCCAACGATTTCGCCGTAAATCTTTGCTCCCCGAGCCAGGGCATCCGGCAGTCGCTCCAGCGTGCAGATAGCTCCGCCTTCGGCAACGACGATACCGGTTCGCCCGGTGTCAAATGGACGACAGGCTTTCGTCGGATCGTCGTGGTGAGCGAGCGCATTCTGACTTTTGAAGCTCGCAAAAATCCCGAACGTGTGGATGCTTTCCGACACGCCGCCAGCGATCGCCATGTCGACTTCGCCGAGCCGCAGCATCTGCAGCCCCTGAATGAAACCGGCGTTTCCAGCCGCACAGGCCGCTCCCACGGTTAAATGCGGGCCGGTCACTCCCAGACTGAGCGTCACTTCACCCGCAGGATTGTTAGCGACAGTCCTCGGATTATGGTGGTGCGACCAGACTGAGGTGTCGTAGCCAAACTTCCCGATCTCGTAGATTTCGTTTTCAGTTTCGACGTTACCGTGCTCAGTGATTCCCAGATAAACGCCAACGCGGTCTTTTTCGACCTCTTCCCAGTTGAAGCCAGCATCGTTAACCGCTTCGTTGGCACAGTAAACGGCGATCGAACCAGCACGGGTTCCGCGGCGGACTTCTTTACGTTTCTGATATTTCAGAGCGTCGAAGTGGCAAACACCGGCCAGAACGGGCGGCATGTATCGTGTTTCGAATTCGGTAACGCCCGACTTTCCGGCCAACAGGCTGGCGCGAAGGTCGGTCAACGAGTCGCCGATTGGACTGGTCAGCCCAACGCCCGTGATCACAATTCGGCTGTTATACATTTCCGCATTTGTCATCAAGCTGCGGTTCCCGTCGATTCTGTACAGATTTTCTAACCGGGAAATCCGGCTCCGTGGCGGAAAGCAACGGAGATTAGCGGCTGTTCTGGACGTCGGCAAGCAGCCAGATGCCACTCCCAATGCAGGGTTCCTCTGCCGGCCGGAACGCCCCATAATCCGACAACCAACTCGCCTGCCCCGGAGCTAACCACATGTCAGCACTTGTCTTTACGCGAAACGACCGACCAACGATCGGCGTCGAACTCGAACTGCAACTCATTGACGCCGAATCGTTAGCTCTGACCAACCGAATTGAAGACGTGCTGGCGGCACTGCCGGAAGAGCTGCGGGATGTGGTCAAGCCGGAACTCATGCAAAGTTATATCGAGATCAACACCGGAGTTTGCAACACCGTCGCCGACGCCAGCAACGATCTGCGAGGCAAACTCGAAGCCATCGAAAATGTCCTCGACGGCATGGGCATCAAACTGCTGTGGGCTGCGACGCATCCGTTTTCCTCCTGGCGAGACCAGAAAGTCACCAACAACGAACGATATTTTCGTCTGGTCGACCTGATGCAGGACGTTGCTCGGCGACTGGTTACGTTCGGCCTGCACGTTCACGTCGGAGTCGATACCGGCGACAAGGCGATCAACGTCTGTGACCGCATGCTCCGCTATCTGCCGCTGCTGCTGGCGCTGTCGTCGAATTCGCCGTTCTGGGAAGATCGCAACACCGGCCTGCATTCCAACCGATCAAAAATCATGGAAGGACTGCCGACCGCGGGGCTACCGCACGTGATGCGAAACTGGAGTGAATACGTCTGGATCGTGAATCACCTCATCGAAACCGGTTTCATGAATTCCATCCGCGAAATCTGGTGGGACATCCGCCCGCATCACAATTTCGGAACGGTCGAAGTCCGCGTCTGTGACATGCCCGCCAATCTGAAACAGGTAGAAGGCATCACGGCCCTGGTGCAATGTCTTGTTGTCGCGATTTCCGAAGAGGTCGAACAGGGCACCTACCAGCTCGACTATCACCCGATGATGGTCCAGCAGAACAAGTGGCGAGCAACCCGCTTCGGAGCCGACGCCCGCCTGGTGCTGAGCCAGACTTACGAGCAGACCTCACTGGCCGAAACCGTCGCCAACCTGGTCACTCGTCTGGAAGCGCACGCCGTCAAACTCGGATGCCTCGACGAGTTGCGATCCGTGGTCAACATCCCAGCAGCAACCGGGGCCAAGCAACAACTCGCCATCTTCGAGCAGACCGCATCCAAACAGGAAGTCGTCCGGCAAATGATCGAAAACAACCACTGGAGCCGGCTCCAAACGTAGGGCCGGTTCCCACCGGCCGGCCAGAAGCCTTGAATTTACCAAAGTCCGGTAGGAACTGGCCCTACCGTGACTGGAGCCGCACGTAGTTCACTGATTGTCGCGACTACGCTTCGAACGGTCGAGTGCGCTCAAAATCCCCACACAAACTCCGGCACAAATGCCACCGACTGGAAGCGTGATGAATGCCATCAGGACCCCGTCGAACAACGCGGCAGGCAAACCATCGCCGAAATATTGAAAAGGTTCTGGCCCCGGCGGCACGAAGATAACATAAAGCCCAGCAGAAATTCCCGAAGTAACTGGTGGAGTTGCAGTCGCCCAAAAGAAAGCCAGAAGTAAAGACGGCGAGAACAACCTTGATACGCAAACGGTCGTCACTACCGTTAGTCCGATCAGTGCGAAGATTTCGTAACCAGACGGGAAAAATTGAACTGAAGTCAGCCCCATAACCAATGTCCCAACAACGGTCCACAACGTCAAAAACAACGCCCACACCTTGTTCGGGAACTTGACTCTCGCCGCCATCAATGCAGTTTCCCTGTAACGAAACATTTACGAATTCAAATATCGGTCTCGACCCGCTGGGCTTCAATCGCGGCGTCGATGATCTCGGAAAACTCGCTGGCGGAAGCTTCTTTGCCAGTGATCGACTTAATCTGAGCGGACAACAGGTCAGCGTAAATCAGTTTCGGTTCGACGACCTTCGCGCCGCGGCTTCTGCCTTCCGCCGTGAAAATGCTGTCGAATGGCATTTCCGTCGCGTCGCAGACGGTCATGCGAGGCACAAAGTACGACGGATTGAATTCCTTCTTGTTCGATCCAGACGACAGCCCCGGCTCGGCAAACACAATGACATCCGCCAGTGTGTTGTACAGGTGCTGAAACGGCACGAAGCGAACGTCGAACTGCGTTGCGACGTTCTGTGCTTCTTTGTCGTCGGGAGCCGTCACGCTGACCAGGCCTTTGCGTTTTTCGATCCCATAAACCATGGATCGAGCGAAACTGCCCGACCCAACCACCAGCACGTTCTGTTTGTCGAGCGGTCGCTTGTCGCTGCCTGAGCCAGAAACCGTCTGCTCGATCATCTTCACAGCGCTTCTCCAGCCGGCGTTCCAGGCCTGCCAGCTATCCTTCTTGCGAAGCAGCAGATCCGAGTACTGGCTGATCCGCGCAGACTCTTCCAGTTCGTCGGCCAGAGCCACCATCTGATCCCCAATATGTCGACTCGTCACGATCGCGTTGATTTTCAGCGAGTCCAGCATCGACTTCAGCCGCCCGAAGTCATGACTCATCAGCGGCAGGCTTCGGGCATTCAGATCGAGTTGCCGAAAGACCTTGTTGAAACACTGCGTCGTGACAATTTCCGAACCGCCCATTCCGACGACCCCAATAAACATCGTGGACTTGTCGATCTCGCGCCAGCCGTAGATGTCGTCGAGTTCCTGTACCGTGGTCTGCTCGTCGAAGGCTTCCATGCCCTTTTCGAGAGCGGCGTAAATCCACGGCGAACCATACTTCCGCCCAAGCAGCGAGAACGTGACTCCCGCCTTCCCCAGTCCGAGTCCCACTGCGGGAATTTCGTGCTTCTTCGCCACGGCAGCCAGCAATGGCCACGCGGCTTCCAGAGTCGGAGTCGGCCACGTGAATTTCACCACATCACCATTGAGCTGCTTCACCTCAGTGAAGATCTCTTCAATATCTTCTTTTGAGTACGCGTCTTTCATGCTGGTATAGGCGATGACTCGCTTGGTCGCGCCAAACCGCGGGATACTCTGAGCTGCTTCGTAGTCGAGTTCGATGTACGCCGGCCCTGCGACGATGGCCTGGCGGAGAATCCCGAGCCGCTGCTCATCGGTCCCTTCGAACTGCCCGCCGTCCCGCTTTCGCCGACACGAAACCATCACCGGCTTGCCGGCATCCGCAATCAGGTCTCCCACATCCGGCTCCTTCACCAGCCGGTCCAGACACAGCTCAACGAGGTCGCACTGCCGAGCCGCATTCAGAATGTCAACTTTGGCAAACGTACGGGACGCCGGAGTCACAGAAATGCAGATCATGAAATGTTGCCTTCAAAGTCGGTGAGACAGGATCGCGAAGAACAGGAAATGAAATCGACCAGCGACCTGTCGCGCGAGCCCGCTCCGTCCGAAATGGTTCGAGCCGAGTCGCGTGCAGGTCGCAGACAATAAACGTTCTCTCTTCTCGTGTCACTTTTCCGACGGCAATTCCTCGCACCACACCGCAGCTTCGAAAACAGTCTCGTCAATGGCGGTCAATGGTTGGCGACCGAGGGTTTTCCGCATGAACTCGATCGGTTATCAACACTTCAATCAGCGATTATTCCAAGCATCAATTATCGGCGAAAAACGGAGACTGGCATGACAGACGGCAGCCCGACAAGTCACACTCGAATCCTGATCGCCAGCGTCTTCTGCATGATTCTCATCCTGGGCCGGTCACCGTTGTTCGCTCAGTTCGACGAAGAAGCCGAACTCCCCAGGGGCCTGCTGGCGAGCTACTCAGTGGGAGACCGCAAGGTCGAGCGGCTGGAGGAAATCGTTTCGTACGATTGGGGCAACGCCCTGCCCGACCGGCGACTCGGGCAGTCCAAAGAATCGTTCAAAGCCCGGTGGGCATCGCAACTGTTGATCCAGCAGGAAGGCCAGCACCGGTTCCACGCCTTCGCTCAGGGCAAGGTCCGCATCGAAGTCGGCGGAGAAGTCGTGTTCGATTCCGAGTCGAAAACGCCCGCGTGGATTTCGGGTGACGTATTCACACCGGATGTCGGTTTCCAGACACTCGCAGTTCACTTTGAAACGACCGCTCCCGAGGCCCGACTGCAACTCTTCTGGTCATCGGAAGTGTTCCCGCTGGAGCCGCTCCCAGGGCATCTGCTGTTTCATGAAGAGGGACGACCGGACCTCGCGCAGATCGAACTCGGTCGCAATCAGTTCGAAGCATTCCGCTGCGGAGCCTGTCACAAAGATGTGCTTCCAGGAACAAAACCACTGTCCGCCCCTGATCTCACGCGCAGCGTCGCCGGACTGCCCACCAATTGGATCGTCAGAAAACTGACCGGTCACGTGGCCGGCAAAATGCCCGCGTTTGATCTATCCGCGGAACAGGCAACAGCGATCGCGGCTGCACTGGTCAGCGCCGCGGAAAAACCGAAGCTGGAGTCACTCCCGAAGCCGGGCAAAGGCCGCAACGACACTAACGATCGAGAAGCCGGACTGACTTTAATTAACTCATTGGGTTGCCTCGCCTGTCACAGTAGTAGACTGGAACAAGCGGAACGCCGTTCCGGCAATCGTACGCCCACTCCGGATCAATCTGCCGGAACAGCGCGGAGCTCGTTACAGCCTACGGATTCTGATCCCGAAGCGGCCAAATCCGAAGCGTTGCTGTTCGGCGGCGGAAGCCTCGCTGACATCGGCAGTAAGCGATCCGTCGAATGGTTCAACACATGGCTGCTGAAGCCCGAATCGCTCAACGGCTCTCACCGCATGCCAGTGTTCGAGCTGTCCAGTCAGGAACGACGACAACTCGCCCTGGCATTGTCTTCGCTTCGAGCCAGCAACACGGACGTCGCAAAAACAGAAACGGAGACACCAGCGGCGTCGGGCGAAATCGTTGCCCTGGGCAACCAACTGATTCGAGAACTCGGCTGCCAATCATGCCACAACCTGGCGACAAAGAAGTCGGAACTCACAAAGCTGTCACCAAAGCTGACAGCCTTAGCAGGAAAACGCTCGAACTGGGAAAAGTCATGTATCCGAGACAGTTCAAAACCGCCGGGCAAACAGCATCAGCCAGAGTACCGAAGTCTCAATACCGATTCGGTTCGCGCTTTTGTCGAGTCCGTTCCTAAAGACACAGCCGCTCCAACCACCGCTCAGCGCGGGCACCGGTTGCTGGTCTCTCGAAATTGCACGGCGTGCCATCCTCGTGGGCTTCATCAGGGGCTCGCTGCCCTGGCTGGCGACATCGCGCAGAGTGACGCTGTGCTTCGAGGTCAGGCTCCGGCGCTGGTGCCGCCGAATCTAAACGCGGTCGGAGATCGACTGCTCAACGAGGCTCTGGCAAAAGCCGTCAGCGGAGAGCAGAAACGGCGGATGGACTGGAAGCTGGTGCGCATGCCAAAGTTTAAACACAGCGACGCTGACCGACAGGCACTCGTTGACCACCTCATCGGCAGTGACCGAATTCCCGACAAAGCCCCGACGTGGAACATCAAAGACGACACGTCAAAAGTAGACGATCAGACGTTGCTGGTCGGTCAGGAACTGGTCGGCCCCAAAGGCTTCAGTTGTATCGCGTGTCACCAGGTCGGTGACTACGTGCCGAAAAAAGCGGTGATGGGAACGCGAGGCTCAGACCTCTTTGGCCTCGGTAACCGCATGCGTCATTCGTATTTCGTGCGCTGGACACGGTCACCGCTTCGCATCGTGCCCGGCGTCGAAATGCCGTCGTACAGCAGAGCCGTGCATGGAGTCCTCGGCGACGACGTGGACACTCAACTGGAAACTCTCTGGAGAACTCTCGCCGACCCGCGCTTCGAACCGCCCACCGATCCCGCTTCCGTCGAACAGTACATCGTTGTGGAGAAAGATGCGGCTCCCCGAATTATCCGCGACGTTTTTACCAACCCGAAAGAAAACGGCGGCGGCTACGTTCCGCGAGCCTTGGCGATTGGCTTCGACAACGGTCACAACGTGCTCTTCGACCTGGACAATTTCACGCTGCGTCGCTGGACGTTCGGAGATTTCGCCCGACAACGCACGGTCGGCAAAAGCTGGTACTGGGACATGGCGGGCACGGACATTGTTACCGGCCTGAATGCGAGTTCCAACTACGCTCTCGTCCACTCGAACACAGACGACAGCCAGGCTCTGAGCAATGCAATCTTCCCTCGGAAAGAGAACGGGGCCGTCGGACAACTTCTCGAATATCGGCCTTACAACTCAGGAATCCGTCTGCGATACCGCCTCGACTTTTCGATCGGAGAAAAGATTCAGTCGGTGGAAATCGAGGAAACTCTGGCCACTCAGCAGGAAACATCACCGGGGCAAGGTGGCTGGCACCGCGACATCATCGCGACATCGATTCCTGAAAACATGGACCTTCTCTTCAGTAGCTCGACCACGGCAACAGCGATGGGAAACCCCGTTCGCATCGCGACAAACGGAAGCATCAAAGCACTTCTGGAACCGACTGCTCGACCGTCGTCCGGAGCCCTTACGCTGAACGCGAGACTTCACAACGACGCGGGACAGTCGACGTTTCAGGTGCATTACCTCGCGACACTGAGCCGACCGAAACTCAGTGTCACACTGAAGCCGCTTCCGGCGGGCGCGGCGCACAGGATCACGTCGATGCCGGGCTTCGAAGGCGTGCGGCTGCCGGTTTCGACGAAGATCATGCCGACGGCGATGACGATTCTCGACGACGGACGGCTGGCGTTCACGTCGCTGGAAGGGCACGTTTACCTGGCCAAAGATACGGACGGCGACGGCGTCGAAGATGAGCTGACGATGTTCGAGGAAGGACTCTCGGCTCCATACGGAATTATCCAGGACGGTGACAGCCTGCTGGTTTCTCACAAGCCGGAAATCCTGCGACTGCGTGACACGGATGGCGACGGTCGAGCCGACGAACGCACGGTGTTCTCGTCGGGTTGGGGCTTCAACGACAACTACCACGACTGGACGTGCGGCATCGCGAAGGATGCGCAAGGTAACTTTTACGTCGGGCTGGGCAGCGACTACGCACAGCTCACTCGGCCAAAGGAAGTTTCGCGCTGGCGTGGCAAGGTGCTGCAGGTTTCGCCGGACGGCACACCGCGACCATTCGCTCACGCCTTCCGCTACCCGACCGGCATCGCCATCGACAGCAAAGGCCACATCTTCGCGACCGACAACCAGGGCGTGCAGAACACGTTTAACGAGCTGAACCATCTGCGTGACGGCTTCCATTATGGCGTCCCGAAAAATCACGAGCAGTCGCTGAAGGTCGAAGCTCACCCGCCAGCGATTCAGATTCCGCACCCGTGGACACGCAGCATCAACGGGCTCACCTTCCTGTCCGAGTCCTACCCACAGAAAGGAATCGCTGGTCATGGCATCGGGTGCGAATTCAACGGCAAGCATCTGATCCGTTTCACGTATCACGAGGTCGATGGAATTCTGCAAGGGGCGACCTATCTACTGTCAAAGCCGGACTTCCCAGACGCCGAGGCCAACTTCGTCGGGCCGCTCAGCATCACGACCGCCCCGAACGGCGACCTCTACGTCGGCAGCGTTTACGACAGTGGCTGGCTCGGAGGCCAGAACACCGGCAGCATCGTCAGACTGAAACCTTCCGGCGAGCTGCTCAACGGCATCCAGGAAATCCAGGCGACGCACGACGGCTTCGAGATCTGGTTTCAGAAGCCGGTCGACCGCACCGCCGCGACGAACCCGGACAGTTACTCGCTCAGCGGCTACACGCGGGAGTGGAAGGGCGGTTATGCGACTGAAGACTCGGGCCGCTTCCAACCGAAAGTTGAAACGGCAACGCTCTCGACCGATGGCACCAGCGTTCGCCTGAAAACCAACGAACTGAAAACGGGCTTTGTCTACGAGATCAACTGCCGACTCAAAGAAAACAACACCCCGCTGTGGCCAGCAACCGGCCACTACACGCTGCACCGAATCCCGAGCGGCGACTCCCAATAGCGATCTATTATTGATCCAATCGTGGAAATCCTGTCGACGCTGCTCGACAGCAATTGAAGCGGCTCTATCGTTCTGTTAAATGCGCACCCGAGCCGAAAATTCACCGAAAACGGTCGAAAATCCGGCACTTGTCCCCGATCACCAGGTTTGTTTCTTCAAGGACCGCAGTTGTGGCTGTTATCGTTCAGAAGTTTGGTGGAACCAGCGTCGCTGACACGGACAAAATCCGAGCGGCAGCAAAGCGTGCGCTGGATGCTCAGGCTCAGGGAAATCAGGTCGTCATGGTGGTTTCAGCCATGGGCAAGAGCACCGACCATCTGGTCGACCTGGCTGGCGAGCTGACCGAAACGCCGCCAGCCCGCGACATGGACATGCTGCTGTCGACCGGCGAGCAGGTCAGCGTCGCTCTGATGTCGATGGCGATTCACGAAATGGGCGGCAAAGCCGTCAGCATGACGGGTTCGCAACTGGGCATCGCGACGGACAGTCACCACACGAAGGCAAAGATCCTGTCGATCTCGACCGAGCGAATTCGCAGCAAGCTGGATGATGGCTACATCGTCGTCGCCTGCGGGTTTCAGGGAGTCAACTCGGCTGGTGAGATCACAACGCTCGGCCGTGGAGGAAGCGACACGTCTGCTGTCGCGCTGGCCGCCGCTCTGCGCCCCAGCCAATGCATTATTCATACGGACGTCGATGGTGTTTATACGACCGATCCGCGGCTGGAACCGCGAGCCAGCAAGTTCAGCGAAGTCAGTTTTGAAGAAATGCTCGAACTGGCCGGAATGGGTGCGGGCGTCATGCACAGCCGCTCGATCGAAATCGGCAAGCGGTTCGGCATTCCGATTTATGTCCGCAGCAGCTTCGATGAAAAACGCGGCTCTTGGATTTACACCGACGAGCAGACTCCCCGGCGAGCTGTTTCCGGTGCCGCTCTGCTGCGTAACGAGTGCCGCGTGACCGTTTTCAAAGTACCTGACCGTCCCGGAGCCGCTCGGACGATCTTCTCGAAAATCGCCCGAAAAAACGTCGCGGTGGATATGATCGTTCAGAACGTGGCCGACGACGGCACGACGGATATTTCTTTTACGGTTCAGAAGGGCGACTTCCCCGACACAATCGCCGCCGCCAAAGTCGCCTCGAAAGAAATCGGAGCCGGAGGCGTCGACTTTGAGAACGACGTCGCCAAGATTTCTGTCGTTGGTCTCGGAATGGCTGACACTCCGGGCGTCGCCGCGAAAATGTTCCAGACACTCGCCGACAACAACATCAACATTCTGATGATTACGACCAGCGAAATTAAGACTTCAGTACTGGTCAGCCAGAACGATGCCGCCGCCGCTCTGAAAATTGTTCATACCGCGTTCGGGCTGGACAAACTCGATGACGCCGGAGCGGAAGAACGATTGTCACGGTACGAGACGGGCGACGCAGCGCAACACGAATCCGCAACACAACTCGACATGGCGACTGCCAGCGGTGACGACCGCCATCTTGAGGAAGTCACGATGGAGGCGATTTCCGTCCATAGTGGCCAGTCGCTGATCAAAATCGGTGCGGTTCCGGACGAGCCGGGTTTCGCCGCCACGGTTTTCGGAAAGATCGGCGAGGCAGGCATCAATGTCGACATGATCGTCCAGGACGCCGGCACGAACGGAAAAACGAACATCGGATTCACGGTCGAACGCAACGACTTCGATCCTTGCGTCAAACTTCTGGAAAAGATGGCACAGGAATCCGGAATCGGCCCGGTCAGTTCGCTGCGAGACATCGCGAAAATCTCAGTCGCCGGCATCGGCCTGCGAAGTCACACCGACATCGCCGACCGCCTGTTCAACTCGCTGGCCGACGCGAATGTCAACGTCGCCCTGATCAATACCAGCGAAGTCCGCATTAACGTGATCGTCCGCCTCGCCGAAGCCCAGATCGCGAGAAAAGCTCTCGAACAGGAATTCGACGACGTTCTGATTGGAGGCGACGAGTAGGTCCGGCTATCTGCCTGACGGAGTATTCCGGGCGGGTAAACAGTTCGAAGTGAGAACCACGGAAGACACGGACACACACAGAAAGATCATGCTGAATTCCGTATTTTCCGCTTCTTCCGTGGTTAATTTCGCGGCAATGGACTTCGTCAGCTGAGTCCGACCTGTGAGATTGCCATGTTACGCTCGCTGCGCGGCTCCGAGTTCGTGCACGATTTCGACCAGAGCCTTTGCGCTTTCGGGCGGGACTTCCGGGAAGACTCCGTGGCCGAGGTTGAAGATGTGTCCCGTCGTGCCGGCGGCATCGAGGACTGCTTTCGCGCGAGCTTTCAGTGTGTCGAGATCGGCCAGTAACGAAACCGGATCCATGTTGCCCTGCACTGCTCGATCCGGGCCGAGTATCTGACGGGCGTCGGCCATGTCGACGCGCCAGTCGAGTCCGACGATCTGACCGCCAGCTTCGGCCATGATCGGCAACAGAGCGGGGTTGCCGGTCAGGAAGTTGATCACTGGCGCGTTACCAGAAACTCCGTCGATCACCGTTCTTGTGTGCGGCAGCACGAACTCTCGATAGTCGGACGGCGACAGGCATCCGGCCCAACTGTCAAACACCTGAACCGCCTGCACTCCGGCTTCAATCTGAGCATTGAGATAACCGATCAGGCTGCTGGTGAGCGTTTCCATCAGCGCGTGCCACGCTCCCGGATCGTTGTACATGATCCGTTTCGTGTTGAGATAATTCCTCGAACCGCCGCCTTCGATCGCATACGACGCCAGCGTGAACGGTGCCCCGGCAAAACCCAGCAGCGGAATATCAGCGGGCAAATCCCGGCGAACCAGCTTGACCGTGTCAAACACAAACTGCAGCGTCGAGAGATCTTCCAGGCGTTTCAGACGGTCAACTTCCGACGCCGACTGAATCGGGTTATGGATGACCGGCCCCTCGCCCTTCTGATACTCCAGATCCATCCCCATCGGTTCGAGCAGCGGCAGCAGGTCCGCAAACAGAATCGCCGCGTCGACTCCCAGAATCCGCTGAGCATCGAGCGTGACCTGCGCGGCCAGTTCCGGAGTTTTGCAGAGTTCGATGAACGTGACTTTGTTCCGAACTTCCATGTATTCGGGCAGGTAGCGCCCCGCCTGTCGCATAATCCACAGCGGCGTTGTATCGGTCGGTTCGTTATAAGCCGCCTTCATAAAACGGCTGGCCCGGAGTTCGGGAGTAATCACGGTCTCTTCTCCAAACGTGCAAATGAACTTCGAACAGGCAGAAATCACCAGCCGAATTTCAGCCAGCGACGAGAACCGCGGTTATCAGGTCGGTTCACGGCGGAGTGTCGCGGTCAAGACCTCGTCCGACAACCGCACGACGGAGTGTTGTTCGGCTTGTCGCCAGTTCTGTGATTGACCTATGTTGCTTTTCCGAGTCGTCCGCAGGCCGGCTTCGCTTCCCGCTTCTATCCAATGGCACCTTTTATGAGCAGCGACCCGGAAAATCGGCAACGTCAAGTCGTCTGCAATCGCACGAAACCGGCAGATTCAATACACCGCCCGCACCACACAAAAGTGGAGAGGTTCTGGCTGGCTGGCAGCGTGCTGCTTTACGGCGGCGTGGGTCTGTTGATTCTGGCTGGCATCGATCAGGTTTCGTATATTCCCTTTCCGATGCCGGAGTTCTGGTATTCGAACCGAGCGTTCTGGCCGTTCCTCGGCTTTCTGGCGATCCCTTGCGGAATGGCTCTGCTGAAGAAGGAACCGAAACTGAACTGGCGACCGACACTCGCCGGGCCACGCTTCGGGTCCGTCGTCCTTTACACCAGAAAACGTTGCCATCTGTGCGACGACACAAAAATTCTTCTGCGGACATACGCCCGCTGGCTGCCGACGCCGGTGGAAGTCGATATTGACGGCGACGAAGAACTCAAGGAGCGGTTCAACACCTGCGTACCGGTCGTCGAAATTGATGGCAAGGTTCGATTCCGCGGCATCGTCGATGAGCTCCTGCTTCGACGCCTGATCGACGGTTCAGAGCCAGTCGAATGAGAACGCTCGGTATCTTCGCGAAACAGCCGGTGCCTGGTCGTGTCAAAACCCGACTCGCCACCGACTGGGGTAACGAACGAGCGGCGGCCCTGTATGAATGCTTCATCCGGGATCTGCTGGCAAAATTCGTGGTGGTCGGCGATCGACGAGTGATTGGCTTTGCTCCGAGCACAATCGAAGCGCGGCAATGGTTCGACACGACAACCAATCAGGAAACCGGCAAGGCAGCATGGGAACTCTGGCCGCAGCCGGAACTCGACCTCGGCAGTCGCATGGCCAACTTTTTTGCAACATGGACCGAGTCGGCAGCGCATCGCACGATCCTGATCGGTTCTGACAGTCCGACGGTGCCAGTCGCGTATCTGCAACAGGCCTGGCAGCTTCTCGAAGACAACGACTGCGTGCTCGGTCCCGCAACCGACGGCGGCTATTACCTGATCGGCCTGCGCGGGACCGTGCAGGACTTTGCGGCCCCCTTCAACGATGTTGAGTGGAGCACGTCCGGAGTGCTTGCTCAAACGGTCGCCCGACTGAAGCAGCACGAACTTTCGCTGGGCCTGCTCTCGCCGTGGTACGACGTTGACTCAGCAGATGCGGTCGAGACTCTGACAGGGCACCTCGCCGCTTTAGAACTCGCTGGCGATGAGCACAAACTCTCGGCGACGGAACGTTTTCTGAGGCTGGATCGCGGCTGATATGAATCCAGATGTTTAATGAAAAACGCCTCGACCGCTTATCGCGACTGAGGCGTTTCTGTTTTCAAAGTTTTGCAAGCAACTGTGATGGCGAAACTCCGTTTCATCCAACCGTTGCTTAACGCTGCGAGACAACGCGGCCGGTACGATCACGACGAACAGGCTCGGCAGAATCAGCAGGTGCCGCGTCTTTTCGGTCTGCTGCTCGCTGCTTCGCGGTCGCGACAAGATTTTGAGCGTACGTCAGCTCTGCATAGCTGAATTGTGGCGTGTCTGGTTGAGCCAGACGGTTGAACTTCATCTCCGCAAGTTCCTGCCAGCTCTTACCGTTCGCAATGTTCCACGCAGCTGCCTGGGCGACGTTTGTGTTGATCCGCCCCGAAGCCACAAGATTCAGCAGTTCTTTCAGTACCGGATCGGCGCTGACACGCTCAACGGGATAAATTCGGTATTCCATTCGCAGACTTGGTTCCGCCTTGCCATGCTCAAGACAAACAGAAGTGACTGGTAGCCGAACGACCTGTTCCGGTGGGATTGAGAAAAATCCGCCGCCGCCACCAGCTCCTCCTCCACCGCCGCCGAGGCCGCCGCCCGCTCCGCCACCTGCTCCGCCGCCAGCCGTCTGACCACCGC
>JABMPE010000238.1 GCA_013203845.1 Rhodopirellula sp. | reverse complement strand
GAAAGCCAGCGTTTTTGCACGCCTGCCGAAAGCACACCAACGACCCGTCGCAAAGCCCGCGGACCCTTCAGGGGTCTCGGGCTGTTTCTTTTTCGAACAGGCAATCATCCAGCAATCAATCGCCGAATGGGCCTGGCTGGCGAGGAATTGAATCCGCCAGCAGATTGTTCATCGCGAACAGGACTGGCGTGCCTCCCGTATGCACAAACACGATGTTGTCGTCGGACGAAAAGTCGCCGCGGCGAATGTGGTCAATCAGACCGGCCATCGCTTTACCGGAATAGATCGGGTCCAGCAGAATCGCTTCGGTTCGAGCGACAAGCTGCAGAGCTTCCAGGCAGCCCGGTCCCGGTGTTCCGTAACCGGGTGCGATGTAGTGTTCCGACACGTCGAGATCTGCCGCTACAAGTCGATGCGGCAATCTCAGTCTTTCTGCGGCATCGCTCGCTACTTCCGCCATGTCCGTTGCCGTGTCCCACGGCCATGTCAAAGGCGCGATGTTTCGGACTGGGGCTTTCAGTCCAAGTGCTTCTGCTCCGAGTGCCAGACCAGCTCCCGTCGAACCGCACGAGCTCACATAAATGGCCACCGGTTCGAACGCTTTGCGCTGACACTGTTCGGCAATTTCAACGGCGCATTCCACGTAACTGATCGCGGCAATCTGCACGACCGGATTTCGATTCCAGAAAAACGGACGGTGCCCCTGCTGACGAAGTTGTTCAGCTCGATCCGCGATGAGGGCATCCAGTTCCGGGCCAACCGGCTCGTCAACGAACTCGATTGACGCGCCCATCAGATGGTCCAGCAGTAGATTCCCCTGCGTTTCGACCTGGCCGTCGAGATGTGCTCGACTGAGTACCAGGTGAATCGGAAGTCCCGCTTTTCTGCACGCAGCGACGGTTTGTCGGCAGTTGTTGCTTTGAACGCCGGCTCCCCACACAAAGTAGTCCGCACCTTCGGCCAGAGCCGCTCCCAACAGAAACTCGTTGTGCCGCGTCTTGTTGCCACCAAACATGAGCCCGGTGCAGTCATCGCGTTTCATCCAGATCGTCGGTCCGCCCAGTTCTCTGGAAAGGTTCCGCAATGGCTCCAGCGGAGTTGGCAGATGGGCAAGAGCGAATCGCGGAACCTGGTCGATCGCATTTCGCACTTCGTCAGTGTTGAGCCGGATCCTGGATGGCATGGTATGTTTCATTCCTGATGAGGCACTAAACCGCTGAGTACCAGCTGCTCGATCCGCAAGCACTTTGGACCTGATTCTCAGTGGCGGAAAAATCGGCTGGCGGAGCCTGGCCTACCGATCTGAGTTATCCTGTGCCTTCTCGAAGATGACGATGTGCTGACGTGGCAGGACTCCAATGGTCTCGACAAATTTCAAACCGAGTCCATCCTGGCTGGCTTCGCGTTTCACCTGAGCCTCGGACATCTTGTGGACCAGCTTGATCGGAACGGTGATATCTTCCTTGCGATACTCGACCCACGCGATGCGACCGCCTGGTTTCAGAGACTTCGACATCTCCAGAGTCATCTCATAGGGAAATTCAAATTCGTGGTAGACGTCCACCAGAATGATCAGATCAACGCTGCCCGGTTTGAGATTGGGAGACTTCACTTTTCCCTTCACCGGGACGACGTTGGTCACTCCGCGTTTCTTACAATTAGCGGCAAGTCGGTCGAGCATTTCCTGCTGAATGTCAACGGCCATCACTTTACCGTCAGGCAGAATCTGGTCGGCCATCAGCATCGAAATCACTCCGCTGCCAGCTCCGATGTCAGCAACGGTCAACCCCGGCTTGAGTTTGAGTGACCGCACCAGCAACGTCAGTCGCTCTTCTTCTTCCCGCTCAGTGCGTTCCAGCCAGCGAGCTCCGGTGAAGCCCATGACGTGAGCGATCTCGCGTCCCATGTAGAACTTGCCGATGCCGTTTGGGTCATGATTGGCCCGTCGTGTGTATCGAGCATCCTCGTCGGAATTTTGTTTCGGAGAGTCATCCTGAGCGACGGCTGAAGAAACAAGTATCAACACGACGGCAATCGCCGCCGAGAAGACTCTGAAGGCAGGCATGGTTTGCTCCGATCTCGAATTCCGTAAACGCAGGACTTCGTCAGGCGGAGCCTGACCCACAGAAGCGACGCTCGCTGAATTAAAATCCGCGAGCTGCTCGAATATCGGCGAAGGTGCGGATGTCATAGTCGATGGCGACGTATTCCAGGACCGATCGCAAAGCTCGCACGGCAACACCGACACCGTCCGGTCCGCTGAATCCACCGAACTGTCCGCCGCCCTTCAGGTGCGGCTCGACTTCCAGGAAGAAACCGGGCACGCCCAGCTTCTGCATTTTTCGTGTCAGTTTTGGTAAGAGATCACGCAGTTCCAGCAGTACCTGCTCGTGTCCGGCGTCGCCGACGTTGGCCGGGACGAAGTTCTTCAGCCGCGCTTCATCGACGGCTCCCGTCCAGGTCAGCGATCGATCGATCGCGTAATCCTTGATGTGCATCCAGCCCAGGTACGGAGCCATGTCACGGAACTCGGAAAGGCACTGCAACCGGTCCTTGTTCTGAGCAGCGATGTTTCCGCCGTCGTAGATCAGCACCATGTTCGGGTGCTTGAGCTGGCGGGCGATCTTCGCCAGCAGCGGCCCGGTTTCTCCGATCAGATTCGGTTCAATTTCCAGACCGTAGATCACTCCCGCCGCCTGGCAGGCGTCGGCAATCTGGCCGATCAGATCGACGGCCTGCGGAATATGATCGTCCGGGTTGGAGCCGACCGGATGGTAAAACGAAAAGCCTCGCACGAGCTTCGTGCCCAGGGTCACTGCTGCATCGATCGTCGATTTGACTTCGGTCTTCAGATATTTGTCGATCGGGATGTACTTGTTGTGCGAGCCATCGTCGACGTCCAGCAGTTTCACTTTGCCGATGCGTGAGCCGATGCTTGTGACGTTCATGCCGAACTCGTCCTGCAGCTTGTTGAGCTGTTTGTATTCCGCTTTCGTCAGATCCACGACGTGTTTGACGACTCCAGAAGAATCGACGTCGATGAACCTCGGGCTGTAATACCGGAGCCCGATGGCGGCCAGCGCGGAAAACTGTTCGAGAGCCGTTTTGTGATTGGCGGCTTCGTCTGCAAAGGCACTCATCAGAATCTGTGGGTTCGACATGGATGCTGCTTCCGGTGCTGAAGTTCTGTGTTTTGTGAGAGCTTGACGTCTGGCGATAACCGCAGGGTTTTCGAATGCGACGTCGAATTCAAAGGCGACGTCAGTCCGGGTCCGAGCCACTCGGACTGAGCTACTCACGCTGAGCCATTCGAATAAATATGCGATTGAGCGAGAGGCGGAGTCTCTCAGACCCTTGAATCGAACTCAAGCGCTGCCCTCATTGAGGCACTTCGCGGCAAACTGAATCTCTTGTATACCGAAAGCTGTGGCCTGAACCTGTCATTGAATAAGGCATCGTAAATTCTCGGCCAGCGTTCTTGCCTGCGTAGAATTCGTAGTGCCTGAATGTGCGTGTCGGTCCTTTACGTTTGCCGGTGCGGTTTGGCAGGTGTTTCGACTCGGCTTTGGAAAACATCTCGTCGCTGTTGGCGGATTCGGCGGTTTCCCTTGCAAAGACGGTCCGACAGCCCGGTACCATACATCCCATTCTTGCGACGACGTCTGCCAGCCTCCTTCTCTCACCCGGGCCAATGTCACTTCGCTCTGGTTTGGCAGCTTTGCGATATTCAACGTTCACGAGCGACGGCTCATTGCGTCAGGCAATGTCCGACCGCCTCACAAAACCGCGACACTTCTGTTGAGCAGGTTCAGATATCATGCGAATTACGCCGTGGCTGAGATCACTATCCAGGCGACTTCCCCGTCGGCGACAAAGTATTGAGCACCTTGAAGACCGAACGCTGCTGTCGGTCAACGCATTTGTCTCCAGTAACGTGCTCAACATCACGATGGACGCCAACGAAGGCGTCCGAGTGAGTGCGATCGGCGCGAACGTTCGTGTCGAGTTCAACTCGACGGGGCAGTTCGAGGATTTTGTGGGGCTTGGTTCGCTTTCGACCAGCACGCTCACCGGAATCGTCGTCAGCGCCGGCGGCGGCAATAACTTCATCGATGCGTCTCTGGTGAACAGGTCCTTTTATACCGCGATCACGTCGATTGAGCTGAATGGCGGGGACGGCACGGACTTTATTCTAGCGAGTAATGACATCGGCACCTCGGTCCTGGGGGGAGACGGTGCTGACACCATCTTCGGCGGCAGCAGCGACGACACGCTCGACGGCGGTAACGGCAGAGACTCCATCGATGGCCAGAGCGGAGCTGATCGGATCATCGGTAACGACGGTTCCGACACGCTGATTGGTGGTGCCGGCGCGGACACAATCGACGGCGGCAGTAGCGCCGACCTGATCTTCGGTGGTGCTGACAACGATTCCATTCTCGGTGGAAGCAGTTCGGACACGATCTCCGGCGATAATGGCGACGACTTCATCGACGCCGGCTCAAGTTCTGACCTGGTGACCGGGGGGTTGGGTAACGACACCGTGAATGGTGGAAGCGGCAATGACACCATCGACGCGGGTGACGGTCTGGATTCTGTCGATGGTGGAACGGGCGACGACGTGATCGACGGCAGCGCGGGCAACGACACACTCAACGGCGGGGATGGCAACGACACATTG
>JABMPE010000237.1 GCA_013203845.1 Rhodopirellula sp. | reverse complement strand
GTCGTGGTTCCGACAAACTCGACCATCTCGGCGATGACTTTGTCGCGACCGATCTTCGGCAGCTTGTCGAGTGACCTCAGCACGCCGACCGACTTGTCGGTCAGGCCGACTTTCTCCAGCAGGCCGTTCAGCACGAGTCGGTTGTTAATGCGAATGTTGAATCGTTCGAAGCCGATCTGCTCCATCAGATCGTTGATGACGAACAGCGTTTCAATGTCCGCCGCGTTGGCCAGCGTGCCGATCGTGTCAAAGTCACACTGGATGAATTCACGGTAGCGGCCTTTCTGAGTGTTCTCGCCACGCCAGACTTTGCCGATGTGATACCGCTTGAACGGCGTGCCCAGTTCCTGCGTGTACTGCGCTGCAAACCGCGCGAGAGGGATCGTCAGGTCAAACCGCAGGGCAACGTCCCGGCCACCGTGATCCGTGAAGCGGTAGAGCTGTTTGTCGGTCTCGTCACTGCCTTTGCCCAGCAGAATTTCCGTGTACTCCAGAGCGGGCGTGTCGATCGGGCTGAAGCCGTAGCTGCGGTAAACCCGCTGAGCTGTCTCGATCAGGTGCTCGCGAGCGATCATGGCGTTAGGCAGGTAATCCCGAAATCCCTTCAGGGTGCGGGGCTTGATCAGGTTGCTCATTCTTCGAACTTTTCCAGCAGGCAGGTCAGGCTGTGCCTGACGTTGTCTCTAAAATGGTGTCTCTGAAATATGGACAGCGACGGAGCGTAACGTTGCCCGACCGGTCGTCTCAAGGCAGGGGAAATTTGCCTCAACTCGAACCATTCGACGGTTTCGAGTGTTCTGATAGACTCCCCGTCGCGTCACAACGGACGCTGCGTCACGGTCCACGGTTCGCGTGTTTTATCGAGTCCGCTCAGGGCAACTTCAGGAATTGAATCATGAGTGAGCTGCCACCACTTCCGACCGGGTTTCAGGCTGCCGGACTTCACTGCGGCATTAAGAAAGATCCCAGCGTCTTCGATCTGTGTCTGTTCTCGTCGAATCGCCCTGCATCTCTGGCTGGCGTATTCACTCAGAACAAGGTCTGCGGCGCACCGGTCAAGGTTTCGCGCGAACGGGTTCCACGAGGCACCGCGCGAGCGGTTGTTATTAACTCGGGAAATTCCAACGCCTGCACCGGTGATCGAGGTATCGAAGACGCTCGCTGGATGACGGCGCTGACCGCGAAATCGCTCGGATGCGACGCTGAGGATGTTGTCGTCTGCTCAACGGGAGTGATTGGTCGATTTCTGCCGAAGGACGTGCTGGAAGCGGGGATTCCGGCGGTAGCGGAGCAGCTCGACGATTCGCCGCAGGCGTTCAACAACGCCGCTCGTGCCATGATGACCACCGACACGTTCGCCAAGCAGACGACGCGAACGGTTGACGTCGCCAGCACCACCGTTCGGTTCAGTGCGGTGGCGAAGGGAGCCGCGATGATCGGTCCCAACATGGCGACCATGCTGAGCGTGGTCATGACAGATGCGGCTTTGTCCCCGCAAGAGGCCGACGCCATGCTCAGACACTCGGTCAATCACAGCTTCAACTGCATCAGCGTGGAAGGTCACACCAGCACCAGCGATACGGTGTTTCTGTTTGCCAACGGAGCTGCTGGTCACGCGGCACTCGATGATTCGTCGCGAGCGGCTCTGCAAGCGGCGATTGACGAGGTGACGATGGAAATGGCCCAGGCGATCATCCGCGATGCTGAAGGGGCCGACCACTTTATCACGATCGACGTCTGCGGTGCCAGAACGCGAGATGAGGCTCACTGTATCGCCAAGGCCATTGCGGATGGACCGCTGGTCAAGACGGCCATCACCGGAGCCGATCCGAACTGGGGCCGCATTGTTTCGGCAGCGGGATATTCGGGCGTCGAGCTGGAAGAAGAAGACGTCAGCCTGTGGCTCAACGACGTGTTGATCTACAAAGATGGAGCCCCCAGCAGTTTTGATACAAAAGCCCTGTCACAATCCATCCGCGACAATCGGGACGTTTCCATCAGGCTGCAACTCACGCACGGCGATGCTGAAGTCCGCTTCTGGACGAGTGACCTGACCGCCGAATACGTGCGGCTGAATTCGGATTATACGACTTAGAATCAGGTATGTGGGTGAAATTATCTCGCGATTTGGATCAGCAGATTCCGTAGGCTGGAACAAGCTCCGCGCAGTTCCGGCATTTCAGAAGCAACGTGCTGCCGGAACTGCGCGGAGCTTGTTCCAGCCTACGACGACGACTTAGCACTGGTCCCGCAAATAAAGGACGGGGTTCCGGGTGGCTGGTGGACGAGCTTCAGCGAGCCCCCAGAACTGTGAATGTGAACTGGGGGCTCGCCAGGGCTCGACCACCAGCCACCCAATGCTGAATATCAATCCTCATTGCGACGGACCTGTACGAAGTCAGCGAATTCATCAGGGAATGAACTTGTCTCACGATCCGAATGACTGGCCCGATCGTCTACTGAAACTGGGCCTTGCGGTGCAGACGCAGGTCGCGAGTCTGGTGCGTTCCGCATTCATTGCCGGAGCGAACACGCTGGCGGACGCTGTCGCGGAAGAAGGTGGCGATCGGATTTACCGCATTGATCGCGAGGTGGAAGCGACGATCGAACACACGATTGCATCGTGGCCGGATGTGTGTCTACCGCTGCTGTTCATCGCTGAAGGGATGGGAAACGACGGTCGGCAGTTGTTCGGGAGTTCCAATCAGCAGTCGCGCTGGAGGCTGATCATCGACCCGATCGATGGCACGCGCATGCTGATGTACGACAAGCGATCGGCATGGTTTCTCGCCGCCATTTGTCCGGACAAGGGCGAGTCGACAACGCTGGCTGATTCGGTGGCGTCCGTGATGGTTGAGCTGCCGACCAGCAAACAGAATCTGGCCGACACGTTTGTGGCGTCGACCGGAGTCGGCACTCGGGCGATGCGTTTCACCGTGAATGCGGAGACGCCGCCTGAAATCAGCGAGGGACTTTCATTTTCAGCGACGCCGAGTCGCCAGGGAAATTTGGATGATGGTTTTGCCACTGTCCTCAGCATGTTTCCGGGAACTCGCCGACTGGCTGCCGACCTGGCCGAGCGAATCGCAGAACGCTGCGGCGTCATGACGAACCTTCCGACGGCGTTTGACGATCACTACATCTCGTGCGGTGGCTTGATTTACCAGCTGATGACTGGCCGCGATCTCTGCTGCCTCGATCTGCGTCCGCAGTTCAATCAGATTCTCGGACGCACCAGCGACGATCGATTTATCGAGTCACACCCTTACGACCTCGCCGGACTGCTCACCGCCCAGAATGCGGGCGTGATCCTGACAAACGGTTTCGGGAAGCCGCTTAACGCGCCGCTCGACGTTCATACCGGAGTTGACTGGTGCGGCTACGCGAATTCAGACATTCGAAATCTGATCGAGCCGATCGTTCAGGAATGGCTTGCCGAGCAGAGAATCACGGAAACGCCATAAACGACCGAGTTTGACCAGCCGACGATGTGGCCTGTTCCACGTAACTTGTATGTCAAGCGCAGCGCAGGCGTACCATTCAAGCAATCGTTTACAGGAAGGTACGCCTGCGCTGCGCTTGACATACCCTACCAGTAGGTCGTGTTGCGAAAGCACTTCTGACCGTGAAAGTGACATCTGTGGCGAGCGAATGCCTTGATTAGAACAGTCGGCCTTTGGGGGGCGGCGTGCCTTCGAGCGGCGTGCCTTCGAGCGGCGTGCCTTCGGCGTCGGAATTCAGCATTGCAAACAGCTCATCTTCGGAAAGAACTTTGACGCCGAGTTCCTGCGCTTTCTCCAGCTTGCTGCCTGCGGCTTCTCCGGCCACCAGAAAATCGGTGTTCTTCGAGACGCTGCTGGATGCTCGACCGCCGTGCTGCTGAATCAGCTCTTTGATTTCGGTTCGTGTGAAACGTTGCAGCGTGCCGGTGACGACGAGCGTTTTGCCAGCGAGTTTCTTCTCGACACTTTCATCTTCTTCAGGAACCGGTTCGCCCATATTGAGACCGAGTTCTCGAAACTCCTCAATTGTTCGACGTCCGATATCTGAGTCGAAGAAGTGATGAACGGATGCGGCGATGATCGGGCCGATGTCGTCGACTGCGGCCAGTTCCTCTTCAGTCTTTGTGAAAATCTCGTCGACCGTGCCGAACCGGGTTGCCAGTACCTGAGCAATTCGGTTTCCCACGTGTCGGACGTTGAGTCCAACCAGAAGCCTCCACAAAGGCCTCTCGTTCTCTTTGCCTTTTTTCGTTTTCTCGATGGCGTCGAGGAGTTTGTCGACAGATTTTTCATTGGTCCGTTTTTCGGTCAGCAAGGCTTCGCGTTGTTCATGTAGTCGGTAAACGTCTGGAAGACTGGTGAGCAGTTTCTTCTCGATCATCGACTCGATCTGTTTGATGCCCAGCCCTTCGATGTCCATTGCGGATCGAGACGCGAAGAACTTCAGCGTTTCGCGAAGCTGCGCCGGGCAACTGGGGTTCTGACAACGCACATAAACGCCGCCTTCGTCCTGCAGCACGTCGGCGTTGCATTCCGGGCATTGCGTCGGGAATTCAAAGGGAACTTCGTTGCCGTTGCGGAGGTGTTCTTCGACGCGAACGACGTGCGGAATGATCTTACCGGCTTTTTCGACAACGACTGAATCTCCCACGCGAATTCCGAGCCGGTTGATTTCGTCGCGGTTATGGAGACTGGACCGCGAAACGGTGGTGCCTGCAATCTCGACCGGTTCCAGATCGGCAACCGGAGTCAACGTGCCGGTCTTCCCAACCTGGATGACGATGTCGACAACTTTTGTGACGGCTTCGTAGCGTTCCCATTTGTAGGCGATGACCCAGCGAGGAGCTTTGTTCGTGTTGCCGAGTTCTGCCTGTTGCTCCAGGTTGTTGACTTTGATGACCAGTCCATCGACTTCAAAGTCCAGTTCGTGCAAACCTTCCATCATCGATTGCGCGTATTCCAGCAGGCCGTCGATGTCCGGAAAGACGGCGGTGCCAGGGCTGGTTGGGATGCCGAAGTCGCGAACGATTGCCAGGAAGTCCGAGTGCCGTGCGGCGGTGATGCCTTCTGAGTAACCAATCCCGTGCGCGAAGAATCTCAGTTTCCGTTCGGCGCACACTTTCGGGTCGAGTGTCTTCAGACCACCGGCTGTGGAGTTACGCGGGTTGGCGAACGGTTGCTCGCCAGCGGCTTCCTGAGCGGCTCGGATTTTCGCGAAATCCGAGTTGGCGATGTAGGCTTCGCCACGAATCTCGACGACCGGCGGAACATTGTTGCCCATCAGACGCAGAGGGACTCCGCCAATGGTCCGTGCGTTGTGCGTGACGTCGTCGCCGGTTCGTCCGTCACCACGAGTCACGGCCTGTGTGAGTCGACCGTTCTCGTAGATCAGGGCCAGGGCCACACCGTCGATCTTGTACTCGATCAGGTATTCAGGCTGAGCATCGAGCAGTTCACGAACGCGATGATCAAACTTGCGGACGTCCGGCTTTTTGGGATCAGGGTTCTCAATCTTGTAGACGTTGTCGATCGAGATCATCGGGACGCGGTGCTCGACCGATTTGAATTCGTCGACGGGTTCTCCACCCACTTTATGCGTTGGGCTGTCCGGCGAGTCGTACCGCGGATGCTCGGCTTCCAGTTGCTCCAGCTGTTTCATCAGCCGGTCGTAGTCGGTGTCGGATATTTCCGGTCGAGCGTCCACGTAGTACAGGCGGTTGTGTCGTTCGAGTTCGGATCGAAGCGATTCAATTTGGTGTTGAATCTCGCGGGACATGCTTGCTCCACGGGTAGTTGCAGGGTTCAATCTCCCTGCAGACTGGCGACAAAGAGGTTGCGGAGTCTCGCCGCAGGACAGGCTGCGTTTCAAGTCGACAGTGGCAGGGTAATGCGGATTTGACGCCACATTGACACCTGCTGAACATTCGCCGCTGATGAGAGCATCACAATGGCTGGACTTTATTCCGTACGCGGTGACGAGCCGATTTTCGTCGTCGAGAAGCTGTCAGGTGTGCTGATCCTGAAGCTGATCGCCGATCCTGCGACGTCGAATTACCACTCGAAGCAGTTCGAGTACAACCGAATGATGAAAGCCGTCAGCGAACCCGAAGTCCAGCAACTGCTGTTCGACTTTGGCGACTGCGTGAATGTCGATTCCGTGACCGTGGGGATTCTGACTTCGCTGGCGGTTCACCTCAACGAGTTCGGCGGGCGGACGGCGATGTGCAACTGCAGTCAGGACCTCGGTCGCTTGATGGATCGGCTGATCAAGCTGGAGCCCGCCGGCAAGCAGACAACCTGGCCGCATTATTCCTCGCGGAGGCAGGCGATCGAGACACTCTGCTCGGAGTCGAACTGAGGTCATCGCTGATGCGGCCAGCTTTCGCAGTATACAGGCATTGACGATGCAGCGGATTCAGCAGGGAAGTCTCGCGACGCAGCGGGTATCACTTGCTTGATGGTCGATCAGCTGACTTCGGCAGGTTCAAGGTTGACGCCAGCAAAGGCGGGAAGAGCCTGCAGTTCCGCTCGAAGCAGACTCTGCTGTGATGCGGACAGATTGCTGAGCGGGGCTCGGACCGGGCCGCAGTCCATGCCCAGAAAACTCATGACCGACTTGGCGGCGGGCAGGAATGAATACCGTTGCAGCGTGCGGATCATGCGGACGGCTTCGTGTTGCCCGGTCCGCGCGGCAGCCAGATCGCCGGACTCGAACGAGTTGATCATTGCACGGTAATGACCTGCCGCGAAGCTATACGTGCTGCCGACCGCTCCCGGGCAACCGAGCATCGCTCCTGCGAGCAGGATTTCGTCGCAGCCGAAGAGAATTTCGAATTCTCCGGTTTCGGCGCTGTCGCCGCCCAGATGCAGGCACTCCTGCAGCTGAACCAGGTCCGAGTTGGTGAATTTGAGACCTTTGAGATTCGGGATGTGTTCTTTGGCTTTGGTGAGGAACTCCGCCATCGGCAACCGCACGTCGGTCATACTGGGGATGTCGTACAGGTAGAACGGCAGGTCGCCAGCCGCCCGAGCCACGGGGATGCAGCAGCTGATCAGGTCGTCGACGTTGGCCGGCTTGAGAAAACTCGGAGCCATCGTGGCGATAGCGTCTGCCCCTTCGTTCTGAGCGTGTGCCGCCATCTGTCGGGCGTCTTCGACGCAGTTGTGTCCAACCTGAATGATCACGTCGATTTCAGTATCACGGCAAACATCGATCCAGCGTTTTGCCAGGTCGAGCCGCTCAGGTACCGTTAGCGAGAGACTTTCTCCGGTCGTCCCGGAAACGAACACACCAGCAATATCGGTGGCGGCGAAGTGTTCGGCTTGCCGCTCGACGATGGACAGATTCAGCGATCCATCGGCGTGGAAAGGAGCATGAGGTGGCGCGATGAGTTCGAATGTTCCGGCCATGCAGGCGGCTCCAGGAATGCGGCAGTCAGAAGGCAATAACAGCACGTAGTACAGGCACGAAGTAACGAGCAACTCCTGAGAGTACACGCGCGAAGCAGTTCAGGATGGATTCACGAAGGTTGGTGCAGAAGGTTTCAGACAGAGAAGTCATGACGGATGGATTCTGCCGAATGTCCGACGTTGCCCGGTGGAGTTTACGAAGATCGGACCGAATCCGTAGAATCTGCGTCTCTGCTGACGACGGTCCTGCCCCGTTATCCTTCCCGGTTCCTGCTGACGTTCAAGTGCTGAATTGGCCATGTGCTGAATTGGCAAGCCTCTCCCGCCTGCGACCTCTCCACGGAAAGCTGATGAATGACGGCTGAGATTAACGCATCGATCTCTGCAGTGACCGACTTCGATTTCGATCCGCGAACCCGGGTCGTGTACGGAAGCGGCGTCTTGTCGCGACTGGGTGAGTTGTCTCGGGAATTCGGCGACCGGGCACTGCTGGTGACAGACAAGGGATTGAAAGTCGCTGGCCATGAAGAGCGGGCGATCGAATCGCTGAATGCGGTCGGTGTGTCGGTAGCGGTATTCGATGACGTGCGGCCCAACCCGACGACGGAAGATGTTGACCGGTGCATGAGCGTCGCCAGAGCGGAAGACATCAATCTGATCATCGGGCTCGGCGGTGGCAGCAGCATGGACTGCGCGAAGGGCGCGAATTTTCTGCTGACGAACGGTGGGCGCATGGAAGACTACTGGGGCGTCGGCAAAGCAACGAAGCCGATGCTGCCCATGATTGCCGTTCCGACAACATCGGGAACCGGCAGCGAAGCTCAGTCGTTTGCCTTAATCGCCAACGTCGAAACTCACATGAAGATGGCGTGTGGCGACAAAAAAGCCGCCTGCCGCGTCGCGCTGCTCGACCCGGAACTCACCGTCACGATGCCGGCAACCGTCACCGCGGTAACGGGCATTGATGCGATCAGTCACGCTGTTGAAACTTACGTCACCACCAGACGGAACACCGTATCGCAGCTCTTCAGTCGGCGTGCCTGGAGTCTGCTGGCCAGGTCATTTCCACGCGTGCTGGAAGATTCGTCCGACCTGGAAGCTCGCGGTGCCATGCTGATCGGATCGAACTTTGCCGGGGCGGCCATTGAGAATTCAATGCTCGGTGCAACTCATGCGCTGGCGAATCCGCTGTCTGCACATTTCGGCTTGACTCATGGCGTCGCCATCGGCGTCATGCTGCCGCACGTCGTACGGTTTAACGCGTCTGTTGTGGGTGAACTTTACGAGGACCTGGCGACTGACGCCGGGTTATGCGAAAGTGGAGATCCGTCAGCCGCTGAGTATCTGGCTCAGTACCTCACCAGTGTCGTGAAAGGCTGGGGACTGCCGACCAGTCTTGCTGAATGCCATGTTCGATCGGATCTCATTCCAGTCATGGCCGAAGAAGCCGCAAATCAGTGGACCGGAACCTTCAATCCGCGTCCTGTCGATGTGAACTCATTACGGGAGTTGTACGAATGCGCCTTCACCAGCGAAACGAATTGAACCGGCGGGAATTTTTGGGACGGGCTGTGGGTCTGGCTGGCGGGTTGGCCGCCGCCGGAATCGTTGGTTTCTCTGGCGGACAATCCGAAGCCGCACAAACCGAGCCGGGTGAGACTGCGTGGGCATCCTTCCGCAACGGCAACCAGCTGCGAGGAATTGCGACCAGTTCGCTCCCTGAGAAACTCGAACTGCTCTGGAAAATTCCGGTCGACGACGGCGTCACTGCGACGACTGCGATCGTCGGCGATCACGTTTTTGCGGCGACCTACGGTGGCGAGTTGATCTGCCTGGAACGGAAGACCGGTCAGCGCGTCTGGACTTACTTTTCGGAAGAGCGGAAGAAACCAACGTCATTCATTCCTGGATTTCAGGCTTCGCCGACGGTGACCGGCGAGCTGGTTCTTATCGGAGATGAGTACGGCGTTTTCCACGCGGTGGACCGAGCGACCGGCAAGCTGCGATGGAAGTACGAAACGATGGCGGAAATCATCTGTTCGGCGGCGATCGTCAAAGACCGCATCATCTTTGGCTCCTACGATCAGACGCTGTACTGCCTCGGGCTTGATGGCAAAGAACACTGGAAGAGAGAAACCGGCGACCGAATCAACGGTTCGCCGGCCATCGCCGGGAATATCACATTCGTCACCGGCTGCGACCAGCACCTGCGAGCCATCAACATTGATTCGGGTGAGGAAGAGTTCGACCTGGAACTCGGTCACTTCATGATCGCGTCACCGTGCGTCGACAAGTACATGCTTTACGTGGGCACTCACGAAAGCGATTTTCTGGCCATCAATCTTGAGAATCAGGAAGTCGTGTGGCGTTTCAAAGACGAAGCCCGCGAGTTCCCGATTCACTCGTCGGCAGCGTTGACCGATGACCGCGTCATTTTTGGCGGACAGGACAAACTGCTGCATTGCCTGGAACGTAAAACCGGCAAACAGCTCTGGAGTTTCACCGCCCGAGGCCAGATTAACAGCTCGCCCGTCGTCGTTGGCGGCAACCGGATCTTTGTCGGTTCCAACGACGGATACGTCTATGAAGTTGGCCTGAACGATGGCAAGCAGCGCTGGAAGGAAAAGCTTGGACGCTCAGTAACGGCCTCTCCCGCGGTTGGCGAAGGATGCCTGGTGATCGGGGCGGAAGGTTCTCAGGGCGAAATTCACTGCTTCGGGGCAAAGGCTTGATTCGTCCTCGACTCTGCCAGGACTTTCTCAATCGCCGTCGATCTCTCGTGAAAAATTGAGTTATGAAACCACGGAAGACACAGACTCATACTGCAGGAAACAATGCTCATCCGTGTGATTCTTTACTTTCCGTGGTCACTCATTTCAGCCTGTCGCCGCTGTGTGTGCTGAGTCTGATATGGTTGCTGGCTTTCGTTTTCGCATCACCTGCGGACGCTCAGTTTTTCGCTCCGAATGAGCGATTCGTCGGAATGCTTTCCGACGGAACGCGGATCAACGCTGACTCGATCAAGGACTGGCACGACGAGAACGCCCGCCCGCAACTCGCAGGCCGCGCGATCTTCGACCAGAATAATCCCGCTCGGTGGATCGTTGATCAAGCCGTTTCGCTGGCAGAGGATCCCTCCGCTTACATCGAAATGTTCGGCGGCGATCGTCTGCCGTGCCGGGTGCTCGATTATCAGCGTTCATCGAATGAGGGTTACGAGATTCACGGTGACTACCTGATCGTCGAGCCGTTGATTCAGGTGGATTTTCCGGGTCGACCGACGGCTCCTTATCTGCGAGTCTCGACTGACTGGCTGAAGCGGATCGTTTTTGAACGACGGGCCGGTGTGCCTGCTCAGTGGCATCCCGGAACGGTTTTCCTGCACGACGGAAGCCGAATCGCGTACCGGGTTGTTCGCTGGAGCGACGGCGGGTTGTCCGTGCTGACCGATTCCGGCGTGAAGAAGCTGTTGTTCTCACAGGTTGCTGAACTGCATTTTCCACGGAGGGACGAGTGGGACACCTGGTTCGAGCAACTTGCTGCACTGACGCCGGATCTGACGTCACGGCTGATTCAGGCGGAAACGTCGAACGGCCTCCGCATAACGGTTTCAACCGAACGCTTTATCGCGAAGCACTCCGGCGACCAGAGTAAGTCGGAAAACTGGTACCCGCTGCTGCATCCCGCGTGGAGTCTGGATCCGATTACGCTGCCGTTTCGCGAGGTTCGATGCCTGCGGTTTTTCTCCGCGGACCAGCCGCCGATGACGCTGTTCGAACCAACGTCCACTCGCTTCGAACCAGTTTTCAGCACGGGCTGGGACTGGACGACGAATCTCAGTGTGCAGTCGACGGTTCTGCGGAATAACCGCCTGCTCAGCGGGTGGGGATTCGGAGTTCATGCTCCAACTCAGCTTGGTTTTCCGATTCACGCCGTTGTGCGGCAGGTGCGAAGTCGGAGCGGCCTGGATCAGGTGGTCGGCCCTGGCGGGTGCGTCCGTGCCGAAATGGCTCTTCAGTCAAAGCCGGGGCAACGGCTCTATCAAAGCGAAATTCTTGTCGGCAATGAGAAGTCGGCTGACAGCGGCTGGAAGAACATCAGCATTGGCCAGGGGAGCACCGATCAACTGCTGCTGACTGCCGATCCGGTGTTTACCGCTCGCCCCAAAGGTGCCGATCCGTACGACGTCAGAGACTGCCTCGACTGGCTGGAGCCGGAGTGGAAACTCGACAGGGAACAATTGAAGCAGGAAGTGGCCCGTCGCATCCTCGGTCGACTTCCGGTTCGAGACGGATGGGTCGTGAGTTCGGAACTGCATTCTCAAGTGACGATCGACGGCGCCGCGATCGCAGTCTCGGACCCGACAACAGACATAGCCGGTCCGGCGAAATCTCCGCTGCTCATCAGAAACGTCTGGGACCGGACTGTGCCGGAAGATGAACGAACGAGGCTGCTCATCAGGCCTGCCGGTCCGTTTGTGGTGTTTTCAAAGCAACAACAAATCGACCGGAATCATCGCTGGCTGGCGGTCTGCATCAGCAAGCCGGTTGAAAGCACCGACGCGGCGGCGATCATTGTCCGAGTGGGCGGTCGCACGCTGGTCGAAGCTGTCGTTCCCGAGCGGGCACACCAGCAGGATCCGGATCCGATCCTGGTGCCGGTTACTGATTTCCAGGGGAAGAAATCGCTGATCGAGATCGTGCTGATTGCTGCTGGCGAAAAGTCGTTTGTCGACTGGCGTGGCACCAGGCATTGCGAATATCCGCCCGGTATTGCGCCGCTGTTTGACGAATCAGAAGAATTGATTCAGCACCTGCGTGATGGCGAAGGAGAATTGTCTCTGACGACGACCGAACCTCAGCATGGCCAATATGCATTGCGGCTGACTTCCGGAGATCGTTCGAGTGCCACAGTGCCCGGTTTTGAGTTTTCCATTCAGGAGCATCCGAAACTCGGCGAGTATCGCTATCTGCGTTTTGCCTGGCGCAAGAAGTCTGGTGAGGCGATCGGCTTTCAGTTGGCTCACGACCAGACGATTGGCGTTCCGAACAACGAATTTGGCCGAGTTCAGCCGCGAGCATTCGCAGCAGGCATGGCTCTGGCCGCGTTGCAGCGGCAGCGGAAAAGTCCACGGCGACCGGGTTCGGGATCAAGCCGCGGAAGCCAGTTTGGTTATCAGTACGACGCGGGAAGTGGCGACCCTGTTCAGCCAGTCCTGCGGCTCGACCGCCGGCTGCCGGTCGATTGGAAGATGATGCAGCGGGATCTTTTCGGAGAATTCGGCTCGTTCATCGTTACCGGTTTAGGATTCCGGAGTTCTGATGGCGAACCTGCTGACTTCGACCAGATTTACCTGGCCCGGCAGCAAAGTGATTTCAACTGGATTGACGAGATCTCCGGCACGAAAAAATCGGACGGAAACGCTGATCCAAATCTGATAGCGACGACGCTTGAACCGGCTCACTTTGGTGGCCTGGTTTCGAAAGTTGCACCACAGTTTGCCACAGCGGCAACCGGTGAACCCTTGCAGCTGCTTCGTGAATTCCAGGGGCAGGAGAATGTGCTGAGAACGATGCCTCCGTCGCAGGAAAAAGCCTGCCTGTTGAAGGCTCCGGTTTCCGTCCGAACAGGAAAGAAAACCGTTCTGAAGATTTCCGCCAGCCGGTATCCCCAGGGCGACTGGCAACTGATCGTGCGAGCTGCCGGGCAGGAGCTGTTCCGCACAATGGTCGACGCGAACACGGCGAAGGACGGCTGGCTGGACCGTGATGTTGACCTGTCGCGATTCGCCGGTCAAAGCGTGGTCGTTGAAGTATCCAACGAAGCAACCGGCTGGAATTACGAGCACGCCTTCTGGAAGCGACTCGAAATCGTTGAAGAGTAGCCGTCCCGGCTTCTCACGGCAGGGCACAAGTCCCGCTGTTCCGACAGCACGACAATCCAGTCTGGCAGCACAAAAATCCTGAAATGCCGGAACTGCGCGGAGCTTGTTTCGCCTACGACTCGCTCACCATGACTCGGCTGTCGGGAAGTGATTCTGAACACAATCCCGGCGTGGCTGGTTCGCCGCAACCAGAGAGAATTTGAAGACGACACCGAATGATGCTCGCACGGCGCACGTAACGTTCTCTGGAAGATTCTAAGTGGTCATATCAGAAAACCTCGCCGGAACTGCGTTTGGGCGGTTTCAGCCTGCAGCTCCGACGAGGTTTGGTTTTCGCATTTAACGTCGAATGATCTACGCTGGCTTTGCCGTCTTCTGTTCGCGATTCATCAGCCACAGCAGAACCGGGCTGGCGACGTAGATTGAGCTGTACGTTCCGACGATCACGCCCACAAGCAGGCAAAACGCGAATCCGTGAATGCCTTCTCCACCGAACATATACAGAATCGCGACGACGAAGAACGTGGTCAGAGAGGTCAGCAATGTTCGGGACAATGTCTGATTCAGACTGGCGTTGATCATGTCCGGAGTCAGATTTGGGTTCTTACCGCGGACTTCCCGAATTCGGTCAAACACGACGATCGTGTCGTTCAAGGAGTAACCAACGATGGTCAGGAATGCCGCGATCATCGGCAGGTTAATCTTGAAGTCGTACAGAGCGAACAACGATCCAATTGAGCTGCCGCTGATCAATGACGCCAAAGCCACGACACCGAGCACAACCAGTACGTCATGCACCAGAGCCGCGACGGCAGCGATTCCAAACGTCACGCGATGGAAGCGGAACGCCACGTAAATGATGATCGCTCCGAGGCTGATCAGCATGGCGATAAGCGCCTGGTTCTGCATTTCACCACCGACTGACTTGGCGAAGTTGCTGACTTCTTCGAACAGCGGCGAGCTGTTCATGTCAGCCTGCATGGACGCCAGAGCTGCCGCCAGGTCTTCTTTCTTCAGTTCCTTTGATGCTTCGAGCTTCAGTTCGCTGAATTTGCGAACCTGACCTTCTTCGGAATCGACTCCGCTGCCTTTCGTTCCAGTCACGCGGAAGAGGTCGCCAGGGCTGCTGTAAGTGGAGCCGTTCGGAAGCCCCTTGATGGCGTCTTCAAGATTTCTGGAAGCTGTGGTGACGGTTATTTCATCACTGAAGACCAGGTTTGTTTCCTGGCCACCAGCGAACGCTGATTTTTCAAGATCAACTTCTTCGCCCTCGGCTGGTTCCGCCGCCGCAGCGATCTCGACTAGGTCGGAACTCGCGACAGAAACCGTTCGCAGCCCCATTTCACTTAGGGCCTTCGCGACGCCGGCTTCAACGTCTTTGGATTTTTCGACGGTCGTTCGAAGACGCCACCGACGCCCTGAATCAGACTCCTGAGATTCACCTTCCAGTGTCAAACGCTCAACCGTAATGCTGGCATCAAACTCGGATTCCAGATTGCTTCGGAAGTCGGCCAGCTTGTGAGCTTCGTCAAACTCGAACGTGACCATCGTTCCGCCGCGGAAGTCGATGTCGAGATTGTCTTCACCACGAGACACAAACCCTGCCAGCCCGGCACAAATCACGACGAGCGACGTCATGATCGCCAGTTTCTGCTTGCCAATAAAATCGAGCTTCGGCGAGTTGACGACTGACAGCATCGGAAGCTTCTTCAGGAGCCGCTTCTGCTCCAGGATCTCGAAAACCATCCGACCAAAATACAGGGCGGAGAACATGCTCATCACGATGCCGATGAAGAGCGTTACCGCAAAACCTTTGACCTGATCGGTCCCGATCATGAACAGCACGATGGCCACGATCAGTGTTGTCAGGTTGGAGTCGATAATGGCTGTGAAGGCTTTGTCGAAGCCGTTGTGAATCGCCATGCGGACGCTGGCTCCACGGGCAAGTTCTTCGCGGATTCTCTCAAAAATCAGTACGTTTGCGTCTACGGCCATCCCGATGGTCAGCACGAGTCCCGCCAGACCGGGCAACGTGAATGTGCCCTGCACGAAGATCATCGTGCCCATGATCAGCAGTATGTTGAGCATCAGGCACAGGACCGCGATCAGGCCGGCCTTCAGGTAGTAAATGGCCATGAAGGCAATCACGACGACGCAGGACAACTCGATCGCAAAGATACCTTTGTTACGAATGTCGACACCCAGCAGCGGGCTGATGGTGAATTCACTGATCGGATCCGGGATCAGCGGCACGTCGAGTGCCCCGGCATTCAGTACACTTACCAACGACCGAATTTCATCGCGGGTGAAGTTGCCGGAAATCTGGCCGCGAGCACCGATTGCTTCGTTCAAGCTCGGAGCCGACTGAATTTTGTCGTCCAGCAGAACGGCCAGGCGATAACGCTTGCCGTCTTTCAGTGGCTTGTGTTCTGACGTCAGATCGAGGAACCGATTGGCTCCCGTCTGATCAAAGCTGAAGGCAACAACCAGCTGGCCGCTCTGGTCCATTTGCTCGTTGGCTCGGACCAGAAACTTACCAGTGACTTCCTTCGCTTCAGGACTGACGATCACCAGCACCTGCTCGATGTCCGCGTCTGCCTTGCCTTTTCGTGTGCGATGAACGGAAGGCAGCAATTCACCACCGCCACGTCCGACTTCTTCGCCGTCAGCAATGTCGACCCAGCGAGCGACAGTGCGACCGTTTTCAGTAACGGGATTCCTTTCCGGGGGCAGCTTCTTCGCCGCTTCAATCACCGAGCGGTGCTCAGCGTTGTTCGGCGTTGCGAGGATTTCGAACTGCAGAGAGCCCAGTCGAGTGATCCGGTCTTTCATCTCGTCGACGTAGGCCTGGTCCGCTCCGGGAATGATGATTTCGATCCGGTCCGAACCAACTCGTCGAACAGTGACTTCTTCCGTACCTGAAGGATTAATACGACGGGCGATGGCGCCGACCATGTTGTCGATCGAGCGGTCAACGTCCTTGCCGGATTCTGTGGCGGCACCCATGTCGACCTGGAAGACGAGGTTCGTTCCACCAGCCAGGTCGATGCCCAGACGGAAGCAGTCGCCCAGCGACTTGCCCTGAGCCAGCTGGTAGCTCATCGGCACAACGGCGATGGCCACACAGAACAGGACCGTCCCGATTCGGCTACTGAAATCTTTCAGCCGAAGCGCCTTGGCAATGACTGATCCAAGGATGTACGGCAGGAACATCACCGCAAAGATCAGCCAGAAAATCAGCCAGCCGGAAGTGCCGCTGGGAGCTGAAGCGATTTCGGCAGCCTTTTGCTGAGTTTCTTGAGCAAGAAGCAGAAACATCGATCGGAATCCTTATCGACAGGGGGTAGCCATCAGGAGCATCGCCAGCTTGCTTGCCGTCTGCGCCATTGCCGCCGCACGCTTCAGCAAGTTCTCTCGTTTGCGATCGGCCAGTTCCTCGGCGGCGGCGTGACGTAGAGCGTCCACCTGCCGATCCAGATCGCTCAGCACGGCGTCGATCACCGGCGCTGCGTCGTCCGGGAAACTGGCCATCATCTTCTCGGC
>JABMPE010000236.1 GCA_013203845.1 Rhodopirellula sp. | reverse complement strand
ATCAGTCACTCTTCCTGAACATCAATTCCCTGCATCGAATCGTCATCGCGGGAATTTCCTTCATCAGCCTCATGGACGACGTCATCAGTTTTCTCCTCGGCCACTCCCGACTTCGCTTCCAGTTCACGACGCTCGATCTCCAGTTCCTGAAGGATTCGAACCGCCTCGTCCGCCGAGGATGAGATCGCATCGTCAAGTATGAACTTTAAGACAGGCGTGTATCGAGTCTCGATTCGGTCCGCGATTTTTGACTGAAGAAAACCACGCGATGCATTCAACCCGTGCAGGCACAATGCCCGCTCTTTCTCTGTGCCCATAACAGAAACATAGACTTTTGCCGTCCGCACATCCGCTGCCACCTCGACCCGCAGCACCGTAACGTTCTTAATCCGAGGATCGCGAAGCTGAAACAGAATCGAAGTTGATACAACTTCGCGAACGGCCTGTGAAAGTCGAGCAACTCGACGTGATACCATGAAAACAGCCTGTTTAAACCTGGATGGCCGCTGAATCCTGCCCGTCAGAATGACAATGACCAGACTCGCCGACCAGACCTGCAGACGTCGACCGCCGCAGCCTGAATGTCGTAACTTCTACTCGAGAGTTCGTTTCACGGTGTCAATTCGGTATGACTCCAGCAAATCGCCTTCCTTGACATCATTAAAGCCGTCAAGCCGGATGCCACACTCCATGCCCTCACGAACTTCTTTCGCGTCATCTTTGACTCGTTTCAAAGAGGCGATCCCATAGTCATTGAGGATTTTCTGATCGCGGATCACGTGCACTCGATTTGATCGATCGATCGTACCGCTCAACACGCGACAACCTGCAATTGTGCCGAACTTGCTGACGCTGAATGTCTGCAGAACAAGAGCCCGCCCTGTCGCCACCTGGACCTTCTCAGGCAACAGCAGTCCTTCCAGCGTCTGCTTAATCTGATCCAGAACTTCGTAGATAATCTCGTATCGACGAATCTCAACGCCCTCGCGTTCGGCCAGCTGTCGAGCCCGGTCTTCCGCAATCACATGGAACGCGATCACGATCGCATCGGAAGCACTCGCCAGGTAGACATCACTTTCGTTCACACCGCCAACCGCCTGGTGCAGAACTTTGACACGAACTTCGGGATGCTCGAATTTCTCGATTTCACCGCGTAACGCCTCAATGGACCCTTGCGTGTCCGCCTTAAGAATGACATTCAGGTCTTGAACCTGTCCCTCGCGTGCTGCATCGAGAACATCATCCAGCGTTCTCGGTCGGTTCCTGTTCGTCAGCATGGATTCGCGGCCAACCTGTCGGTTCTCTTCCGCCACTGCACGAGCACGATCGATATCTTCCAGAACGAAGAACCGGTCACCGGCACCGGGTACGATATCGAGACCCGTCAGTTTCACGGGTGTTGATGGACCAACTTCCTCGACCATCTCCCCGCGATCGTTGTAGAGATTTCGAATTCGACCAAATGCCTGGCCGCAAACGATAGCATCACCAATCCGAAGCGTGCCGCGTTCGACGATGAGCCACGCAATCGGGCCGACGCCTTCATCGCGAAATGCTTCCAGACAGACACCAACACTGTTGCAGTCAGGATTGGCCTTAAGTTCACTGATTTCTGCGGTCAGCAGAATCGTTTCCAGAAGATCGTCCAGCCCCTCACCAGTCATTGCTGACGTTCGAACAACTTCAATGTCACCACCCCATTCCTGTGGCTGGACACCGTTGGTTGACAGGTCAGACAGCACTCTCTGCTCGTTAATATCCGGCAGATCGCACTTATTCATGGCGACGATAATCGGAACGCCGGACGCCTTCGCGTGGCTGATGCATTCAACGGTTTGAGGCATCACACTGTCGTTCGCGGCAACGACCAGTACAACAATGTCGGTGACATTAGCGCCTCTCGCTCGCATTTCTCCGAACGCAGCATGGCCAGGCGTATCGACAAACGTGATTTTTTTCCCTTGGTGATTGATCTGGTACGCCCGAATGTGCTGAGTGATTCCGCCAGCTTCACCACCGGCAACATCAGTCGCGCGAATCTTGTCCAGCAGAGATGTCTTACCGTGGTCAACGTGTCCGAGGATCGTGACTACCGGAGGTCGTTCCACCAGTGACTCCTCAGAGTCCTCTGTCTCGTAGATTTCATCCAGGAACTCAGCACTGGTCTGATCGCGCTTGATTTCCAGATCGACACCGAGTTCGGCTGCAATTTCCCAGGCCGCCTCTTCGTCCAGCCCTTCATTAATCGTGACCATCTGTCCCCGTTTAAACAGGGCGCTGAGAATCGCCTTGGCTGGTCGCCCGATCGCCTCGGACAAACTGCGAACCGTGATTGGCTCTTCCATCGTAGCAGCCGACTTCAAGTCAGCAGGGTTTGGGCCGCCACGGCGTTTTCGCGGCTTACGAGCTCTTCTGGCAACATCGCGTTCATCTTCAATCCGCGGCCGATGTCGCCCCTGTCGACGTTCCCGGCGACTGGCATCGAGCGTTCCGACTTTTGTCTTTTCCGATGAACCTTCGTCGGTGAATTCGACGTCCTTTTTCCCACGCCCGCCACCTCGATGGCTTTTCGATTCTGTTGCCGTTTTAACTCGGCCATCCAGTGGACCGGGCTCAAGCTGGCCAGGAGTCAAACGAATTTCTGGCTTCTGAGCCTTTGGCTCGACAGTTGTCGATTTCTTTTCTTTGACGGTAAACGCAGGCAGTGGTGCAAGTCCGGGCAACGATGGTCGTGACCGATCCTTTTCTTTCTCGCTCTCTCGAGCGGCCGCCAGATCAGAATGAGTCGGCGTTCCACGAGGGCGCATTTCCCGGACACCAGAACGGCCTCCGCCATGTTGCGGGACATAGTCCTCACGCCGCATGGAAGCATTGCCATCCCCGGAATCAGCAGCTGATTCGCCAGCATCTGTCGACGCGTCTTCAGCAGTCGCTGCGGCGATGTCGGCGGAAGCTTCATCGCCAGTGGGAACTGCAGCATCAACTGAAGGAACGGCCTCGGAAGGAACGGCCTCGTCCGGGATGCCCGTTGCTGTATCAACCGGCGCTGTTTGTCCGACTCCGGGGACTGCAACGTCCTTCGTCTCCGGGGCGGCAGTGGCCCGTTCCCGCGGAACCATCGTCCGAATGTCGCGCATTCGGCTTCCGATTTCCCGTACGACATCGTCACGCGATGGCACTTCTGCAGCCGAAGCCGGACTCTCCGCTTCGCTGCCCCCGGCGCCTTTCATATGTCGCAGAACGAGGTCCTTCTCTTCCGGGGAAATCGACGCAAGCGCCGACCCCTTGACCACCAGACCTGCTGAACGACAGTGCTCAATCAGCACCTTGCTGTCCATGCCCAGTTCTTTGGCGAGCGAGAAGATTCGAATTTTCGTGGCCGTATCTGCCATAATCCCCAATCACTTTGTGCGCCGTCCGGAGTTCAGGCGCACGCTAGCTGTTCGACTTCTTTTACATCACGACTCCGATTCCGCGCGAGCTGACTCAGCAAGCTCTTCGCTGGAGGCTTCCACAGCATCGGCTTGATCCGCTGCTTTGGCCTCTCCCGACTCCTCAGAAACTGCCGGCTCCTCACCAGCAGCTTTGTCAGTGTCTTCCGCTTCTTCCGATGAGGTGATCTCAGTAACCGCATCAGCCTCATCGACCACTTCTGGCGACTCGTCAGCATCGCTATCAGGCACTGATGGACTCTCTTCAGCCCCAGCTTCTGCTTCCGCGGCAACTTCTTCGGTGGCGACAGTATCTTCTGCCGTTTCGTCTGACTCTTCAACCGGTGCGGGAGGAGCGGCGGCGGCCGCCGCCAATTGCTCGCGTTCGATGGCTCGCAACTGTGCATCCTCAGACTTACGTTTGTCTTCTTCCTTCTCCGCTTTTTCAGCTTCAATGTCCGCGTAATCGACAATGACGTCGCACTGCTCAGGCGTCAGTCCGCCAAGTTCTGCAAGCTCATCGGGCTCGATCACGGACAGGTCATAAAAACTGAAGAAACCCTGCGACACCAGATTTTCTGCAAGCTCGGGCTCAACTCCGGGAATCGCCGAAAACGCCATCACCGACTTTTCGAGTTGCTCATCCAACTCGTTCTGAGTCATCACTTCGATGTCCCAACCGACCAGCTTCGATGCCAGCCGAACGTTCTGTCCGCGTTTACCAATCGCCAGCGACAACTGGTCGTCTCGCACAAGGACAATGACTCGACCAAGCATCGGACAAAGAATGACATCTTCGACCTCTGCTGGTTGCATCGAGTTTGGCACGAGAACCTGCAGAGAATCGTTCCAACGAACAATATCGACACGTTCGCCTGCCAACTCATCAACAATTGTGCGAATCCTCGCACCACGAACTCCGACACAGGCACCAACCGGGTCAATCTTGTTGTCGATACAGGAAACCGCAACTTTTGATCGATATCCTGCCTCACGAGCCAATGACCGGACTTCGATAATCCGCTCGGCCACTTCTGGAATCTCAGACTCGAACAGCCGCAGAACGAGTTCCGGATGCTTTCGAGAGAGAATGACCTTAACGCGGCTACCAGCTTTCCGAACTTCCAGCACGACCGCACGCACCCGCTCGTTGGTGCGGTAGCTTTCACCCGGGATCTGCTCACTTCGAGGCAACACTGCTTCAACTTTACCGATGCCGACAATCGCTGCGCCGCCTTCGAAACGCACAATCGTCCCGCCAACCAGCTCGCCCTTCTGTTCCTCAAATTCGTCGAATACAGAGTCCCGCTCAGCTTCACGAATCTTCTGAATCATCACCTGCTTGGCTGTCTGAGCAGACACTCGACCGAGAATGTCCCCCAGTTCGTCAGGATCAAGTTCCTGTCCGTTACATTTAATGGTCGGCTCACCGTGCTCACGATCGACATGAACTTCCAGCTCGAAGTCTTCGCCGAAATGCTTACGGGCGGCAGAGAGGATCGCCTGTTCGATCCCTTCGAAGACAATCTCCTTGTCGATGTTTTTGTCGCGGTGCAGCGCGTCAACGACTCTGAGAACTTCGTTACCGTTCATTTCCGTCCTTTCGAAACGTCCGACCGCCGGACTATCAATTCTCAGCGAAATTCGCCGGTCCTGAACTCCAAAAATGACCGCTGAAACTTTGATCTATCCAACAAAAAAAGTGGGACAAGTCCCACTTTGCGCGCCAGCACCCATCGTGATTGGCACCGGCCAGCGATGACGTGAATCATCGCCATTTCAATCCTCCAGCGAGGAATGACTTCCGCCGTAATCGCTCACATGGAAGCAACCTTTCAAGGAGTCAGGTAAGCAGAACCTACTCAGACCCAATGAAAATGCGATCTATTGCATTGACTGACACAGCGGATTGACTGACACAGTGGCCAGCAATAGCAACAGGGCATCGCTTGAACGTGGAAAACTATCCGGAAGACCAGCAACACGCTGATTCTCCAACTCTGACGTCCAGTGACACGGGAATTTAGTTTCCGGGATCTTCCACGTCAAGCACCTCGAAGATTCGGAACCCGTAACCTGGCAACATTTTTCGACGACGGAGAGTTGCCAGAACACCACTGGACAGGTTCCCGAAATCTACGACAGGCCTCCGCCTGACAACTCCACACCGCCTGACTCTCCACTCCGGCTCCGAGTAACCTGGTAATTTATACTTCACGCGGCCATGTAAGGAGATGTCTCCAGCAATACTCCTGACCCGCAGTTGAGCGGTGGCCGTCAATCCTCTAGCCCGGAAGATCCAGGTATTTCGAGGCGGCTCGTTTCACGAGAGATTGTCGAGGTGGGCACGCATAAACGAAATCGATGAGATTCAACGACAAGCTGATGCACAAGCCCGTTTGAAATTAAAATGAGTAGCCGTCCTTTGCAATACGCCTGAAGGAATTCGTTTCAATCCTCCCGGCGTCCATTAGTTACGGGCTATCGCAGAAAGGCTGCCGTTACTCGCAGCGGACAAAGACCGGCAGGTACCGGATCTGAAAGCACCGAGTGAAGTCGAAGCCGCTGCCTGTCAGAGGATCAATCGCTTCGAGTTGAATTATATCGCCGTTTGAAAAGGTGATCGTGATTAAACTTCCGTTAAAGCTTCACGCTCAGTTGCTTCCCCTTATTCCGATTGCTAACGTCTCGCGCTCAGGT
>JABMPE010000235.1 GCA_013203845.1 Rhodopirellula sp. | reverse complement strand
GTTTTAACGCCGAAGTTCTTGTGCGCGGACAACTCGTGGAGGATGTCACTGGCCGGAGTGATTGGATATCCGGCATAGAACAACCCACGATTTGCCAGCTTCGCAGCAGTAATCAGCCCCAATGCCGTCGCTTCATTTCCGGTGAGTTTGCGATATTTTCCGGGCGGAAGCTTTGCAGGCTCGACGTGATAATGGACAGTGAACGACTCGGTCGAGAAACCGAAGTTATAACCTGCACGCATCGCTCGCAGATTGGCTTCCTGAATTTCAGGCTTCTTGGCAAATTTCGCTTTCACCCACTCTTCTGTCGGCGTCGCGTCCCGTTCGTACAACCAGTAAATGAGCCCCAGGGCGAAGAAGTTTTTGCAGCGGTCAGCTTCCCGAACGCTCAAACCAAGCCCGTCGACAGCGTCCCGCGTCAGTCGTGTCATTGGCACTTTATGCACGCGATACGGCTGCAGAAAATCTTCGTCATCAAGCGGGTTGGACGCGTAGGTTGCCTTCGCGATGTTGCTCTTGTCGAAGGCATCCAAGTCGACAATCAACGTGCCGCCACGCTTCAGATCGGCAATATTGGTCTTCAAAGCCGCTGGATTCATCGAAACCAAGGTATCGACGGCGTCACCAGGCGTGAAGATATCGTGATTTGAAAAGCACAGCTGGTAACCTGAAACGCCAGCCAGCGTTCCGGCCGGGGCACGAATTTCCGCGGGAAAGTCAGGCAGCGTACTGACATCGTTGCCATAGACCGCAGAGACGTTCGTCATCTGCGTTCCGACAAGCTGCATTCCATCACCACTATCGCCGCAGAAACGGACAACGACGGTTTCGAGCGTCTCTTTTCTTTTACCTTTGCCCTGTTGATCCGCTTCCGGGACATCGACTGTCGATGACATTACTCAAACACTCCTCAGAGGATGACCGCAGTGACTGCAAATTGAATACGCATACCGTCGGCAATGACCAGCAGCATTTCAGACAAAGTCTGCAATTTTCACGCTGCTTAATGACAGCTCACTACGGTGCGACGAAAAGGCGGGAAGTAAATGGGGCAACAAAGGCGGGCAGGATTCGAACCAGCGGGCCTGATTAAGACGGCTGCGGACTTCGATTGCAAAGCGAGCATTCTGCGTTCAAAAGAGACACATCCGATAGAAACAACAATCCGTTACGGACAATTGACGGGTTTCAGGCCCTGGCTTCGAGCAACTTCATTCCAGCAACTGTGAAGTAACCGCGTGATTCCTACGGCGGACATTGTGAGCATGTCAAGGCAATCTGAAAAGTCTGCAATCGCAAAACTTTCCGGCATTTTGACGCAATCTCGAAATCCAGAATTTGCTTCGACTCAATACTTCATTTCGAGCCTGCCAGTTGGTCCATTTCCGCACGATTCCAGCCCGCATCCTTATCCCGAACCATGAAGGTGTCGTCTTGCCGCGTTTGGGACGATCTGAGATAAAGGTCGTTCCACAGTTCTTCCGAGCCTCTCGAACATCAATTTCGCCAGCTCCTGATCGATACCATGCTCTTCGCATCGGTCGACTTGAGACTTGCTGAATTCCCGCCGTTCGTACTTCATCTCTCTAAATCTCTCTAAACGATTCTGCCTGAATTCCACAACGAAACCACGCTTCGGGAAAGGACTCCTTCCTTCGTGGTCGAGCCTCCGTCACGGCGACTTCAACAGATTCTGCTGGGCTTGAAACTCTGCTCGCCCCGCGATCTTCGTCGCTGCGCGCCTCGAGTCAAGGCCCTGTCGGCCGACCTGCCCGCGTTCGATTCGGTGTGGCTGGACGCGTTAGTTCAACGCCGAGTCCTGACGTCCTGGCAGGCTCAGACAATCGAACTCGACCAGCCCGAACTGCTGAGAATCGGTCCGTGTGTGATCGAACGCCATATCAGCCAGAGTCATGGCTCGGCGACGTACCTCGCACGACTGCCCGAGCAACAGGGCCAGTGCGTGATCAAGCGGGTTGTCGTTCCCACTGAATTGCGGAAATCCGTGACCGAACGTCTGCAGAAGCTGGTCGAACGAGGTCAAAGACTTCAGCACGCTGGTGTCCAGGTTCCCTACAGCTTTTCCGAAGTTTCCGAAGCTCCGCTGCCCGAACTGGACTCCAACGCAAAACTGAAAGAGAGTGCGTCGACTCGCGCATCCCGACAGGTCAGCACCGCCAGTCCAGTGATCAAACAAGGTTCGAAAGCGGGCGTCGGGCGTGCTCGCCGCAGGACGAAATCAGCGAACAACAGCAACGATGGGCAACTGCAGATGCAACTTGCCATTGTCAGTCGACTGGTCGACGGGCTGTCGCTGTCAGACATTCTACTGCGGCGAGGTCGGCTTCCGGCGACCGATGTGGATGCGATCGCCAGGCAGCTTCTGGAATCGCTGGCCGCGTTGCACGAAAACGGCGTGGTGCATGGAGAAATCCTGCTCCGCAACATTCGGTTAACTTTGTCCGGACAGGCCGTGCTGGTGGACGCCGGAGTTCGTCCCGCACTGCAACCGGAATTTCAGATCAGCGCCCATGTCGCCCCCGAGCAGAATGACGGAATCGCGCCAGAGCTGATCGGAACTGCCGCCGCCGCGACGCCGCGTTCTGACCTGTACGCGCTGGGATTTTCGCTGTGGCACCTTCTGGCTGGTCGCCCGGCATTTCCAACAGGCGATCCGCTGGCAAAACTGGCCGCCCACCAGACCGAGCGAATCCCTGACATTCGCGAATTTGCTCCTGACACCCCGGTCCAGCTCGCCCGAATGATCGAATGGCTAACCGAGCCAATGGCGTCCCGCCGCCCGAAAAGTGCGAGGGAACTTCTTTCCGACGGCGGTCGTGATCGACCAGTGTCGGCTCGGCGAGGCCATCTGGAAACTCAAAACGGCTCTACTCCGACTGGTCCGACTGGAGATATATCGTCACGTCAATCGGTGACAGAACCAACGAATCGGAGGCTCGGCATCAGGCCAGCAGGCCGAGCCTCACGACGCCGACTCTCGAAATTCGCCGCTGGCTTTCAACAACCGCTTCGACGGACGGCTCCACCATCGTCGCGCAGACGGACCGTGAAACCGCTGGCTTTCGCGACCGCGGCAATAATTATCGCTATCGCCGCACTGCTGACTTTCGATGTCCGGTCGCGGAACCTCGTGCTCACATCACTGCCTCAGCGGTTCGCTGAACATAGCGGGTTCCGTGTCCGGCCTGTTGACGAGAATTCTGCGGACCCGTCCGAAAACACGACGCCTGATGATTCGGGGAATCCCATCGACACCGAATCGGTAATGAAACCTGTCGGTGGCGAGGTTCCTCAGATAGCGTCGCCAGCTGGCTCGTCCAGAAAACATTCGAGTCCAGACTCTCAGCAGAACACCAACCTGACACCGACCGTTTCGTCGCGGTCCGTTTCGCAGCTTTTGCCACTTCCGGAACCCGATCCTTATGGCGTTGTGCTGTTTTCCGATCCAGGATTTTACGATGCCGGTGCGATCGTGTGGCCAGGAAGCCATCTGACCCTGCGTGGTCTTCCCGGCGTACCGGTACGAATCGTGGTGTCGACTCAGGCTTTGCAGCTTCGGGCCACCGAAGTCACCCTTGAGAATGTCGAGGTCTCGCTCGCAACGACCGCTTCGAAGGCGACCACGCTGTCGCGAATCCGTTCGCAAAAACTGACGTGCCTCAATTGCGATTTCGTAACGCCAACTGGCTCTCAAGCAGCTTCAGGAACGGCAATCAGCGATGCACCGCAAACACTCGCAACCGGCATGGCAATTCAATGGGGAGCCATCGACAACACAGATCCGCTGGCGGGCGAGCTGACTTTCAACAACTGCCGTTTCGCAGGTTCCCATTCGACAGTCATGCTCGGATCGCCAGGACGTCTGGTGCGTTGTTCGAATACGTTGAAGCTGGGCAGCGGCCCTTTGTTTCTCGCCACCGGGCTGGCTGCGAGTGGAGACAACATCTTCGAACTTGAGCAGACGACCCTGCGAAACTCCGGAAGTCTCGTTGGACTGGACCTGCGAAACAGTCCGCCCTGGAAATCCCGTCTGACGATTCGGCCACGATCGAGTGTGTTTGATTTGAGGCACCGGTCCGAACATGAATCCGAGTCGCTGATCACGTTTGTTGGTGGCCGATTACAACTCAACTGGTATGAACGTGTATTGTTTGACGGGGACGACTCGGTGGCGAGTCCGTCAGTCGGGCTGGCTTCGTGGCAGGCAGCCAACGGCAGCGGGCATCAGACGCTGGATGCCGGAGATGTTTCTGTGCGAGGTCTGACGCAAACCGAATTCTCGTTTCACAGTGCATCCTCTCAAAACCGAGTGGATTCCGTTCTTGCGGACATGCAAACAAACCGGATCTCAGCACAACTTCCAGGCATCTCGGCAGATGCCAGAGCCACGACTCCTGAAAGACACAATGAGATGCTGCTGATCGGTCCGGAGATCAGCCCTGAGCCGTGATCTGCCGCCGACGCTGGTCGTCGACCTGAAGGGAAACGTCCCGAACCCAAACATCCAACGTCACCCGATATCGCAGAAAGACTGGAACCGAAATGTCAGACTCGATCGCGATTCAAACTTACGACGGCCACGCGAATCAAAGCTGGCAGCAACCACTCAAGGTTCTGCTGGCGTGCGTCACGGCAATTTCGTTCTTCCAGCCAGCGGTTGTGACGGCGCAGCAGGAGAGTATCGGCCCGGTCGGTTCCAGCGTTAATCAACCTTCAAACATCGCCGATGGCGAACGGATTCTCGTGCTGCGAACCGGGCGTGTCATGAAAGGCCGCATCAAATCGATTTCCACCGGATGGCTCGTTTCAACAGACCGAGGCAACGCGGTCATTCCCTTCGAGCAGGTTCATTTCGACGCGGACGATCTGAGTGAAGCCTACCTCCGTCTGCGGATCCAGTACGGCAAACCGACAGTCGCGTCACACTTGCGACTGGCCGAGTGGTGCCTGAGTCAGAACATTCTCGCCGAGGCCGCTCGCGAACTTCGCGACGCCCTGGAGAAAGACTCATCCAACGAAACAGCTCGCCTGATGCTCAACCGGGTCGACAACGAAATTCGTCGCAGAACGCCACCAGAACCTGAAACCGAACAACCCACGGACGTCGTCATTCTGACAGAACAGTCGCTGGGGGATGCAGAAGTAGAAGAAGTCCAAAGCCTCTCCGGACTGAGTCCGGAGACGGCTCGCGAGTTTGTGGCCAGCATCCAACCGCTGCTGCTTAACAAATGTGGTAATGCCAGATGTCATGGTCCGGCAGCCGAGAACGATTTCCAGTTGACGAGACTTCGAAGCGGTGCCAGCAACTCGCGAATTGTCTCGGAAAGAAATCTCGCGGCGGTGCTGAACGATCTTCAGCCCGGACAGAACGGCAGGGCGAGACTACTGGAAGTCATCCGCGGATCCCACGCGGGACAGACTATCTTTAATGGCCGCTACGGTGCCGTTCAGATGCAGACTTTGCAACAGTGGGTACAAGTGGCTGCAAAAGAGCTTCGTTTCGAACTGCAGTCCGTCAAAAAAACAGCATTTTCGAATCAACCGCCCGCTGCATTGTCACAACGTTCGGCCAATGAAGCGACATCAGCAACTGTGAAGACAACACCAGAACGAATCGGCAACGATGATCTTCACTCAGTGACAGACGCGGCAGAATTCTCGGCGGAGACCGTCAACGTTGACAGCAATTCAGCCGAAAGTGCAGCGATTCCCAGCCCATCCCCGGCCCAAGGGTTCGGCAATACCGCGGGCATTGGAATAAATCCGGCAGCCTCCCCGACGCCTCTTTCCAATGTTCAACGTCTTCTGCAGGAAGCTCGGCAACACGTCCGCAAACAGGACGCCTTCGACCCGGAAGACTTCAATCGCCGCTTTGCGGGCAGCCGTACGCCGTAATTCGCACTGCCGGTAACAAAGATCGCAGGTAAGCAAAGATCGCCGAAAATCGACTGACGAAAGCCTGTCAGCTTTCCCGTTCACGACTTTCCCGTTTACTGTGTTTTCAGGCCGTAATTCGCCTTTTATCGAGGCTGAGTCGACCGCTCGTCAAAAAAGTCGAGGGCTACCCGCGCGTACGCGCCACCGGACCAGATAGCCATCGCTAACGAATCCCAACTGAGATTTCGTTTTCGACATCAAGGCCAAATCTACCGTCCTGCACCGCGCTCGTGACGAGCTGTTTGTAGTAATACCGAGACGTCTTGCCGGTCACTTTCGCCACACCGCCGGAAATCGTCACAGCAAGGTCGCGAACCTGCCCGTTCGTGCGCAGGGAAATGCTCTCGACGACTGCTTCCAGCAGTCGCTGGGGAGACACAGCTGCGGTCTCTGACCGATCAACCCGTAAGTCCATGAAACTCCTCCTTGAACCGAAGCGGACCATCCTGAGAAAACTTCGGACGGACACTCCGGCGACTGTTTAATTGAGCCGCCAGACCATCAGCGGCATCAACGCGACTCTGGCGATACTACTCATTGTCTCATTGTCGGCGACCTTCATGATCGACGGCACTCATTGTCGCGGGCGGTAAGCTTTCCGAGCGACCCCAGAAAAACACGCCTCTGCAGAGGAGTGAAACTCCTGCAGCCGTCCAAAACTCTCGCCTCTGCATCAATGCGGGACGCATCGAAAGACTCCGTTCGACAAATCGGAAGCCCAGCGCATCACGAAAACTCTAACGGTCCCTATTTAGAACGTCAAAACAATTCTGCTGACAAGTCAGTCCATGGGCGAATTTGATGACCCCAATAAATGCGATACTGGAAATGGCTAAACGAGATACCGGAAGCGGCCCGGCCAGCTGTCGCTTTTCTCACCCTCGGCTGTTCTCTAGGATGCCGGGCCTTGAGGCTCTTTCGCTGCAAAAATACCCGGTTCAGGGCACGCGGCAGTGACCTTTGAAGCCGGATTTCAATCACTCTGAAAGACAGGAACGCTCCCGATGACTGAGCAGAAAGCTACGAATGTAACCTGGCACGAACATCGAGTTTCCAGCGAAGACCGATGCAAGCTGGCTGGCCACAAAGGAGCCGTCCTCTGGTTCACCGGCCTGAGCGCCTGTGGAAAAAGTACCGTTGCCAACGAGGTCGATTACAAACTGAACAGCATCGGCAAACGGACTTATGTCCTCGATGGCGACAACATTCGGATGGGGCTGAATAAGAATCTTGGATTTTCAGCCGAAGATCGAGCGGAAAATATCCGCCGAATCGGCGAAGTGTCCAAGCTTTTCGCAGACGCTGGTGTAATTACGACGACCGCATTCATCTCGCCTTACCGAGCCGACCGCGATGCCGTCCGAGCGCTGCTGCCCGCAGGCCAGTTCATCGAAATCTATGTCAACGCATCGCTCGAAACCTGCGAAGCCCGTGACCCGAAAGGTCTCTACAAGAAGGCTCGTGCCGGAGAAATCAAAGGATTCACGGGAATCGACGATCCCTACGAAGCCCCCGAGAACGCTGAGCTGATTCTCGACGCCGACACCAAGGGCATCGAAGAGCTGGCCAACGAAGTGATCGCCTACCTGGAAAGCAGCGGCATCGCCTAACGACATGACGGACAACAGATAACGACTCAGGCCGGTTGAGCATTTTCCTCAACCGGCCTGCTTCGTAATGGAAACGGATTGCGGATACCGGATATCGATTGCCAATCGGCGCTGGACGCGAAACGCGCCAGAATACTGATCTTCTCCACTGCCGTTACTGCTCGAAAAACATTCGGGCATTTTGAGCAGCGCCTCGGTAATGTTCCAACGCATCACCCTCGCCACTGTGTGTCTGACTCACCACTGGGTGCCGTGGAGTTCGTCAGCAGGCGATCTGTGCCACCAGGTATCGGGCAGGCGATGCTGAGAGTCTGAAAATAGGTGCAGCTCACGAGCACCTGCGAATCAAAGACGCAGTGCCGGCTGCGACCAGACGCGACACCTTTGCAGCTGTCACACTGAGTCGATTTCAATAGCAAGGCCCTGTTGCGGTGATTGATCAGATATTCCGATCATTGTCAGGACGATGAGAACAAGAACGCCGTGAGGGCGCTATGTCCTGAGCAGTATGCAGGGTATTCTGACATTACTGAACTCACGACCGCTGAGTGACAACGACACGAGTGCCCATATAGTGCTCAAACGTTTCTGCCGAGCCGGAGCCGTTTCACCCACAGGCTGTTTTGCCCGTCGATGAATTTCCTGCATCTGATGCTGATTGATGGTCGAGTATGTCTGCTTCCGAAGCGAGCCAGTCTTTCGATTCGAAGACTCAGGAGCTGGTCCTGCTGGTTCATGGGACTTTCGCCAACGACGGGAGCAGGTCACGCAGCAACCATTTGCGCTGGTGGCAGAAAGGGGGCGATGTCTGGAACAGGATTGATCAACAGCTTCCGGAACAGTTTCACGTCGCGTCAGATCCCAGGAAGGAAGTTTTTTCGTGGTCAGGTGACAACAGCGAGCGAGACCGGCGAGCTGGCGGTCGCCAGCTGTTTAATCATTTGCAGAAACTCGAAAAGGCCGGCATCAGGTATCACCTGGTTGGACACTCACATGGCGGATCGGTGATCTGGCATTGCCTGCTGGAATCGGTGAAGCAGCGACTCAAACGTCGACGCAACGACGCCAGCGACAGGTTGTCGCTCCCTGGTCTGCAAAGTTACACAACGATCGGGACGCCGTTTCTACAGCTGAAATCTCTCGGATTGGCCAGCCGCCTGAATCCCTGGTTCTGGCTTCTGGCGCTGATCACTACGACGGGTACCATTGTTCTTCTGACGATGGCGAAAAGACTGGGCCATTTCGACCTGCCCTGGCACAAAACGATCGAAAAAATTGACTCAACTCTGTCTGACCTGGTATTTCAGTATTTTGATCAGACTATCGCTGCAGCAGTATGGGGATTACTCGCTGCGATCCTGGACAATCCGCTTGCTTCAGTAGGTTTCGGATTAGCGATCGCGGCTCTGGCTCTGTTTGCAATGGTCATGTGGGCGTGGGCGTCGGCAGTGCAGCTGGAAGCGGCGGCGGTACGAGAAGATGATCGAATTCGAGACCAGGCATTCGTCGAATTCGGTTCACGCTGGCTGGGGATCTGGTCGGTTCATGATGAGGCGATCAATGGACTGAAAGCATCGTTGACTCTTGGCGGGCATATCGCACCCCGCATCGAGGTAAGCGGTGGCACTGTCTTCGACTTCGATCGTCGCATGCGCACTTATCGTTTCTTTGCACGATGGTTCATTGCACCGGTCTTCAATCTGCTGGTCGCTCTCCCGAGTGATAAAATTATCTGGCGTGGCATTTCACGAGGGATGCAGGGGAACGACCGCCCCGGCTGTACCGTCCAGGACATCACCCACGGTCCGATTGTTTCTGACAACGTGGAATGGGAGCAGCTGCCTGAGGCGTATGACAAGCGTCTTGTCGACCAGTCCAACGGACATCTGATTGACCGATCGAAAACTCTGCTTCCGCAAATGCGTGAAGTATTATCGCAACTTGCCTGGACCAGACCGGAGCAACTCAGTCTGCTGTTGAGTAAAGAGACCACGTTCGAGGGAAACGAACTTGTTCACACTTCGTATTTCAACGAGCCAGCCATTCTCGAGCTGATTGCCTGTCACATTCTGCGTCACAATCGAGTCAATGCGCGACGTGCGAATCAGAAGAGTGCAACGACTCGCTGGTGCCGCCGATTCCGCCACAAGGCACGTGATCTCGCGCGCGACCCATCATTGCAGGAAAAGGGGTTTCCTTTATTTGGACAGCGCAATCTGCGGTCTGTCGTCGCTCTGGTTCTCGCGATGGCTCTGATCGTTGTCCTGTGGTGGGCTGACACGATTGTGGCCGGCATTAACGATCTGTTGAAGCTGTTCACGATCTCAACGTCGTCTGCAGCGACTTCGGCAGTCACGATCGGGGCTGTTGCCGGAATTCTGGCATCCATCGCGGTTGCGTATACCGCTTTCACCAGCGTTCAGCGAGTGAGCAAAGGCGCGCGTCACCCGAAAATCGCCCGGTGGGCGTGGCGTCTCTCGCGAGTCGCCGTTTTGCTGTACCTGCTGATTGCAGTCGTTTGTCTGTTTGCTCTGTTTGTCGCCGGCATTGGTTCTGCGTAATTGTCCCGCTCCTTAACACCGGAGCAATCGGATGAGTCGTGAGTCTTGAGCCGATTTGACGAGAAGTTTCCATACAACTCAAATGGCTGACTGCGCTGTCTGTTTCGAACGACCGGGTTCGTCCTCGAACCTTGCAGGCAACCTCGTGTATTGCACCGTGCGATTGCCTCTATGCATTCGGTACGCTGGATTCCTGCCAGACAGGTATCCGCCTACCGGATTCAATGACTGAGGGCCTTCATGTCCAAATCTGACGAACCACTCCGCAAACACTACAAGTACACAACGGTCACCGGCGACAAAGTTCTTCGGGACGAACTTAACCGGTTGACCCGCCGTCGCAGCCGTGCGATCGATGACGATTTGCTTCCTGAGTCGGCACCTACCAGAAGTGAAGACGTCTCCGAAAGTCTGACAGGACTGGCGTTGTCTGGTGGTGGAATCCGGTCTGGTGCGCTGGGGCTCGGTATTCTCCAGGCGCTTTACCGAAACGGCTTACTGCCATTCTTCGACTACATGAGCACTGTTTCGGGGGGCGGTTACGCCGGTGCCTATCTGTCGTCGGCAGGCAGCCGAATCCGTAGAGATACAGACCCGTCGTCAACTCTTTCAAACAGCCACGACGACACGGTGCCTTACGGTCGCTTGAAAGCGTTTCACGATGGAGAAGGTCTGTCAGAACGCATGCTGCAGTTTATTTTCGGTGGTCATTATCTGCTGCGAACTCGCAGGTTCTTCAACCGCCACCTGATGGGTCTGCTTTCAATCTGGTTTCTTACCTTCACAGGACTATCGAGTCTGGCAGCTCTGGCCGCCGTTCTGTTTCGACAACTCGATGAACCCATTGCGCGACATTTTCTGGTGGGTCTCGGGTTTCGTACGGACATCTCTCGCGGCTTTTTTCCCGTCATGTTGTTGCTGGTGTTGTGGTGCATCTGCTGGGGCGTCTCATTCTTTCGAGCTTCGGGAAACATGGCGCGTGCGCAGGGAAGATTCGCCGCAAAACTGATCCCCATTACCGTGGGGACTTTCGGTATCTGTGTGGCGGCCCTGCTTGGAAATGGCGAGTTCAGTCTGGAGTGGCTCTCAGATCCGCATGGCCTCGACATCGCCGGAGTGTTTTCGTCAGCAGAGACATTTTTCCGGATGGCCATCTACGGAGTGATTGGCGTCGGGCTGCTGCCGTTTCTGAATCCGATCGCGCTGATCCGTAGCGGTGCCAGTCCGAAGTCGACATCCGACAGGGTCATCTTCTCGATCGCCAGTCGGGTGCTGCTTTACGGCCTGCCGTTCCTTCTTGTTTCGTGGTTCGCACGTGAGGACATCTCGTCGTGGACCAAACATCGGTTCGTTTCGAAAGAGATCCGTGATGTTGGACTCCGCGGTGAGCACGACACCGAGACTGATCACACCACATCGACTTCAGCCGATCGCAAGGCTCCCGCGAGTGACATCGGTCATCACCGTAAAAAGCCAGAAGACTGGAATGATTATGTCGCGCTGACCCGAAGTGAAATCGCCCATTGGAATGACTGGCAACCGGCCTGGGCGCCATTCTGGACGAGCTTCCGTGCTGAGGCTGACGAAGACCGACGCCTCAGATACCTGCCGGTGAAACAGGCGGAAAAAGCTCTGGAAGCGGCTGAAGCTGACGCGAACAAAAAAAGCGAGGCTGCAAAGACAGCGACGGAAGAGGCAACCAACGCTCTGACAGCGGCGCTGGACACCGGCCCGGAACTGCCAGAGGCGAATGGGCAGAAAACGGAAAGCGGCGGTAACCAGCCAGAGAAAAAAGTTGGCGAGCCAGAAACGCCAAACGCCGCGATGAAAACAATGGAGCGGTTAGCTCAAATAGAAAAGGCGGAGGCCGAGACCAGAAGAAGCAAAACGGCAGCAGCGGCCAAAGCGGCCGAAGCCGCAAGAACCGTAGCCATTCTGAAACTCGACAAAGCAAAGACTGACTCCATTGCCGCCAAAGAGGACGCTGAACAAAGCAAACGACGTGTCGCTGAGTTTCTCTGGGAAAGGCTCCAGACCAGTATTCGACCGACTGATCCCCATGCTCCAGCGGCCGGGCAGATCGTCAATCTTCCCAAAGTACCTGGGAACGCGGATGAGCCGGATCCGCCCTATGGAGACTTGACTTTCAATACCGTGGAAGAAGTGATGAGCCGGATCCACATAGAGTCTCTGGCTCTTCAGGCATTGCATGCCTGCACCGATCAGAAGACTGATAATTATGCGCCCGACGGTCTGCACCTGTTTGTGGATCGGTTACTCTCGCTCGCTTCGCTGGGACCGGACAGTCTGCATGGAGCAGCCAGCCAGAACAGTCTCGGCCAGTTTGTGCTGCGACGTCAGCGACTGACCCATCTTCGAAACTGGCTCGCCGATCACCTGTCCCGCATTCTCGAAACGACCAATCTGGGCAAAGAATGTGACTGGTCTGAGCCTGACCTGACGGCAATCGCCACGTTAAACAAAACTCTCACGTCAGACAGAAAATCTCGGCAGCAGGCTCTCGCGCCGCTGGTCGAGCGGGCCGCGCTGATGTCTGGTCGGCATAAATCTGTTGCAGCGAATGACGGGTCCGTTACAACGAGTGTCGGCACTCTGAATGGAATCGTTACGGAAATCCCGCCGGGCATTCAAACGCTTTCGGACGCCGAACGTCGCGATCTCGCACAGCTGAATCGATCAATCCTGGACGCGGCCTTTCCCGAAACACTTCGCGATCCCTCGACCGTCTTCGCATCAAGCGTGCTGGAGTTTGACCAGGCTCGCCGCTGGACCATGTTCTGGTGCTGTCTCGGTCTGTTCGTCGTCGCGGCACTTGTGATCAATATCAACGCGACAACGCTGCACGGTTTCTACGCGAGGGAGCTGGCAAATAACTGGGTTCAGGCAGATCAGGATACCGATCTGCCTCTGTCCGAAGTTGACGCGACAGATCAATGTCTCCCTTATCACATACTTTCGGGGTCGGTTCACTGGACTGGCAAACGCAACAAAGCTGCCGGTGATATGGTGCGTGACCACTTCCTTCTTTCACCAATGTACTGCGGTTGCGAAAAGACCGGATTCGTTCCCACGTCGCTTTACAATGACGACGAGCTGGGCCTTGGAGACGCCATCGCGATTTCGGGTGCCGCCGTGTCGCCAATTCAACAGGGAAACCCATTGCTTCAGACCTTGCTCTGGCTGGCGAATCTGAGACTCGGACAATGGCTGCCGAATCCGAATCACGGAACGTTCTTGCCGACGAAATCCCGTAAGCTGGTGGCAAGAACCCCTGTGACTCCCATGCGACTTTTGTGGCGACTGTTTCAAACAGCGGAGAGCCGTCCATTTCTCTTTGTGACCGATGGCGGCCACCATGAGAATCTGGGGATTGGTCCGCTGCTGAAACGACGTTGCCGATTCATTCTCGCAATTGATGGCGGCGAGGACGCGGACTACGCCTTTACGGATTTGTCGCGTCTGATGCGCTGGGCTCGCGTGAAGCACAACGTCAGGCTCCAGCCGGTAGACAGCCTGATCGGCACCAGCGCTCCAGTCACCGCCAGCATGCAGGCAGCGGCGGACGCAAACCCTGCTCCCGAAAAAGCCGCGCCACGTTCAGCCATCGATGCATGGAACGACCTTGCCCCCGAAGTCGTGCATCGACTCTCGCCCGAAAGGTTGTCCAAACGCCACTTCGTCGTGTTGCGAGTCTTCTATCCCGATGTCGAAGGGCCGGCATGGCTGGTGTATGCCAAAACATCACTCACGGGCGACGAGCCGGCGGAATTGATTCGCTATGCCGAGTCCGACAAAAAGTTTCCTCATAATCCAACGTCGAACCAGTTCTACGCACCGGACAGATTCGAAGCTTACCGACAACTCGGCGAGCACATCGTTGATTCCATGATCGGACAGTTGCCTTCCATCATCGCCGGGAAAATGGACGAGCATGAAAATCGACCGGAAGCTCCGTATCTGGGAGGACTGCTGCATCGCATCGACAGGGCTCGCCAGATTCAACGGCTGAATATCGGCGCCGCACCGCCGACTCCCGAAGCGCTTCGGTTAATTGAACTGCTTCGCGGGCGTCAGGCTGGTTCAGACGCACAGGACCAACTGTCACGACGACTGACGATTCATCCCCTGTTCGTTTCCGAGTTGCTTCAGGCGGCTTTGTATTCAGGCACACCGCTGAAACCGCGTCTGATGTCTTTTCTTTTTCCGGAACTCGGAGCGGAATCGTCAGCAGCTCGCCAGGTCTTTACAAATCTTCGATTGCCTGGCCGAGCGAACGCGATGCGAAACTTCACCCCGCACGAAGGCTTCGTCCCTGACCGAAAGCTTGTCACCAGCATGCTGCAGCTGGCCGAACTGCTGGCAGTCATCCCGGAAGATGCTACGGACACTCAATACGGACAGCATCTGGTGGAATACGATGCGGTCTACCAGCTTCTCACGACCATTCGGAACTACGTCCAGTCCGGACCTGACCGACAAAGGATCGACAGTCTCCCACAGGAAGCGGCCAGCGTGACCAGCTCCCAAAAAAAGAAAACCACTCGCCGTCGAAAGGCTGCCGACACTCCACCAGCCCAGTGATAGCGGCGTCGGGTAAAAGCGACAGGGCAGATCTGCTGCCCCGGTTCGTACGTGACAATCAGAACGGTGACTATTCCTGACGCTGCGGGCTTAACAGCTGCTCCCGCACAAAGGTAGTGGGACGTTCCGCAGTTCCGCCGCCAGCTCCGGAGACGCCGTGATTCCCGCCAGGAATGACGACAAGTTCTGATTTGACGCCAACCGCTTCAAGTTTTTTATGCAGGTTCATGGCATGCTCGATCGGAACGATATCGTCTTTGTCGCCGTGGACCTGCATGATCGGCGGATCGTCTTTGCTGACGAATGAAATCGGTGAGACGTCTTTGATCAACGACGCTGACAGTTGGTCGGCGGGAGTGCCCGGTTCGTAACCGATTAACTGTCGATAGGCCGGGTGTCGGTGGTCGATGCGGCTGAGCAGAGTCCAGTCGGTCGGCCCGGCGAAGCTGACCGCGCAGGCAACTCGCGACGAGTGCCGCTTCACCGGATCGTCAGATTCAGGGTCAGCGACATCGTCGTGCAACGCGACATACGCCGACAAGTGACCGCCCGCCGAACCTCCGGTCACGCCGAGTCGCTTTGTGTCGATGTTCCACCTGGCCGCGTTGTGCCGCACGAACTGAACCGCTCGCAAGCAGTCATTTACCTGAGCAGGATGAGTGGCGACATCGGTGAACCGGTATTCCACGGAAATAACCGAGAGCTGTCCCTGAGCAACGAAGGCCGCGAGCCAGCCCGGAATGTTGTTCTTCGACCCGGCTCGCCAGCCACCGCCGTGAATGTAGATCATCGCTGGCGTCGGCTTGTCTGATTTCGCCAGATAGACATCAAGACGCTGCGCTGCGTGGTCGCCGTCGTAGGCGATGTCACGCTGCACGTTCAAATTGCGATCCGCCTGCGCGAAGCATGACACACTGCCAGCATTCATCAGCGTAGCGGCTGTGATCAAAGCGGCGATCAGATTTCGGACAACATTGATTCTGGATGGATTCATCGGAGTCTTCTTACCTGGAACACGGGGGATTCAGTTTGCCGAAACGTTATCTCGCTGGAGTGAACTCGGAAAGCTGGCGAACGACGACAGTTCCGTTTGTACTTTTGCCATTCATCGCTTCGGCGGTCTACACCTTGGCGCAGGGCGCTGGTACAGAGTTCGGATACTGCAGCGTGCCGACGATGTCGTTCACGCGGGCGACTCCTTCATGATCGAGCAGTTCGTTGAGTTCGCCGGGCAGTCGCGACGCCAGGCCGGGGGTGTAGAAGCTGGCGGTACCGATCTGCACGGCAGAGGCGCCCGCGACAAGGAATTCCATCACGTCGTCCAGGTTCTGAATGCCACCCACGCCGATGATGGGAATCTCGACCGCTTGCGCAACCTGGCAGACAATCCGCAGTGCGACCGGTTTGATGGCCGGTCCGCTGAGACCTCCAAAGACGTTTCCAAGGATTGGCTTGCGGCGACGCCAGTCGATGGCGACTCCCATCAGCGTGTTGATCAGCGTGACGGCGTCAGCTCCCCCTTCGGCAGCGGCGGCGGCGATTTCAACAATGTTGGTCACGTTGGGAGTCAGCTTGGCAATGATCGGCAGATTGCACTTTTCACGAACAGCTGCGAGTACCTGTCGCGTCATGTCCGGATTCGTCGCAAAGTCGACTCCGCCACTGACGTTCGGGCAGGACATGTTCAATTCGACGCCCGCCAACTGCGGAAACGCGTTGAGTTTTTCGGCCAGCACGACAAATTCTTCGGCGTTGTGTCCGGCGACGTTGGCGATGATCGGACAGTCGAGACTCGTCAGGTAATCGATGTGTTTCTCGATGAAGGTGTCGATGCCGTCGTTGTCCAGGCCGATCGAGTTGAGCAATCCGCAGCTTGTTTCAACGGTTCGAGGCGGCGGGTTGCCTTCGCGAGGCAGCAGCGTCACCGTTTTGGGGATGATACCACCAAGCTGACTGAAATCGACGAAGGCGGTGGCTTCCTTCGCATAACCAAACGTCCCCGACGCGACGAGGATCGGGTTACGAAGTTTCAGACGGTTCAGTTCAACAGTCAGGTCAGCCAACGGTTTCTCCAGTCGTGATTTTCCGACGCGATTGCTGGCCGCGAAGGACGGACAATAAGTAGTCGGTGAGATTATGCCGAACGGAAGCCCGCTCGTGAACCAGGCCGGTTGTCGCAAAAGAACGGGCTTCCCGACCGCAGCGTTCAGATCAGCAGACTGTGCGAAAAAGTCGCACACCGTGCGTTCAGGGGCATATTACGAGACATTGACGCACGCATCTGCTTGTGGCACGCTGATTGCCCAGCTTCAAACCCCGCCTCCAGATTCCCACCCATTACGAATCACAGGTTATTCACTGTGCATGATTTTCCCGTCGACTGCGGTCTCCGCAGCACAATTCCAGGCCGACTCCTCAGACTGATTCTGCTGCTTGGTGTCGCCGTTCTCCACCAACGGGCGGCGTCCGCTCAACTTGAGTTCGAAGGGGCTCCGATTCACTACGCAACGGCTCCGGTTCATGACCCGGTCGCTCGACTGCAGGAGAAGCTTGACCGTGGCGAGGCGTCGCTGACGTGGGACGAAAAGCACGGCTGGTTGCCGTCGGTCCTGTCGCAACTGAATGTGCCTCAGTCGTCACAGTTGCTGGTGTTTTCAAAAACGAGTCTTCAGCTGCAGAGAATCACGCCGAGCCGACCGCGAGCTCTTTACTTCAACGATGAAACTTACATTGGCTGGGTCCAGCGAGGCGACGTGGTCGAAGTTTCGTCTGTCGATCCTCAGCAGGGTGCGATTTTCTACACACTCAAACAGCAACTCACCGACTCGCCAACTTTCGTTCGCGATCGCGGGCAATGTTTAATTTGTCATGCATCCAGTCGGACGAAAGGAGTCCCCGGCCATCTGGTTCGATCGGTTTATCCGTCACGCGATGGCCAGCCGCACTTCGGACTCGGGACAATCACGACCGATCACTCCACGCCGTTTGAAAATCGATTTGGCGGGTGGTACGTCACGGGAAAGCACGGCGAGATGCGGCATCTTGGAAACGCGATCGCCGATGACAACCGAAAGGATCCGATCGATCCAGAACCGGGGGCGAACCTGAAAAGCCTCGGCCAGCTGGTCCGTACGACGCCGTACCTGCAACCAACCAGCGACCTGGTTGCTCTGATGGTGCTGGAACATCAGTCGCAGATGCACAACCTGATTACTCGGGCATCGTTTGAAGCTCGCCGGGCGAAATACCACGACGCGGTCATGAACGCCGCATTGAAACGTCCCGACGATTTTTCCAGTGAAAGCACCGGTCGGCGCATCGATTCGGCAGCGGAAAAGCTCGTCGAGTATCTGCTCTTTGCCGATGAGTTCCGACTCACATCCTCGGTCGCTGGTGTGTCTGGCTTTGCAGATGAGTTTTCACAACAAGGGCCGCGCGACAGTAAAGGTCGATCACTCAGAGACTTCGACCTGCAGACTCGACTGTTCCGTTATCCGTGCAGCTTTCTGATTTACTCAGAAGCGTTCGATGCCATGCCGGAGCCGGCACTTGACGCTGTATACTCACGGCTGATCGCAGCCCTCAATCAAACGGCTGACTCCCAGGTGACAGACTCCGTCAGTGAAAACAACCCGTACGCTCATCTGACTGCTGGCGACCGCACAGCCATTCGCGAAATTCTCGCTGAAACCAAACCCGCCTTCCGCGACCGGCTGGCGAGCGTTTCCAAACAAACGCCGTAAGAGTGTATGCTGCTGAGACTCGCGGCTTCAGAATAAAGGAAATGGCATGTCGACAGCGAAACAGGACGCACTGACCCTGATTAACGAACTCCCCGACAACGCGTCGTGGGAAGAAATTCAGTATCACCTCTACGTAAAGCAGAAGATTGATCGAGGCCTTGCGGATGTTGATGCTGGCCAGGTTGTGCCACATGACGAAGTTGTCGCAAGGATGTCGAAATGGACCGAGAGCTAATCTGGTCTGACGCCGCTGTAAGCGACCTTGAGAGTATTGCCGAGTACATTTCCCGCGATTCTCGTGCGTACGCAGCTTCGTTTGTGAGACGAATTTTTGCTGCGGCGAAGTCAGTTCACCACATGCCGGAGAGTGGTGGAATCGTACCCGAGTACAACGATGGCAGTCTGCGGGAAGTCCTCGTCGGTAGCCATCGGGTGGTGTATTCATTGCATAATTCTGCAATCCAAATCGTGGCAATCATTCACGGGGCTCGTCAGATTCGAAACGTGATTGACGAAAGAAGTAACGAGTGAAGTTGAGAGTTTGCCTGGGGATCCCCCCTGAATCTCTCTTGTTGAAGTATCTAGAGGCATCGAGTGTCAAATGAAAACTTCTATCACGCCATCGCTGGTTCTGTTCATCACGTTTGCGAGGTTCGTCTCGGCAGCCGATGTCAGCATCGACTTCAATCGAGACATTCGACCGATTCTTTCTGACAACTGCTATGCCTGTCACGGCCCTGATGAATCGCATCGCGAGGGCGGATTGCGGCTCGACAGGAAAGACAGTGCGTTCGGGAAAGCTGAGTCTGACGCTGTCGTCATTGTGGCCGGAAAACCGGAACTCAGCGAACTGATTGCACGGATCGTGACGGACGACGAAGACTTGCGGATGCCGCCCAAAGACTCGACGAAATCGCTCACGCCCGAGCAGATCGAACTGCTGAAGAAATGGGTGGCTCAGGGAGCTGCCTGGCAGGAACACTGGGCGTTCATTCCGCCAATGAAGCACGACCCGCCGAAAGTCTCTCAGCCGCAGTGGTGTCGAAACCCGATCGACAACTTCATTCTGAAGCGGCTGGACCAGGAAGGATTAAAGCCGTCGCCACCAGCTTCAAAAGAAGCGTTAATCCGGCGAGTTACGTTCGACCTGACCGGTCTTCCTCCGACTCTGGCTGAGGTCGACGCTTTTGTGAATGACAGCTCGAATCGGGCGTATGAGAAAGTGGTTGATCGGCTTCTGAAGTCGAAACGCTATGGCGAACACATGGCTCGCTTCTGGCTGGACGCCGCTCGCTACGGAGACACTCACGGCCTGCACCTGGACAACTACCGGGAAATGTGGCCGTACCGCGACTGGGTCGTGCGAGCGTTCAATCAGAACATGCCATTCGATCAGTTTGTGACCGACCAGCTGGCCGGCGACTTGCAGCCGAACCCGACCGAAGATCAATTGATCGCGACGGGCTTCAACCGCTGCCATGTGACAACCAGCGAAGGAGGTTCGATTGCCGAAGAGGTTTACGTGCGAAACGTCGTTGACCGGGTCGTCACGACGGGAACTGTCTTTCTGGGGATGACTTTTGACTGCACGCGTTGTCACGATCACAAATACGATCCGTTCACGCAGCGTGACTTCTATTCGATGTTCGCATTTTTCAACTCGATCGATGGCAACCCGCTCGACGGAAACAAGAAGGACCCTGCTCCGGTTATCAAAGTGTTGACTGACGACGAAAAGGGGCGCATTGCGGAACTCAAGCAGCAGGCTGACGACGTTCGAGCCGAAGTTCGGAAACAACTGGCGACGTACAGCTACGCCGAACCTGAAACTCCCTCGGAAGCGACGCTGCCAGAGCCGAAAGAGTTCGTCTGGATTGAAGACAGCGTTCCCGCCGGTGCCAGAGAACAGGGTGGCTGGCAGTTTGTGACGAAGCCAAAGCCCGTTTTCAGCGGCGAAAAGTCATCCACTCGAACCGCGACAGGGTTGAGCCAGCATTTCTTTGACCAGGCAAAGACGCCGCTCAAGATTGCCGAAGGCGACGTCTTCTTCTGCTACGTCTATCTCGATGAAAAGAATCCTGCCAAAGAAATCATGCTGCAGTTCAACGACGGCTCGTGGGATCACCGTGCGTACTGGGGCAGCGACTCGATTGACTGGGGCCAGAAGGACACTCCGAGTCGATTCAGCAAAGGAGCCTTACCCGAAAAAGGCAAGTGGATCAGGCTCGAAGTTCCAGTTGCCGAAGTGGGTCTGAAAGCTGGATCAATGATCAACGGCTGGGCGTTTACGCAGTTTGACGGGACGGTCTTCTGGGACAAAGCCGGCATCGTCAGCAAAGCGGACCAGACTCCCGTTTATGATTCGCTGCTTGTCTGGGAGCGGGATCAGAAGGCAGCACAAGCGGCGGCGCTGCCGACCGGCATTAAATCCGTGGTGATGCTCGCTGCTGACAAACGAGACGCAGTTCAACAACGGCAAGTGCAGGACTACTTCGTGGAGCACGTTTGCTCGACGTCGAGAAGTATTTTTGACCCGCTGCACAAGGCGATTGCCGACGCTGAAAAACAGGTGGCTGACATTAACAACGCGGCGGCAACGACTCTGATCTTTCGCGAAACGAAAGAGCCAAAACCGTCTTATGTTCTGAACCGAGGCGAGTACGACCAGAAGAAAGACGCCGTGCCGCGAGCGGTTCCAGGCATTCTGCCGCCGCTGCCCGAAGGTGTCCCGGCCAATCGGCTCGGCCTTGCGAAGTGGCTGACGAGTCAGCAGCACCCGCTCATGGCACGCGTCACGGTCAACCGGTTCTGGCAGCAACTGTTCGGAACCGGGCTGGTGAAATCATCGGAGGACTTTGGTTCTCAGGGCGAGCCGGCCAGTCATCCGGAACTGCTGGACTGGCTCGCGGTGCAGTTTCAGGACGACGGCTGGAATGTGCAGATGATGCTGCGGCGAATGGTCTTGTCCGAAACGTATCAGCAGGCCGCGACCGTTCGAAATTCTGTCGATCGCGATCCGGAAAACCGACTGTTGTCACGCGGCCCACGTTTCCGTCTCGACGCCGAAGCGCTGCGTGATCAGGCGCTGTTTGTCAGCGGGCTGCTGGTCGAGAAACTCGGCGGCCCCAGCGTCAAGCCGCCGCAACCTGACGGTTTGTGGTTTGCCGTCGGTTACAGCGGGTCCAACACGGTCCGGTTCACCGCTGACGTAGGACCGGAAAAAGTCCATCGACGAACGCTGTATACGTTTCTAAAGCGGACCGCGCCGGCCCCTGAAATGAGCATCATCGACGCGCCGTCACGCGAAGCCTGCACGGTCCGACGCGAGCGGACCAACACGCCGCTCCAGGCACTGCTGCTGCTGAACGATCCGCAATATTTTGAGTGTGCCCGCGAACTCGCCGATCGCGTGTTGCGTGAAGGCGGAACCAGTGACAGATCAAGAGCCGACTACATGCTGCGACTCTGCACGTCTCGACGACCAGATGATTCAGAAGTGACAGAGCTCGTATCGGTGATCAGTGACCTGCGTGCGGTCTACGCAAAGGATCTCGAATCGGCTGCAAAGCTGGTCGGTGTCGACGCGGCGAAACTTGAAGGTCCAGAACCGACAGCTGAACGGGCCGCGTGGACGATGGGCGCCAACCTGGTGTTGAATCTCGACGAGGTGCTGACAAAAAGTTGATTGCCCGAAATTCTGGTTTCTCCTCTCCATCTTCATGCTTTCTTAAACTGACAATGAGTAATCGTTTAATCAAAATCGCATTTGAAAGGTCTGAGGAAGCATCGCCTTTGCCGATTCAGGAACGCATTCGCTTGTGCCTGAATTCCAACGTTGAGGCCTGCTCGGAAGCGGCGGCGATCTGGGCGAGACTTCATTACGGACACGCGGCGTATGTCGATGGAACGCTGGCCGTGAAGTCGGTCGAGTTCGCATCAGACAGTACCGGCAAGGCGTCGCTCCGTTTCAACTGGACTTTCCAGGATGGCTGCAGCGACATCTTCCGTGAAGGAGCTGGTTATGTTGACATCACTTTTTCGGCGGCGAACGATCTTCTGAATCTGACCTGGACATGGCCGGAGCAACCATCAACGGCCGATGAATTCTGAACACTGCAATTCACAGCGTGATCGCGAGGCAAACCATGAACTCATTTCAGGATTACTACTCAGCCACAACCCGCCGGCACTTTTTCGGGCAGGGAGCGCTGGGGCTCGGTACTGCCGCGCTGGCATCGCTGTTGGGCGAGCGAACAGACGCAGCAGTCGCGACATCTGAGTTCGCCAATCCTCATCGCATCGGAGGTCTTCCGTCGTTGCCGCATTTCGCTCCGAAGGCGAAGCGAGCGATCTACCTATTCATGGCTGGTGCTCCCAGCCAGATCGACTTTTTCGATCACAAGCCGAAGCTCGACGAGATGTTCGATCAAGACCTGCCCGAGTCAGTCCGCAATGGCCAGCGACTGACAACAATGACTTCCGGGCAGAAGCGTTTTCCGCTGGCGCCGTCGAAGTTCAAGTTCGCTCAGCACGGAAAAAGCGGAGCCTGGATCAGTGAACTGCTGCCGCATACGGCAAAGATGGTTGACGACATCGCCATTGTAAAATCGCTGCACACCGAAGCGATCAATCACGATCCGGCGATTACGTACATATGTACGGGCAATCAATTGCCGGGTCGACCGAGTCTGGGGGCGTGGCTGAACTACGGGCTGGGTTCGCTCAACAGCAACCTGCCGGCATTTATGGTGATGACTCCAACCTGGACCGGTCGTCAGCAGGCTCAAGCCATTTACAACCGCCTGTGGGGGGCAGGATTTCTCCCGACCCGGCACCAGGGAGTCGCGCTGCGACGGTCCGGTGATCCCGTGCTGTTTCTCTCCAACCCGGACGGTGTCAGTCCGGAAGTTCGGCGTCGAATGCTGGATTCGCTGGGGCGGTTGAATCAGAAGACGTTCGATCAGGTCGGCGATCCAGCGACGCAGGCGCGGATCGCTCAGTATGAGATGGCGTTCAAGATGCAGAGTTCCGTCCCTGAGCTGATGGAACTTTCCGGTGAGACCAGGAGCACTCTGGAAATGTACGGTCCTGAGGCTGAGAAGCCTGGCACGTTCGCCTACTGCGCGCTGATGGCTCGACGCATGATCGAGAAGGATGTGCGATTCGTGCAGCTCTTTCACCGAGGCTGGGATCAGCACGGAAACATCGCCAATGACCTGCCGAATCAGGCTCGCGATGTCGATCAGGCGTCGTGGGCGTTGATTCAGGATCTCAAGCAGCGAGACATGCTGAAGGACACGCTGGTTGTGTGGGGCGGGGAGTTTGGTCGCACGGCGTACTGTCAGGGCAAACTGACTCGCGAAAATTACGGACGGGACCATCATCCTCGATGCTTTTCAATCTGGATGGCCGGCGGCGGAATCAAGCCCGGCGTCGTGTACGGCGAAACCGACGACTTCAGCTACAACATCAACGAAAATCCAGTCCACATTCACGACATGAACGCGACGATTCTGCACTGCCTGGGCATCGATCATCGTCGACTGTCCGCGAAATTTCAGGGGCTCGATGTTCGGCTGACGGGCGTGGAAGAGCACAATCCGGTACAGGGCATCCTTACCTGACACAAGCCGTAAGAACCCGCAACAGCTGAAAGCAGGTGGGATGCCAGAAATCCTGACAAACTGGGGTTGCCCCGTTTCAGGAAATCGTCACGATGAGCAGATCGTTCGTGCTGACGCGGCACGAGTTTGGTCCCGTCAACAGGAGCAGGTTTAAATCTGTCCATCCTGACTGACTTGAGCTGACATTAGAAAGGAGGTGGTTAGTGATATCTGGCTTTACTAAGAGAGGTGTGACCGGCTGACTTCACCGGCGGGTGCTTTCGCCCTCCACCTCCTCGTAATCGCTATTACGAGAAAACAATCGGCCCGAGCTTCGACAGTCGAAGCTCGGGCTTTTTTTGTGTCCTGTAACTTTTTTTGTGTCCGGTAAGAGGTCCGGTTCTCAGCGGTGCGGAGTCTCCGAACTGGTCAACCGTCTCGGCGACCAATAAAGACGGCGTTGAGGTACAGCGAAAAGATGATCAACGAAAAGAAGTAGACAATCCCGCTGAATGGG
>JABMPE010000234.1 GCA_013203845.1 Rhodopirellula sp. | reverse complement strand
GTGCCGCAGTGAGTGCGGTGTCGACGCGCGGTCAAGGCCAGTCAGCATCAGATATTTGTCGAGCATGCGACCGATGCTGCGCGTCGTCAGTCGTTTGCCAAACTTATTCAGGAACAGCGGATTGCCGTCGGTGCTCTGCGGGTTCGGCTGTCGAACTTCCATCCAGTTGTCGAGCGCTTTGACCGCGAACCCGCCCAGCGGTGCAATGCGTTCTTTGCGACCTTTGCCGAGCACTCGCAGCACGTCGGCGTCACGGTCCCAGCTGCCGACATCCAGACTGACCACTTCTGCCACTCGAAGACCCGCGGAATAAGTCGTCTCCAGAATCGCACGGTCGCGCAAGCCTGCTGCTTCATTGGCTGGCGGAGCTTCCAGCAGTGTGGCGAGCTGTTCGATCGTCAGCAGGTTTGGCAGCTTGCGACCTGTCCTCGGGGTTCGCAACGCCTGCGCCGGGTTGGATGTGGTGAACTCTTCCCGCACACAGAATCGAAACAGGCTCCGCAAACAGGCGAGCCGTCTGGCAACGGTCGTCTTTGCGTAGTCGCATTCATGCAGGTACGCGACGTAACCTCGCAGCATGCCGACGCTGACCTGTCGAGCTTCGGGAATGTAACCGACGCGGTCCTGGAAGTAGGCCAGCAGACTGGCGACGTCCTCGGCGTACGACTTCACCGTCAGCGGCGACGAGTTTTTCTCGATCTTCAGGTGTCGCAGAAATCCGTCGGTTGCCTGTTCCATGAGATCTCAATCGTTTGCCGGACAGCTCGCTGGAAAATCAATTCGAAACATCATCGAACCGGATCAACAACTTCTTTCGCCATTTTCGCTCCTTTCGTGGTTGATGAAGTCACACAGAAAAGGACAACCACGAAAGACACGGAATTACACGAAAGGATTTACATTAGCGGGCAGCCAGTGGGTCCACGCGAAAAACGCCAGCAGGAGTTCTTTATCGAGAACCACCGGCTGGCGTTTTAGTTTTTTGATGTTGGGCGAACTCGCCGTCCTGTCTTACCAGGCTGTTTCGGGGAGTCGGTTGTTGCGTTCTTCGGATTCCGCTTCCTGACGAAGTTTACGCACCTTCTGGCTCAAAACTGCCGCGTCGTACCAGGTGAAGCTGAGTTCCTTATCTGCGGCGTACTTCCCCAGCGTCTGCAGCAGCGTTGCCGCACTATCTTCGTCGTACAGAAACACATAGCGTTCAGAATCCTTCACCAGTGCAAGTACATTCATGCTTCGCTGCATGATCTCTCCTCGGTGCGTCGTCGCTGGCTTCCCTGCTGCGTCTGTCACGGCCGTCGACGACGGCACTGGCATGACTGCTCTGTTGGTTTCTTCCTTCGACGATTCCGATCGCGCTGCTTGAGTCTGGTTCCACCACCTGCCGTGGTTGGAAGGATCGTTCATTAGCTTACCGGTATTTTCGGGGTTTCAGGATAAGTTGCCGCCGGACTTCGCCTCCGTGAAGCTGCAGCATCTCCGAAATCATGACATGCGCTGTAAACTTGCGAAAAAACTCGCTCCGCTTCATGTAGGCCTCAAGATCGCCACTACGAAGCTGTCCGGTCAGTTCGAGATAGTCCGACAGTCGAGCAATCAGCCGCCGATCCGTCGCGTCAAACAAACGAACGTATGCCATCAGTGGTTCGGTGGGTTCGAAGTCAGCCGGAGCCACAACGATCTGCTCGTCATAGATCAGGGCCGGAACCGTCGATCGCGGCAGCTCGGTGGGAAGTGGGTTCATTTCCGGACGAGGGACAGGAAACAGCGGCGTGGTCATGACCGGCGCTGGATATGGCGTCAGCGGGCCAGTTGACGGCATCGGTTCAGTTGACGGTCGCAGTCCATTTGGCAGCAGCGGACCAGCAGTTGCCTCGTCTGCCGGTAATGGAGCCGGAGCCGGTGGCGTCGAACCTTGCTGACTGGAAGTGGGAAACTCGGGCTCTGCGGCGGCGATTCGGGGTGGACGCAAATAACGCTGGCGGTCTTCGATTTCGGGCACCGCACGTTGTCTGCCGCTATGAATGTTGACGGGTTCCGACGAGACAGGGATATGTCTGTTGAACGGATTGTTGATCTCTGACTGATCGCCTGCGGGCTGCCGAACCGGACGTCCAATTGGTTCTGCAGATCCTGGCTGACCTGTGGAGAATGGCGGCGTTTTTTCGAGCGGAGTATTCGGAGACGCTGCTGGTTCTGAAAATGGCGGAGATTCCGGCAGTTGAGGCTGCACGACATCACGGCCAGGCGGCGTCAACGATTCTTCGATCGTAGCGGGTGGAGCCGGTGGCGGACTCGACGGAGTGATCGGCTGCACTATCGGAGCGGGAACGAACTCAACCGGCGGGCCGCCACTGGTTCCCTGCAACGGGACCACGAAATCTGTATCGGAAGCTGGTAAATCATTGAGTCGCGAGGACTCGGCAGAAAACGGAGCGGCAGTCTGAACCGGCAGTTCCGGCTGTGCAACGTCCTGATAATTAATCGTGATCGTTTCGCCCGGCCACTCGTCGTCGGAGGCTGGTTCAGGGGCGGGCAGCGTGGGAAAGAACGTGTCACCTGCCGGCACAAGTAGTGACGTACCGTCTGGCAAAAACGGCTGAAGTTGAGGAAGTCCCGCCTGGGCGAGCAGTACCGCCGAAGTCGTCTTTGTCGTGCCGACCGTTTCCCAGTTACCTTCGCTGACATTTACCGCGGATGAGAAATCGACAGGCACCCACTCGTCCGCATCGTCCGGCGACTGGGCTCGGGCCATTCCGAACATCGGTCGCCCTGCGTGTTTAACCGGTGCGGCGGCGGAACGATTGAAGAACGGAACCGTCGGATCTTCATTCGGCAGAAACAGCCACTGACGCGGCGAGTACCAGGCGATCTTCAAACCAATCCGAGGGTTGTACGGGTCGTAGTCGGTGACCGCTCCAATGACGACGGCGTCCACGTCAAGAATCTTCGCCAGCCGAACGGCATCTTCAGGACTCGTCAGCGAGATTCCATTCTCGACCATTGCCCGCTCGGTCACACCGACCGGCAGAACTTCAAAACCAGGCACCTTCTGCAACTCAGAATAATACGCCAGAGCGAATTCTCGCCCGTCGACGGTTCGTTCCTGGCTGAGATTGAAGAAAGGCGCGATCGCCACTGTCTCCAGCCCGGCGACTGGGTTCCGCATGCCGACCTCGACAATGGCGCAGCCGGAGCCAGCCAGAGAAAGCACGGCACAGATTGTGAGGGCGAAAACTCGGAACATGCTGATGTTGCCGCAGGAAAAAGCCATCGACAACCGGTTCGGCCGCCGCCACAGGTGTCCCGGAGCCCACGCGTGCGAACCCTCGGTTCCTCTGATTATCGGCACAGGCGGCAAACTCTCTTTAATCGGAATACTTTGCCAGCCTCGCCATCCGGCCACTCCAGACGGTTCTTGCCAGCAGAGCAGGATGTTGCGGATGCGCTACGACGAGGACTCGCTGAAAAACAGAGCGGCTCTTCCCATGTCTCTGCGTTTGTCACCTCTCCGCCCTCTGCAATGAAAGTCAGCCTGATCAAACGAGTCTGATCCGTCGGTCGCTGACTGAGGCACGCATTCTTCCGAGGAAGTACAGTACCCGCTCGACACATCAACATTCCGCCTGAATGAACAGAAGCCGATGCCAGACTGGGTTTCCATCGCTGAAGAGTCAGCTATCGCTGCCGATGCCGGCGCGAAGTTTTTTGTGGACGACATCGAAGTCGCGGTCTTTCGGTCCGGCGGCGATCTGTACGCCATCGAAGGCCGGTGCCCGCACAAAGGAGCGTCGCTCGGCAACGGAGCCGTCGAGGGCTGCATCGTGACCTGCCCCTGGCACGACTGGAAGTTCGATCTGAAAACCGGCGCAGGTCTGACAAATCCGTCGTCGCCCGTGGCCACGCTGGGCGTCCGAGTCAACGAAGGCTCGGTCCAGATCGATCGCGAAACACTCCCGCAGAAAACGTCGCTGGCGGCGAACGACCTCGACGGCATTCACCGCTACCTCGTTCGCTATGGCTCGCTCGGCTGGGTGGGCGTTTTCGGCAACGTCGACCGGGTCGAATGTCAGCATCGTGACCGAGTCATCCTGCAGACTCACCGCGGCCAGGAACTTGGCGAAATCCTTTCCACTCCGGAAGATCTCGCCGCTCAGAACAACAGCGACAAACCCGGCGGCGAAGTTGTGCGACTGGCCACAACTGACGAAGTCACAAGCCACGAACCTCGATCACGTGAACTGTCACCGCTGTTAATCGAAGAGTGCAGCGGCATTCTGGCCGAGTCAGACATCGACCTGGCCATCGTCGACGGCGAAGTCCTGTTCGACGGCGAATCCGCCGTACTCTACTTCCTGGGCGATTCGAACCCCGACGCCGGCCCGCTGGTCACCGACGTCGCCAAACGCCACGGTCTGTGTCGCATCGAACTGTACCCGTTCATCGACCCTCCCAAACCAGAGGGTGGTGGCTGTGGCAAAGAGGGCTGCGGAGGCGGCGGTTGTCACTCGTAGATAGCGGCTGTCACTCCTGGATAAACGAAAACAGTTTTAATTCTGTTGTTCAGCGGGTTCACCAGCATGCTCTCGGAGTCATGCTCAATCTGTACACACACTGGCGAGCCACGCTGTTCTCACCGTTGATTCATCCAGCGCAGAAGAAAACCCGCCACTCACGTTGAGTGGCGGGCAGGATTCGCGGGAATCCAGATCTTGAGTTCCACAAAGCTGTTCGGCAAGGTGGTAATGTGGTTCGTTCAGCTGTTCATCGGCAGGCTTACCTGGTGATTCGGCATTCTCAGCGGACTCGGCATTGGAAGGTTACAACTCCACTGGTCTTTTCCTTGAGCGGTGCGTCGAGCTTAAAGGTCAGTACCAGGCTGCCTTCTTCGTTGTCCTGCACCACGATGTCTCCATCACGGTCAGACGTGGCTGAGTCTTCGATGTATTCCAGTCGCGGCGTCAGGTTGTCGACGATGCGAACGTCGGTGACTTCCCGTTCGCCTTTGTTTTCGTAACGAATGGCGAAAGTCACGATGTCGCCCGGCTTCGCTGTGGAGCGGTTGGCGACTTTGACGATTTCCAGTCGACCAGGATCTTTACGCGGGTCTTCGACGCCAACCATTTCGGCGAGTCGGAACTTCGCTGTCACTTCATGCAGTGAATCCAGCGTGGCAATCACGACAGGATTCTCGTCGCGAGTCCACGTCGTGGCCGCTTCGATTCCGGCGGCCAGTCGAGCTTCGTTGGACTGCAACATCTCGCCACGCAGAAAGTACGAGAGTTCTTCGAACGTGTTGAGCAGCTGTTCGTGAGTGTTGAGTGAAGCCACGTTCTTCGCCGCAAGCTGACCTTCGCGAGCGTTGACGCCACTGGCCCGGCTGCGAACTCGGACTCCGCCCAGCCGTTGCAGATCGGTGTAACGCTGCGGGCCGATGCGGCTGCTGACACCGGAATCACGAGTCGCTTCGTGTATACCGGCGAGCCGGTTGATCGCTGTTTCGCCAGAGGGTGTTGTGACCGCTCGGACGTCGGCAAATCGCGGAGCATAGATCGCGACCTGATTCGTCACTTTGACATGAGGCTTACCCGTGTGATCAATGTATTCTCCGATCGTGTCTTCTGTTTCCAGCCCGTCGCGATACTGTCCCTGGTAATGGACCGGGTGGTCGCGGTCGCCGCCGTCGAGCAGATATTCATCCGGGTATTGCTCGTGAGGTTTTCCGAATATCGGCGAATCGTCACCATCGTAGATCGCCTGTCCGACTTCAGAAATCGCCAGCCGCGGTTCGGCGTAAGAGAAACTAACGGCGCTGGCCTGCTGGACCGGCCCGTTCGGATAAGCAATCGCTGGAGTACCGTATGGTCGTGGCGCTTGTGGAAACGCGGTCTGGTTCGTTGGCGCTGACGAGACGTGAGCAACGCCACTGGAATCTTCGACCGGAAACTGCCCCGGCTCGGCGGCCTGATTCTGTGATCGAATCTGAATTTTCTGCGACGAGTGCTCACCACAGGAGAACAGACCTCGCTTCTGATTGGCTACTCGATCCGCAGTGAACAACGAGAAGATCGAACGGCTTTCCTGTTCCGACGCTGGTTGAATTCCTGCCGGGTACTGGTATGGAGCGGCGTATGTACTGGCCGCAGGATATTGACCGCGTCCCGGCTGGTTCTGACCAGACAGTGGCTGTCCGGGCAGCGGCTGGCTCATGGGACTCAATCGCGACGCGGTGCAGTCACCATTCGCGCAACACGCGACGCCGTGAGAACCCTTTGAGAAATGATCCAGCGACGGAAATTCTGGTGCGAGTTTGCTGATTGGCAGATTGCAGCCCGTCGTCGACATGACGACGAAGGCGGCGGCTCCGAGCAGCAACTGGCATGATCGATTCATCGGTGTCATTCGGGCGTGCTCCTCCCGTTCTGAGAGACGGAAGATGTCAGCGGTGTGTGTGGATCCGGCTGATTCTGTTTCTGGTCAACTGGACGTGGCGTCGAGTGCGAAATGAACCCACCCGTTCCGTAAAACGCCGCGCTTTCGCCATGCAATGACGGTAGCCGGCCTCCGATTCGAACGATGACGGCAGGGCGGCCATAGCGATCGGCCTGTTCGAGGACGTTCTGTGCAGGCAGCAGCGTGCGAACTCGCGTTGAGTCATCCAGTGCGAACGGCGCGGCCAGCTGAGGCTGCTCGATGTAAACCACACGTGTTACCAGATTCCCGTTGATCGCCGAGTCGATATCGTCACGGTCGATGTAAACGGGAATCGGAAAGTCGTGCTTTTTACCAGCTGGCGGGTGCAGGCGGTCGATGATTTCGATCGTCGGGTAAATCTCGACGCCGGGCAGATCGGGCATGTTGCTGACTCGGAGGCGGTAAAGATGACCAAGGCTCACTCCCAGTTGAGCGGGCGACCTGTGCGTTGTTTCCTGAACTGGACGACCGTGGTAAACCGTCACGTCGCCGCCGCCGTCGAGTGTGATCTGGATCGGTTGCGACCAGTGGCCTGATCCTTTGCCGGCCATCACCGCCCATTGCCCGGCAAGGCCCGGCGACAGATTCTGGTTCAGCGGCTGAAACTGTCCGTACTGCGGAACGATCTGAGCTTCTGCACGCTCCGAACTCAGCAACGACGATGCCAGAACGAGCACCAGCATCATCAGGCGTTGTGTTCTGACAGTCTGAAGCAGCATCGACTGATATCTCCAGATCCGAAACGAGTTCGAAGAGGGCGTCATGAGTCGTGAAGATTTTCAACCACAGAGGCACAGAGGTCAGAGAGAAACGCCACTGAGGATCAACTCTGTGTTCTCTGTGCCTCTGTGGTAGAAATCTGTTCGATCGGTTTGCTGGTCTGTGGTTAAGAATCTGTTTCGTAGATTGGTTGAGACACTTGTCAGAAGAGTCCAGCAGCTCGGCTCGATTGCCGAGCCGCCGAACGCTCTGTCTCTGGTCGAGAGAACTCCGTCGCTTCTCTTTCGTTTTCAGAGGCGAGTGAGAATTGACTGACTTCAACCCTCACCCGTCCCTGAGTGGCCGACCTCTCCCGGATGCGGGTGAGGTGACTGTCTCACGTTGCTGACGTTGTCAACTAGTGAGTTGGTGGCCAGCCAGGATTGGCGAACTTCGGATAGCTCACTTCGCCGGGGCTGAAAATCGGATGGTTCTCTTCATACTGAATGTGTTTGACCGGTGCCGGCATGCGGTATCCCGGATTGTGCTTGACGTCGATCAGCAGGTGATCGGTCGGGTCCGGCATTTCATGCTTCGACAGGTTGCGGATCGTGTGTGACTGCAGGCCAGCTGGTCGTCCCAGCGGGAGATGAGCCGGGCCAGGCAGACCGATCGGAGTCGCCGTCATCGGCATGCCCCACATCGGAGTCCCGGCGACACCGGAAATCGGATTGATCGATGGACGGCCTGGGCCTCCCGGACCGCCAACCATCATCGGTCCAGGAACCGACATGTTTCCGTCGATGGCGATTGGACTTGGTGGGACGTGCTGACCGGCTTCGCCATCAGCACTCCAGTAGGAGACCTGCTCGACTCCGCCGTTAGGTCCGGGAGCGATGGCTGTGTTCGGCATTTCGAGGTCCATGTTGCCCATGCGGAGTACAACCATAATCGTGCCGCGACGTTCGGCTTCTGAAACTGGGTCGACACCTGGATCAAGTCGAGTCGAGACAAGCGTCTCAACACCCGCAATCGCCAGTTCCTGGAACTTTGGATCCGGCAGGTAGATCACCTTGGTGACGTAGTTGTTGCTCTCGACCTGATCGAGAT
>JABMPE010000233.1 GCA_013203845.1 Rhodopirellula sp. | reverse complement strand
CCCCAGCAGGCAAGTTCGAGCCCGTCGTAACCGAAATCCCGAGCTTTTCTGCAGAGTTCTTCAAGCGGCAAATCGGCCCACTGGCCGGTGAACAGCGTCACTGGACGTGCCATGTCAGTTCCTCAATGAATCGAAAACGAGGCATTTTGGCGAGCAAGGATGTACAGCTCAGCCAAAGAAATCTGGTTCAATGGCGCGGCAGCCTAACGTCGGGCGGCGCGAACTTCAATTGACAATTGCAGCCAGTGCGCACTGACGTTTTCAGCGAGGATTAGAGAGGATTAAATGACGAATTCCGTCCAGGGCTCAGTCGTTACGCGGTTACCCGACAACAGGTTACGGCACGTGGACGGGTTGCATCTCGCCCTTGTTTCCCGTCGCAGTTCCTGCATTCTGTGATCATCAGCTTCAACATCCGATAGTCTGAGGTTGCTGATGGATGCTTCAGGCGACGACAGAATCTGTCAGCCAACCGAATTTAATGATCAGTCGGTCCAGCGCGTCATCAGCGATGCCGGATCAGCAGATCCAGCCGCCGCCTAGGACTCGATCGCCTGCGTAAAGCACGACGGCCTGACCGGGGGCGGCGGCGAACTGCGGCTCGTCGAATGTCACTTTGACACGGTCGTCTGAGAGCAGTTCGACTTCCGCCGGAGCCGCGCGGTGGCCGTACCGGATCTGAGCTTCGCAGCGGAATTCGCTCGGGACATGATCGATGAGCCAGTTCACACGGTCACCTTCCAGCGTGTGACAGCCCAGTTGTTCGCGCGTTCCGATCACGACGCGGCGTGTTTCCGGTTCGAGCCGCACGACGTAGCGTGGTTCTCCAAACGCCAGACCGAGACCTTTTCGCTGGCCGACGGTGTAGCGCTCGTAACCTTCGTGTCGACCGAGCACCGTGCCGACTGTGTCGACAATTTCTCCCGCTGTGTCCTGCTTGCCGCGATAGCGTTCGAGAAATCCGGCATAGTCATTGTCCGGGATGAAGCAGATTTCCTGACTGTCGGCCTTGTCGTGAACGCGAAGTCCCGACTGCTGAGCCTTTTCGCGGACGTCCGGTTTGTCGAAATTCCCGACCGGAAAAATCACTCGGTCGAGAATCGCTCGGTCGATTCCGAACAGCACGTACGACTGATCCTTGCCGCCATCGCGACCTCGATAAATGGCCGACCCGACGGCAGCATCACCGGCGGCGTCTCCGGTCGTTGATTCAGTCAGCTCACCACGCTGGTCGAGTTGTGGAGCCAGCGCCGCCTGCTCGATTCTCGCGTAATGCCCCGAAGCAATGTATTCCGCTCCGACTTTCTGAGCAAAGTCCCACAGTTTGCCGAACTTCAGCCAGTTATTGCACATCACGCACGGATTCGGCGTGCGGCCAGCGAGGTACTCGTCCGCAAAATAGTCCTTGATCCTGCCGAACGCGTCCTGAAAGTTCAGCGCGTGAAACGGAATGTCGAGCCGATCCGCGACTCGTCGCGCATCCGCGGCGTCAGACGCACTGCAACATCCCTGTTTGTTCGACTTACCGCTGACGACTGGCAACGTGATGCCGAGGCCTGTCGCGCAGCTCTGCTCTTCGGTCGCGCCGGACCGCATAAACAGCCCGATCACCTCGTACCCCTGCTCCTGAAGCAGGACGGCAGCGGCCGAACTGTCGACTCCACCGCTCATCGCGAGCACAACCCGCTTCATGGAGTCAGCCTTCCTCTACGGAATCGGAGACTTCGCCGTCGACGACTTCGGGCTCATCCAACTCGGCAGCAGCAATGCCGCCAAACAGATTGTCGAAGGCGAACAGAGCAGCACCCTCGTCCAACTCGTCATCGTCCCCGGAATCCCACGTCAGGCTGTCGGTGATTGCTTTGAGCAGGGGTTCCGCATTGGTTCGCTCGGTGTCCGACATCTGCAGCAATACAAAGATTGTCGTGTCGTCGGTTTCGCATGCCCGCAAACTGGCGCGATTGACCATTTCGAGTTCGTAAAAATCGACATCCTTCGCCACGGTAGGAAGCATGCAGATGCGATCAGCACTTTCGTAAACGTCCACAGGGTCATACTCGGCCGAAAATGACTCCAGCGCCGCGGCAATTACGTCCTCGGCAACCGGGCGTCCCTGCAGGACCGAAAGCATCCAGAATGCGGTGCCGTCGCTCTCCACCGTGACTGAAAAGTCCTCATCGTGGTGCTCGTGGCTCAGTTCCCAGTGATCGGGATACTCGAATCGAACCCCGTGTTCTTCAAAAACCGCCATCAAATCAGACCTTCTTGATTTCATCCTGAGAAGTACCGACTGCGGAAAGT
>JABMPE010000232.1 GCA_013203845.1 Rhodopirellula sp. | reverse complement strand
TGTCGATCTGCTCCCGTAAATGCTCCACGTTCGTAGCCGAAGAGTTCGCTTTCGAGCAGGTTCTCAGGGATCGCGCCGCAATCAATGGGAACGAAAGGGCCGTCAGGTCGGCGACCGAGATGATGCACAGATCTGGCCACCAGCTCTTTGCCGGTTCCGGTTTCACCCAGAATTAGAACGTCGACGCCGGTGTCGGCGACTCGGTCGATCGTCTCAGCCACTGCCTTCATGGGTGGGCTGCTTCCAATGACATTCAGACCTGGATTATCAATGTCCATAAAACTGACTGTCATCATTCAGGGGGTCTGAGTCAAAAAACGGCGTGCCATCCACACTGGCCGTCACGCCGAAGTACCGGCCCGCGCGCTTTTTCAATGGGATTGCGGCCTTGCCGACGTTTGTCTGATACGGCGCAGTCGACAAGGTTCCCTTTACAGGAACCTCGTCTGTGTGACGTCGCGATCCGCCACGACTATCCCAGCGTGGTGGATCGCCAAAACCAAAGAAAATTTGAAGGCTGCACCGACTGATGCACGCACGGCGCGCGTAACTTTCTCGGGAAGACTCTACAAAAAGATATAGCCTTCTTCGCCGTGCTGGCTGACGTCCAGCCCCTGAACTTCATCGTCCTGACTGACTCTCAGCCCCATCACCGCATCAAGCACCTTCAGGATGATGAATGTTCCGATCAAAGCAAAAAATGCGGTGGCAATAATGCTCACAATCTGCGGCACCATCTGCTCGGGATGTCCATCCAGCACTCCACCATGAGCGGCCAGATTCGTCGTCGCGAACACCCCTGTCAGTAACGCTCCCACGGTTCCACCAACCCCATGCACACCGAAAGCGTCCAGTGAATCATCGTAGCCAAACTTCTGCTTCAGCCTGGCACAAGCAAAATAGCAAACAACACCCGCGATGAGTCCCATCGGAATCGCCGACACAGCCGTGCAGGAACCGCTTGCTGGCGTAATACAAACCAGTCCGGCGACAGCACCGGAACATGCGCCGAGAATGCTTGGTTTTCCGTGTTTCAGCCATTCGACAACGGACCAGCCAAGAACGCCCGCCGCGGCACACATATGGGTGGCCAGGAACGCATTAACTGCGGCGGCATTGGCATCAACGGCGCTTCCGGCGTTGAAACCAAACCAGCCGACCCACAGTAAAGCCGCACCGATACATGTGTAGGTCAGATTGTGCGGCGGCATGGGTTCCTGGGGATATCCGATTCGTTTGCCGATCAGCAAAGCACAAAGCAGTGCGGAAAATCCTGAGCTGATATGCACGACCGTTCCGCCAGCAAAGTCGAGCGCTTTAAAGGATGCGCTCTCATTCCCCTCACACAGCCAACCAGTAGGTGCCCAAACCCAGTGACAGATCGGACAGTACACAAATAGTCCCCAGAGAACTGAGAAGACACACATCGTGCTGAACTTCATTCGTTCCGCAAACGCTCCACAAATCAAAGCTGGCGTGATGATGAAGAACATCCCCTGAAAGACGAAGAAGATGCTGTTGTTGGCCCATTCCACTTCAGAGAGGACTCCGTCAGCAATAATTCCGTTCATCATGACGTGATCGAAGTTACCGAAATACGGGCTCGTTCCACCAAAAGCGAGGCTGTAACCAACGATCCCCCAGACGACAGTCATCAGTCCCATCAGGAAAATGCACTGCATCATGACGCCCAGAATATTCTTTTTCCGGACCAGCCCACCGTAGAACAAGGCCAGACCAGGTGCCGTCATCATGAGCACAAGTGCTGACGATGTAAGCATCCACGCAACCTTGGCTCCGCTCAGTTCTGCGGGACCTTCTTCGGTCGTAACCTCGCCCGCTAAGTCGTCAGAAGTTATGTCTCCAGAATGATTTGCATCAGATTGAGCGTCAGCTTCGGCAGAAGTTTCTCCACCGACAAGAACCGCTGAATCAGTTTCGTCCTGAGCAAGCACAAGGGCAGGTTGAGCAACAAGTGGCACGACTGCCAACAGAAGAACGAAAATCCGAAATACTCCAAAAACACTACGCATTACCTGTCCTTTTACAGCAAATGGTCCCCGGAATTGCCATTCACCGTTCAGGTTGGCCGTCGATTCTTAACTGAAACTTTCTCTGGCTGGAAATCGACGGGAGCGCAACCGTCACGATGTCTGTAATACTGGATTCGAAGCCGACCCTTGTGTGTAGCAACGTACTGCCGGCTTCGATACTCTCGGACGCCGAAGGCAATTGCTGTGCCAAACCTGCTGACGTACCGACCGCGGCGCGTTCCAACAGCGGGGAATTCCCTGACGTTACGACTCCGGTTTAAGCTCTCGAAAACTCATGGACCAGTTCATCCTGGAAAACTTCGGGGCAATTGTCGGGGGCCTGTTCGTTTTCGGTGCGTTGCTGGGGATCGTTCTTGATATCTGGTCACTTCGAATGTGTCGCCAGTTCTGTAGCGGCCATGCTGGCTCCGAGGTGAACTTGCCCGACCACCGTGCTCAAGCGGGCGTTCGCCTGCTGACGGCCCTGCTGACCGGAGCGATCCTCAGCGGCTACTTCGTGGCTGTGTTTCACTGGCAGATGCACTCGACATCCGAAGTCCTACCGGCGCAGTTCTGGAAATATGGTCGAGCGATCGGGCATCTCGTCCTGCTGACACTGCTCATTGCCGCAACGATCACCGACTTTCGCGAGTACATCATACCGGATCAGATCACGATGCCCGGCATGATTGCCGGAGTGCTTCTCGCGACGATTTCCGGCGACACGCAACTGATGCACTTCTGGGTGGACTGGAATCAGGCCGTAATGGATCTACGAGGCCCTTATATTCCAGAATGGATCGGCGGCCACACTCACTGGCACGGTTTCGTCTGGAGTATGACCGGGCTGTTCGCTGGCGGCGGAGTCACCTGGCTTGTTCGCTGGTTGTCATCGACGGTTCTCGGTCAGGAAAGTCTCGGCCTGGGCGATGTGACATTGATGGCGATGATCGGAAGCTTTCTGGGCTGGCAGCCGCTGGTCTTTGTTTTTCTTCTGGCACCGATCTGTGGTATAGCGATGGGACTGGGAGTCCGCCTCGTCACCAACCGAACTTACATTCCGTTTGGCCCTTACCTCAGTCTGGCCGCTGTTGTTGTGTTGTTTGTCTGGCGGCCGTTATGGATGCTTGAAATCTCAAATGAGTTTTCCATCCGCAAACTTTTTGGCGACGCTCCCGGGCTCGCCATTCTCGGTGGCATCTCGCTGGCCGCCTTTGTGGTACTGCTTATCGGTTTGAGGCTTTATCGATTGATTCCGGGCAAGCCACGCAACAGTAACCATTCTTCCTCAATTCGGAACAAAGATGCTTCCTGAGCGAACCAGCGAATTTCAGCTGATTGAATCCTTTCGAGCGGCGATTGGAAACAGCTCTCACGTTCTGACGGGCATTGGTGACGATACGGCCGTTGTTGAACGTCCAGACGGTCTGGTGCTACTTGCGGCAGACATGCTGCTGGAAGGCGTTCACTTCGACCTTTCTGCAGCGACGCCGTTTCAGGTTGGGCGCAAGGTACTGGCAGTCAATCTCAGCGACATTGCCGCGATGGCCGGTCGCCCGAAGTACGCCCTCGTCAGTCTCGCGCTTTCCAGGAGTCTTCAGAAAGAAACAGGTAGCGACTTTGCTGGAGAGCTTTTCCGAGGACTCCACTCGCTGGCCGCCGAATTTGACACTGTGATCGTCGGCGGTGATACCAACTCATGGGACGGCCCGGTTGTCATCAATGTCGCCATTCTCGGCGAAGTTGCGGAAGGGAACGCGGTGACGCGATCCGCTGCTCAGCCGGGTGACTGGATTTTCGTGACGGGACGTCTTGGTGGAAGCATCGCCGGACATCATTTCGACTTCACGCCACGCGTCAACGAGGCGCTCGCGCTGCGTGAGAGCGGCAGTCTGCACGCGATGATTGATATCAGTGATGGGCTGATCGCGGACCTGTATCACATCCTCGAAGAAAGCGGCGTCGGAGCCGTCATCAACGAAGTGGCGATCCCCATCAGCGCTGCCGCTGCCGCGACGAACGACGAGCGATCTCCGCTCGAACATGCTCTCGGAGATGGCGAAGATTTTGAACTGCTCTTCACGGTTTCACCGGAAGATGGCCAACGGCTGGTAGACGACAATCCGCTGACCATCCCGCTGTCTCACATTGGCGAGATCGTCGCGGGAGAGTCGTGCCAGCTCCGCGACAACTCCGGTAAGTTGATCACGCTTCCAAGACTCGGCTGGTCACATAACGTCGGCGGTTCATGAATCGACCGTGGCTGCTGACAGCCACCAGGCTTCAGACAGAACGATCAGACCGGAGGGCAAGATTGGCTTCGTTCTGCCTGAGCTTGTAGAACTCAACCTGCCAGTTGCCGAACATCTCGTTGAGAAACTTCACGGCCTCGTGATACTCCTGGCGAGCTTCGTACATGCCGCGCTGATGATCTGAGTCTTGAGCAATCAGCTTCGCGACGGCCTTCAATGACGGCTCAACGTGTTCTCTCAGATGTTGCAGCATGTGCCTGGCCAGGTTGCCGGACTCGGCTGCGGCCAGTTGAATCAGCTGCCTGTCAGCAAAGCGTTCTTCCTCCGACAACTCTTGTCCGTGAGCGGCGGCATTGCGCTGATCAAGCATTGACACATCGACGAGACGACCGAAAGGGTTCGCCATTTCAGCGTTACCTCCGGCCAGCATTTCCTCAGCACGAGCGAGCCCGCGTTTCGCGCGATCGAAACCAGGATTCACTCGCAGAGCCTGTTCGTAATGCTGCTTCGCTTTGCGATGGTTCACCTGATCCATGTAGATGTTTCCCAGGTTGACGTGTGCATCGACGTTGTCTGGATCAAGTCGAACGGCTTCCCGATACGCGGACACCGCCATGGATGTCTGGGCGATCCCTTTCTGTGCGATGCCAAGGTTATAGAACGCTTCCGCGTTCTTACCGTTTCGCTGGATGCCATTCCGCAACGCTCTGATCGCCTGCTGATATTCCTTCCGCAGATTATGGACTGCTCCAAGATTCACCCAGGGCATCGAGTCTCGCGGCTTCAATTGTGTCAGACGGGTGAAGTGCTCGATGGCTCCGGGATAGTCCTGAGCAAGGTAACAGGCCGTGGCCAGCGCTTCGTGGACATCAATGTCATCAGGCTGAATCTCCAGCGCTTCTTCGAAGAGGTCAATGGCTTCCAGCAGGTTCTTCTTCTGAAACGCCTGGCGAGCCTGCTTCGTCAACGCGTCGAAATCAGCGGACTCCATCAGACTCTCCATTCGGAAAACGAGAACGTCACGCAACAGCCCGTCGAACCAACCTCGCCACAAGACTCCGCTCTGCGAAGCAACCACGGATTATAAGGAATAAAAACCGTACCAACCAAAGCGAATTTGCTCGTCACGAGCATTCGCACGATGCTTGAAACAGTTTGTTTACAGGCAAAAGCACGCAGGCGTTCGATGAGACACGAATCATCCCGGCGGTTGCCAGAAAACTTTCAGGGAGCGATCATCTGATACGTCACTCAAACATGATTCAACAACGGAGCGAGGCATCCTCATGCGGCACCCTTTCCAACGTTTGGTCGTCGGCGGAGCAATCTGCCTTTCTCTGATTGCTCTGTCCTCAACGCAGACGACAGCAGGAGACTGGCCAGCGTTCCGCGGTCCGGTCGGCCTTGGGGTCACCAGTGATACTGGCTTCCCGACGGCGTGGTCAGAGGACCAGAACGTGCGCTGGAAGGTCAAACTTCCCAATCGAGGTAACGAAAGTCCGGTGGTTGCCGCAGGCCTTGTCTTCGCAACGTCGGCAACGGACGACGGAAGTGAACGCCGGCTGCACTGCTTCGACCGGAACGACGGCAGTGAAAAATGGACGCGCGAAGTTGCGTTCAAGGCAGGTGAAATGACCCACCAGACGAATCCGTTCGGCGCGGCGACCCCTGCCGTCAGCGGGAACAAAGTCGTCGTCTGGCACGGCTCAGCCGGGCTGTTCTGCTATGACCTGGACGGTGAGCAACTGTGGTCGGCTCAGCCAGGAACGGTGACTCACATCTGGGGCTACGGATCGTCGCCGGTCATTCATGACGGAAAAGTGCTGTTAAACTTCGGTCCGGGAGTAGCACAGGCAGTCATTGCTTATGACCTTGCAACCGGCATCGAGGTCTGGCGACATAAAGAACCTGGCGGCACCGACGACCGTGGCGGTCGCATGTCGGGATCCTGGAGCACTCCTGTTATCGCTGATGCTGGCGGGCAGGCTCAGGTTATCTGCAGTCTGCCGACAAGAGTCGTCTCGCTGGATCCGAAAGACGGCTCCGTGATCTGGTCGTGCGACGGTCTGGTCGGAAAAAACGGCGACCTCGTTTACACCTCGCCCCTGATCAGTAAAGGCATAGGCGTTGCGATGGGCGGCTACACCGGTCCGGCGCTGGGTTTCCGTCTCGACGGAAAAGGCGACGTGACGGAATCTCACCGACTCTGGCACGATGAAACGAAGCAGCCGCAAAGAATCAGCTCCGGGATCATCGTCGGCGATCACATTTTCATGGCGAATGCCGGACCTGGAATTCTGCAGTGCCTCGAACTGAAAACCGGCAAAGAAGTCTGGAAAGACCGCGGCCCCGGAGCAAACCACTGGGGGCAAATGTGCTTTGCTGATGGGCATCTTTATGTAACCAATCAGAAAAGTCAGACGATCGTATTTGCCCCCAACGTCTCGAAGTTCGAGCAGATTGCCGTTAACTCACTCGACGGTTCCAGCAACTCGACGCCCGCATTTTCAGACGGTGAGATCTTCCTGCGAACGTCCGGGCACCTTTACTGCATCTCGATGAAGAAGTGAGTCGCACGCTCGAAAGCATCTCAGTCAATGGTGACCAGCCGAAAAACGACCATTGCCAGCGGTGGCAACGTGATGGCCAGTGAGTTTTTGAAGCCGTGAGCAGCCACCGGGTCGCTGTACAGGCCGCCTTTGTTTCCGACGTTGCTGCCGCCGTAAATGTCGGCGTAGGTGTTAAAGGCCTCTCGATAGAACCCGGCTTTGGGAATGCCAATGCGAAAGTTTTCGCGAACAACCGGCGTGAAATTCAGAACGACCACAAAGAAGTCATCACGTTTGCTTGAGCGCCGAATGAAGGAGTATGTGCTTTTTTGAGCGTCGTTGCAGTCGATCCACTGGAAGCCTTCCTGCGAAGCATCGAACTGGTGCATCGCCGGATTCGAGCAGTAAAGCTGGTTCAAATCCTTAACGAGTCGGCTGATCCCGGCGTGCGTCGGGAATTCCTGCAGGGACCAGTCGAGTTCCGCGTCGTGGTTCCACTCGGTCCACTGCCCTAACTCGCCTCCCATAAACTGCAGCTTTTTCCCCGGCATCGTGAACTGATAACCGAAGAGGAGTCTCAGGTTGGCAAACTGCTGCCACTCGTCGCCAGGCATCCGCGACAACAGTGACTTTTTGCCGTGAACCACTTCGTCGTGTGAGAGCGGCAACACAAAGTTCTCACTGAAGGCGTACATCATGCGAAACGAAAGATCGTTCTGATGATGCTCTCGATGGACCGGTTCGCGAGCGATGTACTTCAGCGTGTCATGCATCCAGCCCATGTCCCACTTCATGGTGAATCCCAGACCGCCGTCGTACAGCGGTCGCGAAACTCCAGGCCATGATGTGGACTCTTCCGCGATGGTGACGACGCCCGGAAATTCCCGATGCACGATTTCGTTGAATTGTTTAATGAAGCTGATCGCGTCGGTGTTCTCGCGACCGCCATGCTCGTTGGGTACCCACTGGCCGGAGTCGCGTGAGTAGTCCAGGTAGAGCATCGAAGCCACCGCGTCGACTCGCAGGCCATCGATGTGATAGAGATCGCACCAGAAGCGGGCACTCGACAACAGGAACTCGCGAACTTCCTGGCGACCATAGTTGAAGATGTACGTGTTCCAGTCGGGGTGGTAGCCCTTGCGAGGATCTTCGTGTTCGTACAACCCGGTTCCGTCGAAGCGTCCCAGCCCGTGAGCGTCGGTGGGAAAGTGGGCCGGCACCCAGTCGACCAGCACTCCGATGCCAGCCTGGTGACAACGATCAACGAACTGCATGAATTCGTGAGGCGTTCCGAAACGACTTGTCGGCGCGAAGTAACCGGTTACCTGGTAGCCCCAGGATCCATCGAACGGGTGCTCAGACACCGGCAACAGTTGCAGGTGTGAGTAGCCCAGTTCGTGGCAATAAGCGATGAGCTGATCGGCAAGCTCGCTCCAGGTGAAATAGTCTCGATCGTCTTTCGGGCGACGCCACGATCCGAGATGGACTTCGTAGATCGACATGGGCCGTTCGAGCCAGTTGGCCGTCTGCCGAAAAGTCATCCATTCGTCGTCGTCCCACGAGTAACCATTCAGGTCGCACACGATCGATGCCGTAGCTGGACGGTATTCCGCCTGAAACGCGTAAGGATCCGCCTTGTCGACGAAGTTTCCCCGCACATCGACGATTGAGTATTTGTACTTTTCACCGGCCTGAATAGCTGGAACGAAAACGGACCAGACTCCGCTGTCGCTCGGCGACAAGGGATTGGTTTCGCGCAGCCAGTCGTTCGAATCGCACACGACGGAAACTTCACGAGCGTTCGGAGCCCAAACGGCAAAGCGAGTTCCCGCAACGCCGTTCTGCTCATCAGGATGAGCGCCCAGTTCGTTGTACTTCGTGCTGCTCATGAATCTGCCTTCCATCGGAAACGCCGCGAATCCGGATCTGCAAGGCTCAGTAGCCATTCACGGTGTTGCATCAGGATATCCGGGCAGGTGACGGCCTCAACCTCTGCCTGGCAGGAACGCCCACTTGCTGCGTTTGCCGACAGCGGGAAAGCAGGGATCCGTAGTTCGCGTTGCGTCTGCGGGTTGATCGGAATTCAACGACCGCGAGACGCCAATCTTCGCCTTCGAGGTGAATCATTCAACTTCAAATCACAAGACAGGTGGTTCTGAAAAGTACAATTCGGCACGGCGGAGAGCTTCCGCGTCGACTTCGAAGCGTGATGCCGGTTCGCCGGTTCGTATTGGCAGCCAGCAGTCGGTCAAAAACCACACGCATCAGCCAACCGAAGCATGAGGAACAAACTGTCTATGTTGACGCGAGCGATTATCCTGGTCGTCGGACCTGGTTTTCTGATCGCAGGATGTTATTTCCTGACGGTTGGGCGGCCTTCGCAGACCGTACAGGCTGCGCCGGTCGCGAGATCTGAGCATCGCGATTTCGACATCGACGAGCTACACGCTGGCGTGGAAGAGGGGCTGGTTCCAGCGGACTCGGCAAACGCTAACGTTGACCACAGGAGTTTGACCATCGCGTGCGACGAGCGCGCTCGTGAACTCGGACGGCACCTCGACGACAAAGATCGTATCATCGTTCGTCCGCCGTTTGTGATCGGCGGAAATCTCTCGGAAGCGGAACTCGATCGCTACTACTCGGAGACCGTTCTCCCCACGAAGCGGGCTCTTGATCTGACTTATTTTGATAACCCGCCCGATGAACCACTTACGCTGTTGCTGTACTCGAACGAGCGGACCTACCGCGAAGCCTCCTGGAAGTTCGACCGGCGAGATACGGCGAACTACTACGGCTATTACATCCGCACCGACCGCCGCATTGTAGTCAACGTTGGCACCGGCGATGGCACGCTCGCTCACGAGTTGACTCATGCGCTCGGACACGTCGACTTTCCCGACATGCCGGAATGGTTCGACGAAGGTCTGGCGTCACTCTACGAAGAAGCCGATTTTTCGGACGACGGACTGCGGCTCAACGGGCTTTCCAACTGGCGGCTGAACCACCTGTTGAATGCAATGCAGAAGCGTCGGCTGGGTACGCTGGAATCGCTGATCTCGTCACGGGAAATTCGTGAAGAGCGGCAGGCCGTCGAGTACGCACACGCCAGATACTTCTGCCTCTATCTCCAGGAGCGAGGCCTGCTGCCGTTCTTCTATCGCAAGTTCCGAGATCGCGCCGGAAGCGACCCCAGCGGACTGCGAACGCTGTGCGAAATCCTCGGCACAGAAAACCTCGACCCGATCGATCGCAACTTCCGCCAGTGGGTTATCGCCCTGTACGAGCAGGTACGGTCATGACGCCGCATACTCACGTGAATCAATGATGGTCGCTGCCCGCACCGCGTCACTTACAGCAGCGTCCACCAGTCAAAAAACAGATGCTGAACACGAAGTTCGCCGAGCAAGTGAACTCCCACAAAGGCCAGCACGAACCAGCCGTTGTCCATCAGACCTTTGACGACCGGTTTGATGAAAATCTCCCGGGTTTGTCCAGCAGATTGATACGTTCGAAAACCCGGAATCAGCGCGTTCACACGCTGCAGGTAGGAATCAAATTCGGCACCATGAATCTCGCGCAGGCGATTCTGTTCGAAACGGATGACGCCTACGTAGTAGAGAAAGAATGCCACAGCGGCAACGCCTGGGATCGCCAGTGTTCGCGATGCCAGACCGACTCCCACTGTTCCCACAAGGCTGAAAAAGTACAGGGGATGACGACAGAGCGAATACGGACCAACGGTCAGCAGTTCCTGGTTTTTTCGCCCGGCAATATACAACAGACACCACGTGCGGCCTGTTGCCCCCACGACTGTCAGCACGGCTCCCAGCAGAAACAGCAGCATCCCTGTGAAACTGTCTGCTCCGAGAAGCGGTGTTGTTGCGCCAGCACCGACGAACCAGACAACAGCCGCCACCCGGGATGCCTGTTGTCGAAGACGTTCCAGCCATCGTTTTTTCATCGAAACACTTTGCTTAAGAGTCGAGTATCGTAGATTTGTGAACGAACGCACTGATTGATACTGCGCGAACAATCCCAACGGCATGTGTATGCAACACTTGTCAGAAGGCTGATTTGTCACGCCGCGAGAGCGACTCGCCTGAAACGGATTGGTCGGGGAACCATTTGTCGGAGTAATACAGCTGGTACGCTGTTTGAAAGAGAGCTGCGGTGTTCTGAAGATCCTCGGGTTCTGCCAGTCTTTGCTGCGTCAGACTGAAATCGACTTTGCCGACTTCGAACTCCCAGGCGGTCCGGTTGAAGCCAAGATTCACCAGCTGTTGCTGTGTGTTGAGCAGTGCAACGTCGTGATTGTGCTGCATCACAGCACGACCTTCATCAGGCGGCATGGACACGACATCTCGGCCAAAGAATACGGAGCGGTACTCGCCGCCGAGCCGAGCCATAATTGTCGGAGCGATGTCCAGCGAACATCCCAGCGTGCTGCATCGCGTGCCGTGTCCGGAACCGTCGGGTTGCAGCATCACGACCGGAACGCGATACGACTGCAGCGGAAACATCTGACTGCCATAAACGCGAGCGCCGTGGTCGCCCATCACCACGAACAGCGTATTTCTGTAAAAGTCGTGCGACCTGGCTTCGCGAAAGAAGTATCCCAGTGCATAGTCGGCGTATCGGACGGCGTTGTCGCGGGTCTGAGCCATCTCGGAAATGCGACCTTCCGGGTAGGTATAAGGACGATGATTTGAAACGGTCAACAGCGTGGCAAAGAATGGTTTTCCAGTGGCGTGCAGCTTGTCGAGTTCTTTCACGCCGCGACGAAACAGGTCTTCATCACTGACTCCCCAGGCGTTGGCAAAGACTGGATCCGGAAAGTCGGACTGCTCGATGAAATGATTGAAACCATTGTTCGTCATGAAAGATCGCACGCCATCGAACAGGCCGCGCCCGCCGGTCATGAAGAGCCGTTCGTAACCGCGTTCCTGCAGGGCGTCCGCCAGGGTGAAAACTCGGGCGGAGTGATCGCGTTTGAGAATGGACTCCGTCGGAATCGGTGGCATCGAAGTCATGACTGCTTCCAGTGCCCTCGCCGTACGATTGCCGGTGGCGTACCACTGATCGAATAACTGACCCTCTTTGCACAAGGCGTCGAGTTCAGGTGTCAGTCCGCGTTTGTCACCCAGCACACCCACAAAGTCTGAACCAAGACTCTCTTCCAGAATCAGCACGACATTCCAGTCCCGCTGCGGCTGGCCGGTCGAAACAATTCGGTCCACGGGGTTGGACGAACCTTCGATCAGATAATCGTTCGGCCCGACAACCTGCTGCCTGACTCGGGCCAGAGCGTCGGGCTCATCGATCGTCAGATAGTTCTCGTCGTAGTCAAGCCGGCAGGTCAGCGCGTAATACACAAAGCTGTAGAGGCCATTGCCGGCACATTCAACGGCGACGCGATCGCGTGAAACGTTGCGACTGTCCATGCCGGTGGTGACCCAGAGTCCGACGATTGCCGTCAGCACTCCGCTCAGGAAGCCAAGACGATTCCGCAAAGGCAGCGAGCTGGCGACCAGATTGAGCAGCGGACGACGCGAGTACAAATACAACGTACCGCCGGCAATCGTTACACAACTCACAATTGGGATGATGGAATATGACTGCCAGATATTGCAGCAGACTTCTGTCGGGTAAACGAGGTACTCGAACGCGATGTAGTTGAGCCGCGACTGAAACTCGTCAAAGAACAGCCACTCGACAGCGAAGAGCAACGGCAGAATCAGCCCCGCAACGATCCATTCAAACTCAATTCCGATTCGGCTGAAGCGACCGAGCCGGCGTGATTCGGGAACAAAGGTGATGTGTACGGTCTGCCACAGCACGAAGCAAAGCCCGACCATGATGTCGAAGCGAAAGCCGACCCACATGATTCGTGTGAAGGCGGTCAGGTCAATCGCGCCCCATTCCGCGTAAGCAACCAGCAGCGCCACTCTCAGCAGTGAAAACGTGCTGACAGCTGCAAGAAAAATCAGAGCGACAGCCCGGTAAGGCCCCATCCACGCAAAACGGGATGGGGACATTGCCTGGCTGCCTGCCTGGCTGACTGGCTCATCTGATTCGTGCAGGGCATTCGTCGGACTGACTGGTTGCTGCGTTTTGTCGAGTATCGTCAAACCCACCGAATCCACTGCGGTAGGCTTCAATGAGTCTGATGAGGCGATGGTCATATTCGTTCGCCAACGACGGCTGTATGACTGGCTCCTCTTTGGAGATCTGCCAGTCGGACCGCTTTGTCTGCCACAAACGTGCCTTCGCCCAATGGCACCGGATTTGTTTCATCGGCCTCTGTCACTCCAAAGACGCCGACGTAGCTGGCTGTCGGCAGATCGAACAGTGGGCCGGTACCAAGCGTTGCTTTGTTTTCCCAGGCAAGAGTGAAAACGGGGGCAACGATATCAGACGGGCAGATCAGCAGACTCACCGAAGTCGCACGAGCCCGCGTGTTGACCGAATCTGTCAGAAGCGAGTTGCGGTCGGTCTGCTCGTAGATTGCGTTTTGTTCCAGTTGGGGCAGCAGTGGAACTGCCCAGCCGTAAGCCGAGTTGTTAGTGGCTTCCCATTGCCAACCGGTCGGAAACGAGCCGTGTATTTCGTGGTAGCTGTGCAGAGCAATGCCAACCTGTTTGAGCTGATTGACGCACTGCATGCGCCGGGCGGCTTCGCGAGCCGATCCGACTGCCGGCAGAATGATTGCTGCCAGCGTGCTGACAATCCCCATGACTGTCAGAAGTTCCAGCACGGTAAATCCAGAACGCTCTCGCCAGGTGCCTGCGCATTTCAGGCAACTCTGTACGTAAAGTCTCACGGGCGTTGGGAAATTACATGACAAACGCATCAACCAGAATCCTTTTCGGTTTTGCTCCTCCTTGAGCACTGGGCTTGTACGAGTCGCCTGGTAACTCGTCAATGCCAGTATGCGGTCGGCCTGTTTCCCATGCAGACATCAGGGTCGCCAGCGTCCAGCCATCACACACATGGGGTCCTGCCCAGCAGGTGGCGCAACGCTGGCTCAAGTTCCGGAAAAGCAAATTCGTAACCGGACTCCTGCAGGCGATTGGAAACTGTTCGAGTGCTGCCGAGCAGAAGTTCTTCGCCCATTTCTCCGAAAGCCAGCTTCACCACGAACGCTGGCATCGGAATAATCGTCGGGCGTTTGAGAACGCGACCAAGAGTTTTTGTGAACTCGCGATTGTCGACAGTGCCTGGAGCTGTTGCGTTCACTGGTCCAGACAGTGATTCCGTTTGAATGGCGTGCAGAATGATTCGCGGGAGATCGTCGAGGCACACCCAGCTCATCCATTGCTTTCCGCTGCCGACCACTCCGCCCCCACCCATTTTGAACGGCAGCAGCATCTTCTGCAGGGCTCCGCCTTTGGGGCTCAGGACAACGCCGATTCTCAGGTTAACAACTCGAATTCCCGCATCGCGAGCCGGGGCGGTCGCTTCTTCCCACTCGCGGCAGGTTTTACTGAGAAAACTCGGCCCCGGTGCGCTCTCTTCGGTCATGATTTCCTGACCGCGGTCGCCGTAAAAACCGATCGCCGAGGCGCAGACCAGAACCTTCGGCGGATTTGCCAGACCAGCCAGCGTGCGCGACAAAAGAGACGTGCTGTTAACGCGACTGTCTCGAATGAGCCGTTTCATGCCGTCCGTCCAGCGACCGTGTGCGATATTATGACCGCCGAGATGCACCACCGCGTCGGTGCCTTCCAGTCCGGTCGCGTCGATGGTGCCTTTCGCCGGATCCCAGGCGATGCTGGTTGTCCCGTCGCTGGATGCCGACCCGCTGCTTCGGGACAGTCTTGAGACTTCATGGCCACCGGTCGTCAGAAGCGAGACCAATGCCGAACCAACCAGACCTGTCGAACCTCCAATGGCAATCTTCATAGCGGATTCCTCTGAGTAAGCTGAGTGAAAGGTCAGATCGCTGGCAGTCAGCGCGTGCCTGTATCGGAAGGTCCGCTCAAGCTGTCTGCGAATTAACCGGCCACCGAAAAACCGACCGAAAATTCCCAGCGGCGGTTGGAATTCAATGCGGTCTGTCAGCATACACCGATCCGCGGAAACCGGTTCCAGCTGGTGAGTGTGATTCCAGCTGGCGAATGGGCCAGAGACCTGTCGATCCTGAAACTGGCGACCGGGGATGATGTCGTGATGCTCGGCAATCCACTTTTTCGAGAACGGCCCGAGCTTCATGCGGATGATCGCTCGCGAACCGTCCGACACACCGTCCGAAGAAAGCAGCTCGATCGATTCCCACGGTGGCGCCAGTCTCAGAAACGCTCCCGGTCGGCAGTGCCACGCGAAGGCCTCGTCCGCCGAGACGGGCAGTTCAGACGACTTTTCGAAGATTGACATCATTCACTCCGGCGGAATGCCACTTTCGACGTCCGCGCCACCGGAAACTGTACGTTCAGAACGTCCTACAAGTATGCGTCCAGTCTGGCCGCTTTCAGCGCGGCGAGCAGTTCTTTGATCTGCGCCTCGTCGTCCAGTTTTGCGACCAGCGTGGAATGTTCGGTATGCACAACCACACAACCATCTAACCCGATTGTTGTCACCAGATGGTTACTTGACGAGAAAATCGTGGCGTTTTTTGTGTCGATACCCACGTGTCTGCCGAGTACCGTGTTTCCATGCTCGTCCTGATCATGCACGCGAGCCAGCGCCGACCAGCTTCCGACGTCGTCCCAGCTAAAAGGGGCTTCCAGCACGCAGACATTTTTCGAATGCTCCAGCACGGCATAGTCGATTGAAATCGACGGCATCTTCGCAAACTCTGTTTCCAGTGCCGACGACCATTCCGGCGTGCCGGCGTGCTGGCGGAAGCGGTCGAGAACTTCGGTCACTCCCGGACTGTGCTGCTGCAGAGCAGCCAGAATCGTGTCTGCACGCCAGACAAAGATGCCGCTGTTCCAGAGGAAGTTGCCCGCGTCCAGAAACTTCTGAGCAGTCTCCAGATCCGGTTTCTCTCGAAAACACGCGACGTTGAAAACGCGGTCACAATCCGGCAACTCGTCACCCTGTTCGATGTATCCGTAACCTGTCGCCGGCCTGGTTGGCACAATTCCGAACAGGCACAATCGGGAAGGATCCTGCTGGATGGTATCCATCGCTCGCCGAACGGCTGCGACGAAGGCTTCGTTCGGAGTGATGACATGGTCTGCTGGCGTCACCAGCATGATCGCGTCGGGATCGTCGGCCAGCAGCCGCGCGGCCGCAATCGCGATGCAAGGCGCCGTATTTCGCCCGCAAGGGTTCGACGAGAATATGGTCCGCGGATAGCTCCGGAAGTTGCCGACCCGTTTCCACTGCATGCGCGGCGTTCGTGACGATCCACGTTGCATTCGGTGACGAAAGCTCGGCACAGCGGCGCACAGCCTGCTGGATCAGCGACTGCTCACCAAACAGCGTGAGGAACTGTTTGGGGAGTTCCTTGCGGCTGACCGGCCAGAATCGTGTCCCACTTCCGCCCGCCATTACCACTGTATGCAGCATCTCTGAATCCCTCTTGGAGTCACTCGACGTCCTGACCGACCAGGAGTGTAGCGCAGTTCTAACGGCACGGGAACGTCGTCCTTGACACAGCGCACTGTTCCCGGACATGTCCAACAGAGTTTATGCTTCGTTCCAGTTTTACGTTTCTCTTGCCGATTCGTTCTGAATTCGAAATGCCCCACCTCAAAGCCTGCCACTGCTGCGGCCTGATCCACGCGATTCCGGAACTTTCACCGGGAGACATCGCGGCCTGCACACGTTGCGACTCGATCATCGTGCGTCCCGGTTGGAGCGAACGCTCCGCGGCGTGCACCGCAGCGACCGCTCTCGGCGCGTTCTTTCTGTTCTGGCCAGCGATTCTGCTGCCGATCCTCCAGGTGGAAAAACTCGGACACCGATCAACGTCGAGCATCCTGACTGGAATCGTCGAACTGTTTTCGCACGGCAGCTGGTTTGTGGGCGGAGTCGTGTTTGTATTCTCCATCGCCTTCCCGCTGACGAAAATCGTGATGCTGCTGGAACTGAGCCTGCTGAAGGTGACCCATCAACGCTTTCGATCACTGACCTACCGCATCATGGAGCACGCCGGAAAATGGAGCATGATGGATGTCATGCTGCTGGCGTTTCTGGTGATGCTCGTGAAGCTGGGCAGTCTCATTGAATTTCAGTTCGGCCCCGCAGTCGTCGCGTTCGTGCTGTGCGTTGCGTTGAGTATGGTGGCGTCGATGAGCTTCGACCCGCACGCCATCTGGAGCGATGACGACCAGAACGTTGACCCGGTTCAAAACGTGGAGTCGTCATGACTCGGCTGCTCGCTCGCTGGCTCTTTCCTGTTGATCAACCGCCGATCGAACGCGGCGTGATCGAGATCACGAACGGCATCGTCACGGCTGTCGAACCGCTGACCGGCCAACCGGATTCTGAAACAATTGACGTGGGCAACGTCGCAATAATCCCCGGTCTGGTGAACGCTCACGCGCACCTCGAATTCAGCAGCCTTTCCTCGCCAATCGAACCCGCGCTGCCGTTTACCGGTTGGATCGGTCGATTGCTCGCTCACCGTCGGGAACGGCCTGGCTCGCTGTGCGAATACATCAAAGCTGGCGTCAACGAAGCGACCGAAACAGGCACCAGCCTGATCGGAGACATCGTGACCGGAGATTGGTCGGCGAGTTGCGTCCCCGACAACGGTTCGTCAGTCGTCGCCTTTCGAGAACTGATTGGGCTGTTGCCGGACCAGGTGACTCCACAACTCGAAATCGCTCGCCAGCACATCGCCGACTGCCGAAGTTCACAACAGGCCGGGCACAGGAATCTGTTGCCAGGCATCAGCCCGCACGCTCCGTACAGTGTCTGCCCGGAACTGTTTCACTATCTGGTTGAACTGGCACGCGCCGAAAACGTGCCGCTGTGCATTCACCTGGCGGAAACAACGGCCGAACTCGAACTGCTCAAGTCGGGAACCGGGGAGTTCTTTGACATGCTCACCCGCTTTGATCTGTGGCGGGACGGAGCCATTCCCAAAAACACGCGTCCGATGGATTATCTGCAGCAACTTGCTGAACTGCCGCACGCGTTGATCGCTCACGGAAATTACCTGGCCGATGACGAGATCGATTTC
>JABMPE010000231.1 GCA_013203845.1 Rhodopirellula sp. | reverse complement strand
TGGCTTTGTGATCGATGCCGGCAGTGACGCGGGAACGGCGCTGCTGGATCGACTCGCCACCGAAGAAGTCGCTGCAGAACAACTGGAATCCGCCCGAGACGCCCGGCAGCAGGCGATCGATCAGCAGACGAAACAGCTCAACACGACCGGCATTAAAGAACTGCTGCTGGGGAATCTCGAACATCCGCGCTGGGAAGAAGTTGGAGCGATCTGCCTGGGATGCACGAACTGCACGATGGTCTGCCCGACGTGTTTCTGCAGCAGTGTCGAAGATGTTGCGGACTTGTCCGGCGAGAACGTCGAGCGGCAGCGACACTGGGATTCGTGCTTTAATCTGAGTTTTTCTTCCATGAGTCACGGCACGACTCGCAACACGATCTCTCACCGGTATCGGCAGTGGCTGACGCACAAGCTGGCATCGTGGCAGGATCAGTTCGGTTCCAGCGGCTGTGTGGGCTGTGGACGCTGCATTACCTGGTGCCCGGTCGGAATCGATCTGACGGCCGAGGTCGCCACCATTCGCGGCAATGAAGAATTCTGTGACCTGACGACGGAGGCCGACGCATGAATCCATTTCCGTCCTGTTCGCCGAATCTCGAACCCTGGCTGACTCACACTGTCCGGATTGCTGAGATCACCCGCGAGATTGAAAACGTCGCCACGTATCATCTCGAATTTCAGGATCAAGCCGTTGCAGAATCCTTTGCGTTCCGGGCCGGGCAGTTCAACATGCTGTATCTGCCGGGTGTTGGCGAGTCAGCGATTTCGATCAGCAGTGATCCCGCACAACGCGGCACGCTCGATCATACCGTCCGCATTGCTGGCAATGTGACGGGCGAACTGGCACGACTCGATGCAGGAGCGACGTTCGGGCTGCGAGGTCCGTTCGGCAGTGCCTGGCCGATCGATGAATGCCGTGGTCAGGACGTGATTATTGTGACTGGCGGCATCGGGCTCGCACCGTTGCGACCGGCAATTTACGAGCTGCTTAATCGCCGAGCCGAATTTGGAAATCTGACACTTCTGTATGGAGCACGCGATCCAGCCGGACTGCTTTACACGAACCAGTATGACACCTGGAGAAGCCGCGGGCTTGAAGTTGCAACGACCGTTGACCGTGCATCAGCCGGCTGGAGCGGCAACGTTGGCGTCGTACCGCAGCTGCTGGATCGCATGAAGCTCGACAACCCCGCCCAGACCAGAGTGTTGTGCTGTGGCCCGGAAGTCATGATGTGGTACACCGCGCGGGCTGCTCTGGGGCGTGGAGTTCCCGGCAACCAGATTTACGTGTCACTGGAGCGGAACATGAACTGCGCAATTGGCCTGTGCGGTCACTGTCAGTTCGGTCCGACATTCGTCTGCAAGGACGGCCCGGTCGTTAAATATGACCAGGTAGCAGACTTCTTACGCGTGGAAGGATTCTGATTCCATGAGTTCAATACATCCTTCGCCGACTCAAACAAAACAGAAGTCAAAGCCGAAACCAAGACTTGCAGTCTTCAAGTTCGCGTCATGCGATGGTTGTCAGCTTTCGCTGCTCGACGCCGAGGACGAACTGCTCGCGGTCTGCGGGATTGTCGATATCGCCTACTTCCTGGAAGCGACGAGTCATATTCAGGATGGGCCGTATGATATCGCGCTGGTCGAGGGTTCGATCACCACGCCGCACGATCAGCAGCGGATTCAGGAAGTCCGGCGACAGTCGAAATACGTGATAACGATTGGTGCCTGCGCGACATCCGGCGGAATTCAGGCTTTGCGAAACTGGGGAAATATCGACGCCTTCACCCAGGCGGTTTATGCCAGTCCGCAGTACATCAGCACGCTGTCAACGTCGACGGCCATTGCGGATCACGTTCCGGTCGATTTCGAACTGCGTGGCTGTCCCATCAATCAGTTTCAGTTGATCGAGGTACTCAAGTCGCTGCTGGCCGGTCGAAAGCCACGCACGAAAACGCACAGCGTCTGTATGGACTGCAAACAGCGAGGCAATGTCTGCATCCCTGTCGCGACGGGTGAGCCGTGTCTGGGACCGGTGACTCAATCCGGCTGCGGAGCGATCTGTCCGACATACAATCGCGGCTGTTACGGCTGTTACGGCCCGGCTCAGCAAACGCACGTGCAAAGCCTGACCGACCATCTGATGCAGACCGGCGCGGCACCGACGGAACTGGTACAACTGCTGCGCAACTTCAATTCCGGAGCCCCGTCCTTTCGTGACGAGAGTGACCGACTTGAAAATCTGGTCTGACAGTTCGAAAGGTACATAACAACGTGTCTCATACACGCACCATTAAAGTTGAAGCACTGACCCGAGTTGAAGGCGAAGGCGGTTTGTACATTCGACTCGACGGCGAGAAGATCGAAGACATCCAACTCAGCATTTACGAGCCGCCGCGATTCTTTGAAGCCTTTCTGAAAGGCCGGCAACTCGAACAGGTACCGGACATCACGGCTCGGATCTGCGGCATTTGCCCTGTCGCGTATCAGATGAGTTCAGTGCATGCGCTCGAAGCGGCGCTGGGAGTGACCATCTCGCCGGAGATTCGCCGCCTGCGACGACTGCTGTATTGCGGTGAGTGGATCGAAAGTCATGCGCTGCACATGCACCTGCTGCATGCACCGGACTTTCTGGGCTTTGAAAGCGGGATCGAACTGGCGGGACATTTCCCCGACGAAGTCAATCGCGGGTTGCGGCTCAAGAAGCACGGCAACGAATTGCTCGAAGTCCTCGGTGGACGTGCCATTCATCCGGTCAACGTGAGTGTCGGCGGCTTTTACCGGGCTCCGAAGAAAGACGCCCTGCTGAAGCTGTTGCCGGATTTTGAATGGGGACTCGAAGCGGCCATTGCGACAGCCCGCTGGGTCGCCACGCTCGACTTCCCGGACTTCACGCGAGCGTACGACATGGTCGCACTGC
>JABMPE010000230.1 GCA_013203845.1 Rhodopirellula sp. | reverse complement strand
GTGGGGGCTTTGGTTACGGCAGTTTTGGTGGCGGCGGCATCGGTGGCGGTTACTCAGGAGCGTCAGGCCCGATGTTCAACGCCCGCGGAGAAATGGGGCACGTCCGGTATCCATACTACAGCTACCGTCGCCCCTGGTACTGGGCGGGTCAGCCGAGCTTCAACGCGACGATCCCTGGTCCGATCTGGTAAAGATTAGCCGTGAAATGACTTGTCGAATCCAGTGAGAACGGCGATTTTCGTCATTCCGGCAGACCGATCACTGGCTGATGGCCGCACCAATCGCTGCCTGAGTAACAAACCGAAAAAGGCCACTGCATACCGCAGTGGCCTTTTGCGAATTCTGATTGGTCGCACTTCTTGTTCGTCGCATTTCGCGATGAGAGCTGTCCGTCAGCGGATCTTCAGACTGGCGACCGCGACCAGGGCCAGCAGGGCGGAGCCGATCCAGAAGCGGACCACGATTTTGATTTCGTGGTGCCCTTTGAAGAGGTAGTGATTGTGGAGCGGGCTGCAGGCGATGAGCCGGCTGCCGGTCAGTTTGAACCAGCCGACCTGAGCGATGACGCTCAGCGTCTCGATCACGAAAACTCCGCCGACCAGCACCAGCAGAATTTCCTGGCGGCAGGCCAGCGCGCCCAGACCGAGCAACGCGCCCATGGGCAGCGATCCGGCATCGCCCATGAAAACCTGCGCGGGGTAGCAGTTGAACCACAGAAATCCCAGCATCGCGCCGACCATCGCGCCCATGACGACGCTTAATTCGCCGCAGCCAGCAATGTACGGGATCGCCAGGTAGTCGGCCATTTCCTTGTGGCCGGCCAGGTAGGTCAGCGCGGTAAACGCTCCACCAGCAAAGATCATGCAGCCGCTGGCGAGTCCGTCGAGTCCGTCGGTCAGGTTCACGCCGTTCGAACTTCCCACGAGGACGAACATCGCCCACGCGATGAAACCGGCTCCGAAATACCACGAGGTGCCACCGATCGGAAAGACCAGCGAGAGTCCCTGTGGACGGTCCTTCAAGGTGAAATACATCGCGGTGGCGAAGAACAGCCCAAGCAGCAGCTGCACGGCAAATTTCTGCTTGACGGTCAGACCGTTTCGGTGTGTGCTGAGTTTGATCCAGTCGTCCCAGGCTCCCAGCGAGCAGAATGCCGTCACTACACCGATTCCGCACAGAGCGTACGGGCTGCTGAGGTCGCCACAAATCAGCGAGGCCAGCACAATCGACGCGGACACGAACAGGCCACCCATGGTCGGCGTTGACTGTTTCTCGGCGTGGAGTTCGTTCAGTCGGTCAGACGCGCTGACGATACGTTCCTGAAAGTGAGCCTTCAGCCACCTGATCACGATCGGTCCGAGCAGTAACGCCAGTAGAAACGACATCACACTGGCCAGAGCAATTCTCGCCGTGAGTGCGACGTGCGAGTCTCCCGACGAGAGAATCTCGAACTGCCGTCGGAGCGGCTCAAAGTGATTCAGCAGCCAGATGAGCATATTGAAGTGCTGAGAGTCTAGAGTTGAGGGACGAGAGGCAAGGTACCGAAAACGAAGAAACAAGACTGAAGGCTCTCGTCTCTGGACGCTCCGCTCTCGACTCTGAAAACAACGCCGGGCGCTGAGGGGAGCCTCAGCGCCCGGGTTGAGATCTGCTGCAGAGCGGAATCTAGAGACGATCGGACCCAGTTGATCGCCTGAATCCAGAAACCGAGTGCTCACTTCCGACAGCGCCGGTCGCTGCATAGTGATTCCCGCAAATCCTTAGCAGGCAGCAGATCTCGAAGTTCAGTTTGTTCCGGTTGACGCCTCCTGTGCGACGGGCTTTTCGCCGATTGGTGATGTCATTGATTGAGTTATCAGCCAGTCGATGACGCGTTCCATGTGAGTAGCGCGGGAGCCCTTCACCAGAATCAGGTCGCCTTGGGATTGAATGGTGCTGAGTTGTTTCAGTAGTTGGTTGAGTTTGACGTGTGCGGTCGCTCGTGCGGGATCGAAACCGGCTTCGACTGCGCCGGCCACGACGTCGCTGGCGAACCTTCCCAAAGCGAGAATGTGATCAATGCCCGAGGCTGCGGCGGTCACTCCGATATCGCGGTGGCACGTTGAGGCATGCTCGCCGAGCAGCAGCATGTCGCCGGTGATCAGAATTCGTTGTCCCGAAGTTTCTCGACCGGCCAGCACCGCAATTGCCGCCTGCATGGCTTCGGGACTGGAGTTGTAACAGTCGTCGATAATCGTGCAGGCTGGCAGCTGTCGGATTTCGCAGCGGCCAGCGATGTGAGTAAATTTGTTCAGGCCCTGTTGAATTTCGTCGTCGGTCATATCGAAGTCGCGAGCGATCGCCACGGCGAACAGCACTGACCTCGCGAAGTGTCGGCCTGATGCAGCGACTTCAAAAATGGTGTCGCCAATGGTGACCTGTAACTTCTCACCGGCCTGCACGATTTCAGTGGCGACGACGTCGTTGATTGATTCTTTGCCCGTTCCGGTTCCGACGCGAACGACTCGACAAGCAGTTCGGGCGGCGTGGGCGTCGGCGCTGGCTTCGTCGCCGCAGAGCAGCAGCAGGCCTCGTCCGGGAATCGCTTCGGCAAGTTCGCCCTTGGCACGGATCACCGCTTTTTGGCCGCCGAATTGAGCCGCGTGAGCGAATCCCGTCCCCGTGATGATTCCCACATCAGGCTGCGCGATGTGCGCGAGTCTTCGGATCTCACCGCAGGCTGACGCACCGAGTTCAACGACGGCGACCTCGTGATGCGATCCAAGCTGCAGCAGAGTTAACGGCACGCCGAACTGATTGTTGAAGTTCTTCGGGCTGCGGAGGGTTTCGAATTTCTGAGAAAGCACGGCGTGCAGCATTTCTCGCGTGGTCGTTTTGCCGAAGCTTCCCGTGATGCCGATGACTCGAACCGGCCAGCGTCGGCGGTTCCATGCGGCGAGATCAGAGAGTGCCGACAGCGTGTCGGCGACTTCGATGAACGATATCGGGAGATTGAGGTCACTCTGCGAAGCCCACGCCTCACTGACCACACAAGCTGCGGCTCCGTTGGCGATGGCGGCGTCAACGTACGAGTGACCATCATGAGCTGTGCCGTGCAACGCCCAGAATACGGTGTCGACCGTCGCCTCCCGGGAATCAGTCACGATGCGAAGTGGCTGGTCCGTCGTTTCGTCTGTGCGGACGAGCGTGCCTCCTGTGGCAGTCGCGATCTGGTTGAGCGAAAATTCCATGGCCGTCTCGAAAAGTGTTTACTCAGTCGTGGATGCGGTGTGTCGCTGCGGTGGCGAGTTGTGCGTCAGGGGTGCTTATGCGTGGCGTGAGGATCTTCCGGATGACGACGCGATCGTCAAAGGGCAGCCGTTCGGTTCCGATGATCTGTTCCGATTCGTGACCTTTGCCGGCAATCAGGACGCAGTCGCCGGGTTGAGCTTCCGCCAGTGCGAATTCGATGGCACGCTGCCGATCCGGCTCGACGTGAAAGCTGGAGAATCCGTGAGGGAATCCCGACAGGACTTCTTCGATGATGCCCAGTGGTTCTTCGGTACGCGGGTTGTCGCTGGTGACGATCGCAAAGTCCGCGTGCGAACCGGCTTCTCCCAGCAGTGGTCGTTTTGTGCGGTCCCGGTCACCGCCAGCTCCGAACACACACAGCACGCGACCGGTCGTCAGTGATTTCAGGCTGTCGACAACTCGCCGCAGAGCGTCGTCGGTGTGCGCGTAGTCGACGAAGACGGGGAACGACTGACCGCAGCTGATAGGCTCAAGCCGTCCTGGCACGCAGACGAGTTCTTCCAGTCCGGTACGGACGTCGTCGAGTGTTGCTCCCAGGTGAATCGCGGCGGCGGCGGCACCGAGACTGTTGAGCACGTTGTGTCGACCGGGCAGGGCGATTGAGACGTCGATCGTTCCAGTGTTTGTCTGGTCGGGAGTAGTTGATTGGTCTGAATCCGCACTGGCGATCGAAATTCGGAACCGACTTCCAGCGACACTTTCCTGAAGAATGTCTGCACGAACGTCGGCGTGCTGGTCAGCAGAGAAGGTTACAACCCGACGGCCCGTTGCAACGGCCTTGCTGGCGAGCTGCGAGCTGCCAGGATCATCCAGATTGATCGCGACGATGCCGCTGTTCGTCACGTAATCGATGATTTTTGACTTCGCCGCGAGGTACGTTTCCAGGTCGGAGTGATAATCAAAATGGTCCTGTGTTACGTTTGTGATGATCGCGACCGCGAGCGGAGTTCCGGCAATGCGATCCTGCGAGAGAGCATGGCTGGAAATTTCGATTGCCGCGTGTCGGCAACCGTTTTCGACCATCCGACGGAACCACCGGAAAACATTCCGTGGATCAGGAGTTGTCAGACTGGCGGGCGAGGTCGTTTTACCGTCGTGGTATTCGATCGTTCCCAGCAGGCCGCAGCGTCGTCCTGCAGCGTTCAGAATCGAACGCAGCATCCACGCGGTCGTCGTTTTGCCATTGGTGCCAGTCACACCGGCAATCTGCAGTCGGCAAGTCGGACTTCCGCTGACGGCGTTGCAGACTCGGGCGTATGCAGCTCGGACATTCCGAACGATGCACTGCGGAGCGGCCACATTCGGGAACGGTCGGTTCGTCAAAACGGCCGAACATCCATTGGCGATGGCTTCGGAGGCGAATTGTCGCCCGTCAGTATTTGTACCACAGATCGCTGCGAAGACGGTGTCTTCGGTGGCCAGCCGGCTGTCATCGGTCGCATCGTTGACGATTACGTCACCGCATCCGACAAAGCTGGCGTCCGGCAGAAGCCGTCGCAAACTGACAGGGCTGGGTAGATCAGGCAGCGATAGCGGCATCCGGTCGGACCTCCATGTCCGCTGATTTTCGGGCGACAATCCTTGCCACCTGATGCTGAATGATGTTCGAAAAGGGGGGGATCCTGCGACAGAAACGGCCCGTGTGTGAGCTTCAGCGAGGTCACACTCCTGTTTCTGCGTGGGCGAACGGGATTCTCCGGATTCAGCCGTCCGGGTCAAGATGAGATCAGTGGCGACTCCGGCGGCTCAGTGTCGTGTCATTAGCAGTGTCGTGTCATTAACCGAGGGTGTATCGAATAACCAATCGAGCAACCAACCGAGGCGGCCAAACCTGCGTAGACACAGACAGCCGTTTCGGAATGATGGTGCGAGCGGTTAGACTTCTGGCTCTTTGCCGCTTGTCTGTTTTGCCGTTTAATACCTGGCTGAGACCGAATCCTCAGTTCTGCCAACCGGAAGTTCGCACGTACGAAAACCTGAATGGCCGCCAACGAACAACCAGCCTGGTACGCGACTGCTACCGAATCCGCCCCCGCGCGGACTTCGGGCTGGGACGTGTCGTCTGAACCTGCGGGCGGCTGGTCTGGCGAATCGCGGCGATCATCCAAGGCGAAGCCGGAAGAGGCTGGCGTCTTCAGGCAGGTGGTGGAATCATTGGCCTGTCTCGCCGTGGCGGTGATCGTGTTTCGAGCGTTTCTGCTCGAAGGTTACATCATCTCGACCGGTTCGATGGCTCCGTCGCTGCTGGGCTATCACAAGCAGGTTGTCTGCCCCGACTGCGGATACGAATTTGCTTTCGGAGTCGCCTTTGACCGGCCGAGCACGACTCCGTCGGAACTCGCCACTTGCCCTAACTGTGGCCAGGGGGCGATCGATGTGTCGAACGTGCCCCGAAACGATGGCGATCAACTGCTCGTCAGCAAGTACGCTTACCTGTTCAACGACCCGCATCGCTGGCAAGTGGTCGTCTTCCTGAACCCGAACAATCCGAATCAGGCGTACGTTAAACGCGTGGTCGGTTTACCTGGCGAGACGATCCACGTGCGCGACGGCGACGTCTACATTGACGGCCGGATTCTGCGGAAGACAATGGCTCAGCAGCGCGCGATTCGAATTCCCGTCTTCGACCAGAAATTTCAGGCCAGCGATTCCACCTGGATTCCTCGCTGGATGACTGATGCCGAATGGGCCGGTCGAGATGCCACGTTCTCGTATAACGATCAGCAGGCAGCTCAAGGTCTGGTCGGAACCGGGGCTGTTGATTCTCAGGTCCGCGAGCGTTCACGGCCACCGTCAGAATCGATCAGCACTTCCTGGGTGCGTTACTTTCACTGGCCGCGGCTGTCGCCTTACACCATTCAAGCCAGAGCTGATCAAGGCGAAGGTGAGTCCGCTCGCCTGTTTCGTCCTGGGATCATCTCGGACAATTATGGCTACAACCAGCCGTCAAGAATTTCAGAGAAGTACCGCGTCAACGACCTGATGCTGGCGGCTCAGCTGACTTTCCCGGGTCGGAATTCCGACCAGACTGCAAATGATCTGGCTGATGTCCGGCGGGAAGCGGTGGTCGATGCGCCGGTGTCGGCAACCGGTGAGTTCGTCGCTCGGCTGAGTTGTCGCTCGAAACAGATTGTCTGTCGTATTGATGCCGACGCGAGGGTGCTGGAACTCTGGATTGTCGGATCGTCTGCTGCTGCGGTGGATGCCGTTCTGGCCGGTGGCCGCAAGGCCGACGCCACGGTGCCGCTCAAAGAAGACTGGTTCAAGGAAGCGATCGACTTCGAGCTGTCGTCGTTTGATCGGCAGGCGGCGGTGGCGGTTAACGGCGTGGAGCTGGCAGTGGTGTGGCTGGAAGGCGAGCTGCGAGACGTTCCGGACGGAAGCTGGTCGGAACATCGAGAAGGTGATCTGTCGAAAATTACCATCGTGGGTTACTCGTCGAGATCAACGTTGCAGGCTGCCGAGAGCCGCACTTCTAATACCGATCGCGGAATTCGTCAGACGTCGTGGACTGATGGTGTGGATTCGCAAGGAACTAACTCGCCAGCAGCCGACCCGGCGAACAGTGACCTGCGTGGCGACTATTCATCGGACGAACAGCTCAGTCCTGTCGCGTTTGGTGCACGCCGCGGTTCGGTGCAGGTCCAATCGGTTACGCTCTATCGCGATGTTCATTACACCACGGAAAATCACCGGCACGCGACAGATCGTCCGCTGACGCTGGGTGACGACGAATTTTTCTTTCTCGGAGACAACAGCCCTGTCTCACTGGACAGTCGAGGATGGGTCGATCCTGTCGTTCCCAGACGCCTGCTGGTCGGTCGACCGCTGATCGTTCATCTGCCGTCTTTCCCCGGTCGACTCAAAATTGGAAGCACGGTTAAATACATCCGGATTCCTGACTTCTCGAAGATCAGGTGCATTCGGTAGTCGCGGGCGAAACGGAAGAGGATGGCGTAGGGTATGACAGACGCAGCGCGGTCCTGCCAATTGGAGCCGTTTCTTCGGCAGGCCCGCGCTGCGTCGGTCACTCTCTGCAGTTCGGCGGGATTCGTGCTGTCAATCAAACGTTGATCATTGGTTTGGATTCACGGCAAACATGGCGACGTTTGCTGACAGAATAACTCAGATAGAAGCAGTATGGCGAAATCAAAAGACAACTCTTCCAGTAAGTCGGACTCGAAGAACAGCGATTCTCCGAAGGCGTCGGCGAAAAAGTCGAGCCCGAACAAGGATGGATCGTCCGGCAAGGCTGACACCGGTAAGCATCCCATCAAGCAGGACAGTACACGCGAAACGATCGAGTCGATCGTCGTGGCGTTTGTACTGGCCTTTCTGTTTCGAGGCTTTGAAGCAGAAGCTTTCGTGATTCCCACCGGGTCAATGGCTCCCACACTTTACGGTCGGCACAAAGAGTCGGATTGCAAACAATGCGGCTACCACATTCTGATCGGAGCCAGCGACGAAATTAACGACGAGACCGGCTACTTCAGTTCCAACAAACGCATTGAGACGGCCATCTGTCCGAACTGCCGGTTCGAGAACGATGTCCGCAACGCTCCGGTCTTCAAGGGTGACCGAATTCTGGTCAACAAGTTTCCGTACGAGTTCCGCGATCCGGAACGCTGGGACGTGCCGGTGTTCAAGTATCCGGAGAAACCGACGACCAACTACATTAAGCGGCTGGTCGGTTTGCCGAATGAAACCCTGGTTATCAAACGCGGAAATGTTTATCGAATCGAAGAAGATCGGACACGGTCAGTGCTACGGAAGCCGCCATCCCGTCAGAAGGCCATTCAGATTCCGGTATTCGACAACAACTTCCAGGCGACCGCTTTGCACGAGAAAGGCTGGCCGAAACGTTGGGCTGCTGTCGAACGTGTGGCGGGCGATGTGGCGGTCGCGAACAGAAAAGATCAACTGGGGTTGAAGCCGGTGGCTGGCTGGACGGAAGCGGCGGGCAGCTGGGGTGAGGATGCGGCATCCGGAAGCTTTTCGATCGAGAAAGCTCGCTCGACCGGTGAATCACTCAAGTGGTTGCGTTACCGGCACATTATCCCGACCAGTGATGACTGGGCGGCGGCCAGTGACGGACCGCTGCGACCATCGGATCATGAGTATTTCTTTGACGATGCCGAATCACTGGGGCCTCGACCGCAGCTCATCACGGATTTCTGTGGCTACAACACTTACACCGGTGGAAACGGAACCACGACCGACGACGCCTACTGGGTCGCGGATTTGACGCTGACGTGTGATGTGGAAATCACCGAGGCGGGCGAGCAGTCTGAAGTCGTCGTTGAGCTGAATGAAGGAGTCCGTTGCTACCGCTGCCGCATTGATGCTTCGAACGGAAGTGCAAAGCTGGTATCCGTCGATCGATATTCCGGTTCAGGCGAAAACGAAGTCGTGCTGGCTGAGGCGCAGACAGAACTGTCTGGCACCGGAGAGTGGGAGCTGCGGTACGCCAACGTCGACAATCGGATCTGTCTGTGGATCGACGATGACCTTGTCGAATTTGGAGACGGAGCGAACTACGTCGAAGACGAGTCTCAGACTCCCAGTCCGCAGGATGAGGATTTGATTCCAGTCGGGATCGCCGTTCGCAACGCGTCTGCAAAGGTGTCGAATCTTCTGATCGAACGCGACATTTATTATCGAGCCAGCCAGATCAGCAATGACGACGCGGATCGTTTCACCTGGTCAGGTGATGATGAACATCCCGAACCGTACGCACTGCGTCGCGCTCTGCATGATCCGAAAGAGTGGTACGAGCTGTACTCAAAGCGGGCTCGTGGTGCGAACAACATTCCGGAAGCCCGGTTCGAACTTGGCCCGGACGAGTTCATGATGCTCGGTGATAACTCACCAAGAAGTCAGGACAGTCGTGTCTGGCCGAATTCACGCGGAGCGGAGCATCGACATGCCGTGCCGCGGTCAGCCCTCGTCGGTCGCGCCTTCTATATCTATTGGCCGCACGGCATCCCGTTCATGAACGGCGGAGAAGGATTTCCGGTGACGTATCACAAAGAGATCACCCCAGGTGGTGTGAAGTCGACCGACTATCCGGATTTTCGGGTGCCGTTTTATCCGAACTTCTCGCGGATGCACCGAATCCGGTAAGCTGCGGCCGCCGCGTTCCATAAATGGTTGACGCGCGAATCAGCGATTCGTCAGGGAGGACGATGTGAATCAGACAACAACAGGACTCGATCAACCTGAGTCTCCACCAGTTGTGCAACAGCCAGGAGCGGATTGTCAGGGATCTCGCGTCGGAGACCAGCGACTGCTCGAATGCGTCGGGCTGGTGAAGGATTACCCAGGGAAACGTGCGGTCGATGGTGTCGATTTTCACGTGATGCCCGGCGAGATTGTTGGTCTACTGGGTCCGAACGGAGCCGGAAAAACCACCACCTTTCGCATGGCTTGTGGCATGGTGACGCCGACTGAGGGCAAGGTTTACCTGCGGGACGTCGACGTTTCGAAATGGCCCATGTACCGCCGAGCGAGAAACGGCATGGGATATCTCCCGCAGGACCACAGCATCTTCACGCGGTTGTCCGTCGAGCAGAACATCCACGCCGTGCTGGAGTACCTGCCGCTCTCAAAGGGCGAACGCAACGACAAGGTCGACACACTGCTGGAGCAGTTCGGACTTTCGAACAAGCGAAAGCAGATTTCGTCGACGATGTCTGGCGGCGAAAAACGACGTCTGGAAATCGCGAGATGCCTGGCAACTGATCCTGTCCTGATCCTGCTGGACGAGCCGTTTACGGGAATCGACCCGGTGACGATTCACAGCATCCAGGACATCATCGCCGGATTACGCGAGCAGGGAATTTCGATTCTGCTGACCGACCATCGCGAGCGGGAAACACTGACGATTACAGATCGCAACTACATCATTTTCCAGGGAACCGTTCTGGTCAGTGGCGATGCGGAAACTGTGCTCAGCAATCCTGACGCTCAGCAGTGTTATTTCGGCGAACGCTTCGATGCCAGTTCGATCATTCAGTCGCGAGATTCATTCACCAACGGTGATCGCGACGCCGCGTGATTGCCGCGCGGCTGAGTTGCGGAATCGGCGAGTCTTCGTCTCGTAGCGATAGAACTGCGGCGACGAGACGGTGGTTTGGACTGCTGAAATCACCGGCCTCGCGGTGCCGATTTGTCTGATCTGATTTCCGTAGGGCTACGCAAGAGTCAGAACTTCTGCTGGCTGTCGCTGTGGAACGGCGGCACCGCGTTCGGCCTGATGGATCAGCTGCGCCATCTCGTAAGCGGTTACGTAGTGGTAGCGAAAGTTGGTTCGCTGACTGGCTTCCGCCGCCAGAGCCTGGTGGAATCGCTGAGTTTCTTCGCCGAGCAGCGTGTCGATGTTGCCATCTTTGCAACCGTGAGTGTGCAGCTTGATAAAACACCAGTCCGGTCGTCCTCCCACGTGAACTCCGCAACGCAGCCACTGTTCGAGTCGTTGCATTGTGGGCGGTCGTCGATGAAGCAGGTCGCCGTTTTCGATGCGTGGCATGATCCCGCGCGTTCGGTTCTGCCAGTCGAGCGTCAATGGTCCCTGAACCATCAGCAGATGGTTGATTGGCGGCGTTGTTACTCCCAGAACAGCGGCGGTTCCGCGATCGTGGGCTGCCGGTCGTTTCGCGTCGCTGCTCGCGTAGTAGACGCTGTTGACAATGCAGGTCTGTGTGAAGTCGGGAGCGGACGGCATCGTGAAGTCCGCGTAACATCCCGTTTTCCGCAGGATCGTCAGCTCGTCATTGACTCCGCACCAGCGACCGTCCGGGCGCGAGTTACACAACGCCCAGTTGCCGTGGATGAACCCGTAAACGATTTCTCCGGTGTTCGGGTCACGTCGCAGTAGACCGTGTCGATGAAACAGCGTATCACGAAACGATTCCAGTTTCTCACAGAGTTCGTCTTCGGTGTCGTTGTCGTGATGGAGATGAATTTCGACGTCGCCAAAGCCAGCGTCGCAGAGGTCTCGCAACTGGTCGAGGTATTCCGGGACGAAGTATTCATCCTGCGGATAGAAGAACGTGTGCTGCGGAGGTCGTCCGCTGCTGTCTGCGAAGTTGCCGAAGAGTTCTGGATAGTCCGCGCACCAGCGATCGATTCGGGCGTCGGCAATGTGGCGAGCCGGTCTGGCGTTGTCCGGTTCAAAGTGGTCACACACGGCGATGAATACGTCGAGTGGCTCGTCATTCACGTACCGTTCCCACGGTGTCCGATGCCCGGAGACCTGTGTGACGATTTCTTCGCTGTCACGCGAACTTTCAAGAGTTTCGGTACGGATGTTTGGTTGGTTCAACCGCGGGCAGCTGGCAATCCCGAAAAGGTAGCTCGGCAGCCAGCGATCAAGATGTTTCTTACGAACGACGCAGGCGACGACAACGGTTTCGAAGGCCAGTACGGTGACTGTCAGACCGACAATAATCCAGAACATTATGACCGACCTCCGCAGGCTGAAAGTGTATTGGTGCTTGAGTGTCGAGAATCCCGCAGCCATTCCGAAACGCGGCAGAATCGGACACCAGACATGTTCGGCAACGTACCCGCTAAAGCCGCAGTCGTTGCGGCGAACGAATGGTTGTCATGCATTAATACGATGTCGCCGTGCGTCGGCGTGAAGTCGAGACACCAGGTCTCCATGTCGACCCACGATTTCATCAGATAGTCCTTCGTGTCGCAGTTCCAGAGGACGATGGTCTGTCGCAGTTTGAGCAGGGCGAGAATCTTGCCGGGCGACAACTCACCTTTGGGCGGGCGGGTCAGTCGGCAGGGTGTTCCGGTCAGATTGAAAATCAAATCGTTTGTTCGAGTGACTTCGTCGTGAAACTGTCCCGTCGATGTTTTGCGAGGTTCGCTGTGTGTCCAGGTGTGATTGCCGATTTCGTGACCTTCTGCTGCGATACGTTTCAGGATGTCTGGATGCTGCTGTGCTTTTTCACCGACGATGAAGAACGTTCCCTTGATGTCGACCGTCGCCAGGTTGTCGAGCAGTTGCGGAGTGAATTCGGGATGGGGACCGTCATCGAATGTCAGACTGATGGCACAGGATGCCGGTCGGTCGGCTCCAGAATTGGATCTCAACCGACGACCTCGCGAAAGCATCGCCTGTTCGGGTAAGGCGGCTTCGAGCGACTTTCGGACGAGTTGTCGAAACTGCCCCATTCGTGGTTTCCGCTTGAGTAGTGTTCTGAATATCAACGCATGCAGAGTGACTTGCCGTGGCTGAATTCAACCGGTGATTTCCGGTCCGTGGGAACCGATACTACGGTTGCTGTTTCGATTTCAGTCCTTTGCGTGTGAGTTTCCGCAGGCGGTTCAGCAGGCCGAGTTTGTCCAGCGTTTGCCGAATGGACTGTGTGACCGCGAGTCGACCGTTGAAGTAGGTCATGATCATTTTTGAACGCAGGCCGGGACGCAGCAGCCACACGTTGCCACTTTCCGAAACGCGGGTTCCAAACATTCGCTTGTAGTCGGCGTGGCCGCCACCGAAGTCGCAGAGGACAGGCCGCTCGTGCTCGTACATGTCCTCCAGCATTCGGATGACCAGATACTGTCCCGGCGATTTCTTCGCATAGTCACGGTTGTAGCCGACTTCCTCGTAGTGGAAGACGCCGTTGTATTGAGTACCAATGCAGAAGCTGATGGGCGTGTTTTCATCCCAGACCAGGTAAGCTCGCAGTGCGTCCTGGGTGGCGAGGAACGTGAAGAGTTGCAGCTCAAATTCGTCATTCTGAATCCGCAGGCCGAGCAGGTCATTCTGCCAGGTCTGTTTTGAAATCTGCTGCGCATTAGCCAGGAAGTCTGCAACCTGGAACGGCCTGGTGATGCGTTCGACGCGGCAGTGACTGAGCAGCCGGGTTTTGCGTTTGATCTTGCCGCGGGTTGCTGAGTTGAATTTGGCCCAGTATTCGTCAAGCGTGGCCGGAAGTTCGATCATGTGCCGGCTTTGAAATGGAACAGGCTTGAAGAGCTGCAGATCGTGCGAGCCCTTGTTGATCAGATTGAGCAACGGGTCGTCCGTCTGAACATCTTCGATGAGCAGAAAGTCTGCGTTCGTGCTGGCGAGCTGCTGGCTGATTTCTTCAAGCAGTCGATTCTGAATACGCTCGTCGGAACATCCCAGCAGCCGGTTTCCAGCCAGCCGGTAACCCTTCAGATGCCACGCGGGGCCGAACTTCTTTTCGCCGCCGATCGATCTGGGCAGCAACACTGCGGCACTGATGGTTTTGCTGTGTTCCTGGCAGGTGATCAGGACGGGCGGGTGGTGCTGAGGCTCGCGGGCGAAACTCAGTTCTGTCAGCACGAAGTCGGGATGCTGGCTGATCTTTGCGTGGGGATCGTGTTCGAAGACCTCCCGCCATGCCCAGTAATGGGCAGCGAAATGACGATGAAACGATTCATCAATCGTGTACACATCGACTTTCAGTTCTGCCGGTTCGTTGCAGGTCTGCGAGTTTGCGGGAGTGGTGGGAGCGGTCTGGACGTCGGTCATGTCGGTCTTCCGTTGGCTTGAATCGGTCTTTGGAGTAGTGAGAGAAATTGATTTGGCGCGGGATGCGGCGACACGGTTCTATGACGGTTTCTGTTGTTGCTTCTCCTGGCGTGCTCGGAGCCAGTTTCTGACTTTGCGAGCCTGGTCGACCACGACGAACTTCAGTCGTGGATGCTGCTTCTTTGCCCACACAATGTCGGTGCTCATGTTGGCGAGGTGTCGTTTGTGCTGAGTGGCGAAGGCCAGGAAATCGTAGGCGTCGAGTCCCTGCTGAAGGCACTCTTCCATTGCCAGGTAATCCACGACCACACCGGGGCTGCGAGCCTTGTCGGCGACGCTCCAGCCACACTGGTAGAGCAGCGCCCGGTTGTGTTCGATAAAGAGTTGCACGATCCCGATGGTTTCACCGCCCGATCGCACTCGGATGAAAGCCATGCGGTCCTGGGGAATCAGTTTGCTGAGCAATTCTTCGTGGAAAGCGGTAAATCGCGGACTGCTGTACGAGCCGGGTTTACCCACGGAAGTCCAGCGGGCCTGATGAAGTTCGACCATCTCGTTGAACGCGTCGACGGCTTCGTTGAGTGTGGCTGCCCATTCGACCGAAAGATCGTCCCACGCTTCGAGACTGCGTTTGACCTTTCGTCGTGTCGAACTTTTGAACTGTGCCAGAACGTTGGTTTTTTCAGCGCGAGCCTTCGCAAAGTCGAACCCGTAGGCCGGCTCGACTCGGAGCTGCAGGTTGGCTTCGTACTGGTGAAAGGCGGCGAGTTTGTCGATCGCGATGCCGTCGAGATTCCACTGATCGAAACCGGATCGGCTTTCGAAGTGTTCGACAATGAGTTGAGCAAAGGCTGCTTCGAATTCGGGGGCAACGAGCAGCCGGTTGTACTCGACACAAACTCCTTCAGCTTCTGGTTCCCCAGCCGGACCGACGTGCAGTGTTCGGATCGGAAACGGACCGTCTTTCTGAGCGACGCCTTCGGTGACCAGGCAAATCCCCTGCAGCGTTTTTGTGTGAGCCTCCCTGACCAGCAGAAAACGGTGCGGAACAAGGTCGCCGTACGCGTTCAGCCAGCATTCGGTCCACTCGGGCGAACAGGACAGGCCGAGATGCCCGACTCGCTGTTCAAGTTCGATCCACTGTCGGAGCACGTCGGCACGATCAGATGCCGGACGATTTTCGAGCGTGACGTTGCGTGCCGCTGGTGCGGCCTTACGGGTTTCGAGTTGTGGTGGAATCGTGACTGTCATGATTATTCCAAATGGACATTGTTCGTATCGGCTGTACCGGGCTGGCTTGAAGGCCTATGCCGGCAGCCAGTTTTTCGTGGCGTGTCGACTGGCCAGCCAGGAAGCGCCGAGGACGACACCGCCGCCAGCAGCGACGATCAGAACGGGAATCCAGGACGGTGACACGACAAATGTCACAGTGACGGCAAACGAGTAGCCCCACAAAGCGGCCAGCGGCAGGACCTGGGGAATGACAACGCCCTGGAAGAAATGCGTCTTGCGGAAATGCAGGATCGAAAGTGCGTAGGGCAGCAGTATGCAAAGTTCGACAAGGATGACTGGAATTGCCGTTCCCAGGGCGACTCCGATCAGGCCGAGCGGTTTCAGCAGGATCAGTGTCAGGACGAGATTCGCGACGGCTTCGATGGCGTAAAGAATGGCCGGCACTTTGATATGTCCCATGCCGAACAGCACGCCGCGGAGAACGTGCAGAGGAGTCGCGATGACCTGTGCTCCCAGCAGGATCAGTAGAATGCTGTGACTATGTTCGTACGAGCGACCGACCCACGTTTCGAGAACGATGCCGCCGAAGAACCATGCGCCAATGAAGAAGCCACCTGTCAGCAGGAAGGAAATGCCGAGACCTTTCTGAACGAGGACTCGCAGACTGTTGTCGTGGTCGTTGGCTCCCAGTTCCGCTCCACGCGGCATGAGGATTCCGCCGATCAACTGCAGCGGCTGAACAATGAACGTCATCAGACGATGAGCGACGAAGTAAGGAATGATGTACCGTGTCCCCAGCATGATGCCGATGACGATCGTGTCGGTGGCGTCGATCAGTTTGCCGGCCAGATTCTCCAGCAGGGCGAACATACTGAAGCCGAAACACTCGTGGAACGTTTCGCGGTTGAGAAACCGTCGACCGATTCTCAGGTTGGGCATCTGTCGAAACACGACGGTCAGATAGCCGACGTTTTCGATCAACGTGGTCAGTAGGAAGATCACCGCCAGAGTGACCAGTGCGTACTCGGTCTGAAGCAGCAGGACGGTCATGCCGAGTCGTGCGAGACCGGACAGCGTTTGAAAGCCTCGTTCGATGTCGATTCTCTGCAGACCGATAATCACGCCGCCGAAGACACTGCCGAGCATGCCGATGGCAACGTTCGCTCCCAGCAGCACAATCACCCAGCGGATTTCCGTAATCGAAGCATCGCCCCAGTCGTACAGCGAAGGAGCGAGCCATGCCAGAAGTCCAGCCAGCCCGATGATGAAAATAGTCATCGCCAGGTAGATGGCACCGACAACCGACACAACCTGATTGATGCGAGTGATTTCGTTTTTGGCGTGATGATGCGCGACAAAGCGGCTGACGGTGTCGCCGAAACCCAGGTTCAGCAATCCGGAATAGCCGGCAAACGAGCAGATGAATAACCAGAGCCCATACTGTTCGTCACCGACGGTCGTCAGAACGTACGGCATCAGGAACAGGCCGATGAGGATTCCAACCAGGTGGTTTCCCCAGCATGCCATCAGGTTGATTTTGAGTTTGTATTTCATGAGTCGGTCAGACTGGCTGAGAACACATTCAGAGCACGAACTACGGGAGCACGAATTACGAAATGATTCGCACGAAAATATTGCAGGCAATAAACAGGCACGCGCTGGCGCCCAGCAGCTTTGTGATATGAGGTTTGTCCCACACGATGACTGGTCGCCGGGGCTGCAGGTTCCAGCCAGCCAGATTCAGAAACGCGGTGGCGAGCGCGATGATCAGCAGCGTCGAGACGGTGTAACACCGGGAAAGTGACAGCAGGCCGACGGCGTAACCGGCGCCGATTGCCGCCATGTAAGGCAGGAATCTCGCCTGTCTGGGATTCTGAATCTGCCACTCGGGAGTGTTCAGTCGGAAGAGTGCCAGGGCCGTAAAGAAGAACATGCCGAAGAAGAACGTTCCCCCGAACAGACCGAGTTCGACGAAGGCGTGGATGTAAGAGTTGTGAGCCACCAGACCAGCGATGTCTTCATAGCTGCCTCGACCGGTTCCAAAGAACAGATCTTTGGATCGCAGCGCGGCCAGACCTTCCCGCCAGAGCAGAATGCGATCGTGGCCGGTTCCTTCGGAGAGATCGATGTTTGCCTGCCGGCCAGCAACGACGGGTAACGCCAGAAGTCCCAGGCAGCCGAGTCCGATCGCGACTTTCTTGCCGTAACGAAACAGCAACACCATTCCGATTGCCGCGCAGGCTGCCAGCATGCCGCCGCGCGAGCGGGTACACGCCAGACCGGTCACCATGACGACGATGGGGACCGCCCAGACAAACCGAGTGGCTGCGCGGGTGCTGTCCGTCAGAAACGCGAGGGACATCATCGCCGTGGCGACAATCAACAATGAAATATCGTTCGGGTCAGAGAAGATGCCTGTTCCGTTCATGCGGGCAATTCGAACGTCATGACCATCGGCTCGTTGCCCGTAGTTTTCTTCCACGTGCTTGATGAAGGGCAGGTCGACGATGCCGAGATAGTCGATCACACACAGGGAAACGACAAAGGTGGCGCAGACCGCGACGACCTCGATCAGTCTTTCGAAGCGGCTCCACCGATCCACGACCACAACCAGCAGCACAAACAGCATGGCTCCCTTGGTGAATTCGATAGTGCTGTGCAGCGTCCCGGCCAGGTAAGCGTGCGTCAGCTGGGAGAGTGGAATTGCGATAAAGACTCCGACCAGGCACAACGCGACGGGCTGTCGTTTCAGTGAGTCAATTTTGAAATGCTGAATGACGCCCTGATGAGCGAGTGCGAAGGTGCTCAGAATCAGGACTTCGTAGAAGGGGATCGGAGCGAGGGCTGTGATCATTTCGCCGGGGCGCAGAATCATCGTCGCCGTTGTTAAACAAAACAGCGTAAAGGCAAGGCCTGACATCGGCGAGTTGCCCATCGATAAACCTCGAACGACCAGCAGGAACTCCCAAACGGGAATCGGACCGTGAAACTGGGTGCCGCGCGCACTCTGATCCACACTGTTTTGACTATAGGTCGAGGTCCGGGAGGCACCGGCAGAATCTGCAGTGGATCCGGGGAGTCGCGACGCTTTCACCGAACTGACCGCGCTAGGTCACCGCGACTGATTCGGAGTAATCGATACAGGCCGCAGTTCGCGTCTCGTCGAGTGGATGTCGTAATGACGCGTAAGTGGCTGGTGGTCGCCCCCAGTGATCTCTTCACGGGACTCGCCGGAGATCAATCAACAGCCACGTCTGTCGGTAATTGACGACCGGTTGGTGTATCGCCAAAAAGTTGACCGGCGTTGACCAGTTTCAGCGTGCTCGGATACCGTCCGCGCAGCAACTGTGCCGGGAAGGCGACTGCTGAAAGTAGACGGAACGTTCCAAGGGACTGGAAGATGCCTCATTCGCCGCTGACCATTCTGCAGATTCTGCCGGAGCTGGACTCAGGCGGTGTTGAACGCGGCACGCTCGAAGTTGGCGCAGAAATCGTTCGACGCGGACATCGATCGCTGGTCGTCTCGGGCGGGGGCCGGATGGTGGAGAGTCTGGAACAGGCGGGCAGCTCTCACTTTGCAGCGCCTGTCGGGAAGAAATCGCCGTTGACGTTGAGGCATGTTGGCTGGCTGAAAAAGCTGATGCTTGAGCACGATGTTGACATTGTGCATGCCCGGTCTCGCGTGCCGGCGTGGGTGGCGTGGCTGGCGCTGAAGAAGATTCCTGAGTCTCAACGGCCAGCGTTTGTGACGACGGTGCATGGACAGTATTCCGTCAGCCGGTTCAGCGGGATCATGACTCGCGGGGAACGAGTGATTGCGGTTTCGGACACCATACGAGACTACATCCGGGCGAATTATCCCGGAACGCCAGACGAACGAATTCACACGATCTATAGAGGTGTCGATCCGACGGAGTTTCCACACGGGTTTCAGCCTGCTGAAGAATGGTTGCAGGCGTTTTACGCCGAATGGCCGACGCTGGCTGGAAAACGTCTGCTGACCTTGCCCGGTCGAATAACACGTCTGAAAGGGCATTTTGATTTTCTGAAGATGCTGGCCAGGCTGCGGGATTCCGGCGTGGATGCTCACGGTCTGATTGTGGGCGGCGTGGACCGTCGAAAGCTGCGATATGCCGGCGAAATTCGCCAGGCCGTCGCTGAACTCGGGCTTGGCGGTGACGTCACCTTCACCGGCCATCGATCCGACATGAAGGAATTCTACGCGGTTTCCGACGTTGTGTTTTCACTTTCGTCCAAACCGGAGTCGTTCGGTCGAACGGTCCTTGAAGCACTGAAGCTGGGCACTCCCGTTGTCGGATATGCGCACGGCGGCGTTGGCGAGATTCTGAAAGATGTCTTTCCATGCGGCGCTGTTCCGGTCGGAGACTGCACCTCGCTGACGAATCGAGTGACTCAGTTGCTTGAAGAACGGACGGTCGTTCTGCCGTTCATTCAATACTCGCTCGCAGAAATGCTGGAGCAGACTCTTCAACTTTATGAAGAGGTCGGACAGGCTGCGCGAACTGGCGAGACCAGGGCCGCCTGACGGTCAAATTGTTTTCTCGGGTCAATGCTTGCCCTGAGATGACCATCGGCGAGGTCGACCCGACTGTGGCGTGCATCACGTGTCATTTCGATCGTGTCCTCACGAGCCGTGCAGGCCGAAACGGCACCGCAGGTTTCCCCGGAACACGCTTCAAAAAACTTGCCTCATTGAGCTTGTGACCTAGGTTTGAATCGTTAGCGGCGAAACACGCCAGCCAAGCACTGGTAAAAGAGTCGCGGCTGGCATTTGCGTTATGCGTGTATGCGGCATTCGCGAGTTCGGTTGGTCGGTGTCGGTGGCTTTGGTCACAACCAGTCGAACGATTCCTGGGGAACGCCTGATTCAGGCGACAAGTTAAAGAAGAGGACAGCGATGAAAAATTTTGCAGACAGCGTCAAGAAGTTTATCGTTTCAGAAGATGGTCCAACGGCTGTTGAATACGCCGTCATGATGGCTCTCATCATCGTCGTGTGTATCGGTACGGTTACCTCGATCGGTACCAACGCCAAGGCCAAGTTCGAAGAGGTTAAGACTGCCCTTTCCTAAGGATGGTCTACGTTCGACTGGTTCAAGAGCCAGCTGTTCCGAGTTTCGGGCAGCTGGCTTTTTTTGTGCGCGAACCGGTTGAACCTTAGCTCAAAGATAGACCGCAGTTGCAACTTTAACCGTGTCCTTGAAGACGGCAGTGGTAACGTTGAGCGGGTGCGGACAGTTGGCGGTTCGACAGGAATCGGAGATGGCATGATCTGCGGAAAATGTCCTGGTATTTGCCGCACCATCACAAAACGCGAACTAGAGTTGGGATAACGCGACCGCAAGTTGCGATGCGTACGACGAGTCAGTCGCTGGTCACTGTGGACCAGATAACCCCTCAAGTCTGGTGATGATTCTGTGAGGTACCGCAGCGGTTTTGGCTTTCGATCGTGAATGAATCACGAGTCGAGTAGCACGCTGTGGATAACTTCCAGAACGTAATGAAAGGTTCGAGCAGACATGGAATGGCAAAGCCTTCTCGAAAACTGGGAAGTCAAGCTGGTTGCGATCACTCTGATTGTGGCAGCCTGGATTGACGGCAAAGAATTGAAAGTTCCTAACTGGATCACATTCCCGATGGCCATTACCGGCCTGGCGTGGCACACGTATTCCGGCGGGATGGGTGAGTGGGACGACGGCGGCTTCTGTGGCTCGCTGGCAGCTCTGGGGATGGGCCTTGCCTGTCTTCTGCCGATCTACGCGGTGGGTGGCATGGGCGCGGGCGATGTGAAACTGATGGCCGGGATGGGCGCGTGGCTCGCCAGCTGGCATCACACCGGGCAGGCATTTGTCGTGTCGGTGTTTGTCGGAGCGTTCATGGCCATCATCATGATTCTGCGAAGCGGTAAGCTGGCACATCACTACGCCAACTTCCATGTGATTATCAACGAGTGGCTGACCATTCGAAATCCTCGCGAGCTGTCAGCGATTGCTGCAGAACGCAAGCCGACGATGCATCTGTTGCCTTACGGCATTCCGATCTGCATCGGGTCAATCGCTTACTTCCTCTATGAAGGCATGCTCATCGGATGAGCGGATGCCGTGGTCGGAACGACGGTCAAAGCAGAACGACGGCGACGCCTCAAACAGGGGCAGAACTTCGCTTCTGAACTAACCTGGGTCCTGACCTGAACCGGGTGACACCGACGTTGCCCGAAAACTGGAACACGAATTGGGCGTGTCAATCGATGACGGGCAGGTCGGATCAGCCTTTGGCGGGTCCGACCTGATTCCGTGGAATACGGACGGTGGGAAGTAATTGCTGCAAAAGTGGCGAGTTTCTTCGAGAACTGTTCAAGAGTCGTCAGCGGAAACTACGGTCGGGTGGATTGGCATCAGGAAACCCGCAACCGGTAACCGCGTTTCAACTGGTACCGTCGGTATAAACTGAAGAGTTTACCAGGCGGAAGCCGACATACAGATTGATGAAGGTTCGTTGTCATGAGACTCAAGCCAATGTTGTTGCTGGCTCTGGCCAGCGGTTGCGGCCTTGTGGCCATGTTCCTGTTTCAGCAGGCGACCAAAGGAAACACAGGCGGGCAGGTTGACGAGAAGATTTCGGTTCTCGTCGTCACGTCCGAAATTTCACCGGGATCACTTCTGACCGAAAAGAACGTTGAGTTCCGTGACTATCCGGTTTCGGTAGTCCCGGTAAACGCTGTGACAACGCCGGAAGAGTTTGCAGAACGGGCGAGTCGAGTTCGGGCATTTCCTGGTGACTTTGTGACACTTGATAAACTTGGAGCGATTGGAGATCACGCGGCGTCGCAGGACATTCCTCCGGGGATGGTGGCGATCACAATTCTGGTCGATTCAGCCATGACCAGTAGCGGTCTGCTGCTGCCTGGTGACCGAGTCGATCTGCTGGTGACATTCACCATGCGGGGGCAGTACGGCGGTGGCAAAGTGATCAAGACGGTTCTGGAGTTTGTAGAAGTCTTTTCCGTTGATCAGAGACGTGAGATTCAATCGGCAAAGGGAGAGGCGATTGCAAAGACATTGACTCTGCTGGTCAATCGTGATCAGGCGATGCTGGTGAAACTTGCGGAAGATATGGGGAGGCTTCACCTCACTATGCGGTCGAAAACTGACTCAGAGCCACGTGTCGCGGACAAAGACAGATTCAGGCCAACAGACATGTCCGACTTCCTGGGCAGCGACGATGAGGAAGAAGCGGGCAAAGATGGGGGCGAGAACAAACCTCAAACAGATGACAACGATCTGGAGCAGTTTCTGGATGCCAACAGCCAGCCTGAACCGCTTTCGGTAACTCTGCCGGTGGGGCCAGCGGCAAACGCACTCTTGACTGTTCCGACGACTGCGGCTGAGTCAGAGCCGTTTGATTCAAGCTGGAAAATCGAGATTTTCGCGGGTGACATTCAGCGGATCGAGGAAGTTCAGATTCCGAAATCCGAGTGGCCAGTTATCAAACCGAAAACAGGGACAGAAGGAAGTGACGAGTCAGGCGGAAATCCGTTGCTCAAAGGATTGAAGAAACTGTTCGGTGGCGGGCCAAAAGGGGATACGGGCAAAGCTGAGGATCAGGAAGGCAATCGCGAGGTGCCGTTGCCGGCGATTAACGATGAGAAGAAGACAGAAGATTCAATTCCCGTTCCGGCAGAGTTGTCGACGGTCAACTGAGTGTTCGGATGACGTCAGGGAACAGGGATTGAAATTGCGGAGAATAAGTCAGGACGAATTTTCCCGAGATGCCGTTCGGCACCTGGGGTAACGATCAGCGGAAAGAGATGACCTGGCCAGCCTGGCTGAGTTTTCTCTGTTCGGTCTGCTTTCGGTTCCTGCTCGCAGCGAGCACGGATCGTTGTCAGATAAAATCAGCCGAAGTCCGAATCGGATGCGGACTCAGTGAGGTGCATGGATGCCAACGAAATCCACAATTCGGCAACAGTTTTTGATGCTGGCCGCTTACGCAGGTATTGCGGGAGCGGGATTATCAACTGTCAATGCGCAGACGGGGCCAGCGACTCCATCTCCGACATCTCCCGCTGCTCAGCCACCAGCGACCGTTCCGGCAGCTCCACCTTCGGCCAGAGAACTGGCACGAGCTGCCGCTTTGGATCCGGTTTTCAAAGTCAACGGAAGTCGCAGTGAAGTCGAAATTGTCGAAAAACTATCGAAGGTTCTGGAACTCGACCACAAGATCACTCGTGTTGACGGTTTCGATCCAGACATTCTGGATGTCAAAGCGCTGACTCCGTACCGCGTACGGGTTCAGGCCCTGACTCAGGGCGTTACGAATCTGGTCCTGACTGATGAAGACGACAACTCGTATGTCGTGAATGTGTTCATCAAGGGCGATGCCCGGCATCTGCAGGCGGTGCTGGATAATCGGTTTCCGGATTCAGCGGTGGAAGCCTATCGGGTTCAGGACTCCGTCGCGCTGACTGGTTGGGTCAGTCAGCCAGAGCACATTACGCAGATCGTCGAGATCGCCGAGCAGTTCTATCCGCGAGTGTTGAATCAGATGCGGGTCGGTGGCGTTCAGCAGGTGATGCTTAAAGTAAAAATCATGGAAGTACAGCGGACAAAGCTTCGTCGGCTGGGGATTGACTTCATTTCTGTTGGACAGGACGGTGGCTTCCTGCGAAGTAGCCCAGGACAGCTCTTCTCTGTCAGCAATGGCAGCGTTATGGATTCTGTGACTCGATCGGCGACCGCGTTCGGGCTGGTGAGCGGTGGAGACGCCTTCTTCGGGTTCATTGATGCACTGAAAGAAGAGAAGCTCCTGAGAATCCTGTCAGAGCCGTCGTTACTGGCCACCAATGGTCGTCCGGCAACGCTGCTTTCCGGGGGAGAATTTCCAGTTCTGCTCCAGCAAACGTTTGGGACGACCAGTGTTCAATGGCGAAAGTTTGGTGTTGAACTGGAAGCCGTGCCCATCATTCTGGGTGACGGTCGGGTGCGACTGGAAGTCATGCCGTCATTTACTGAACGAGACCTGGCGAACTCAGCCACACTTAATGGAACCACGGTTCCTGCGTTGACGACTCGACGAGTTAATACACAAGCCGAGTTAGGATTTGGTCAGACGCTGATGCTGGCTGGTCTGCTTTCGTCTCGGCAGAACGCCGAGACGGCCAAAATTCCGTTTCTGGGTGAACTCCCGTGGGCAGGGGCCTTGTTTCGCAAAATGAAATACGACGATGTGGAAACAGAACTCGTGATTCTAATCACACCAGAACTGGTCGCGCCAATGACCAGCGATCAGGTTCCCGCTGGTGGCCCCGGAACGTTCACCACATTCCCGACGGACCGCGAACTTTACCTTGATGGCTACATTGAGGTACCGAACTATGGAGATGGGTGTTCCGGATGCGGTCAATACGGTGCCTGTGAACCAGGCTGCCAGGCGGCGCTTGGCGGGCCAGGTGTCGTCAGCAAACCGTTCGCCATTCCGGTGGAGGAAACCACAATCCCGCTCTCGCCAGCCGATACCAGCAGAAACCTGCAGGAATTGATGAGTGCTCGAAGTGGCCGTTCAGATCGTAGCGGTTCAATTCGACCTTCAACTGAGGATCGGACGGCCACCCGCATTCCGGTCAGTGAGGTGTCCAGAGGGACTCAACCCGCTGGATACGTTCGCCCTTCTGTTGCCACACAATCGTCGTCAGCACCGAACAGAACCGGCACATCGTCAACAAAAGGAACTTCTCGGCTTCCCGGATTGATTGAACCTTAGGTGTCTCGAATGATTCTGCGTCAGGTAATGAGTTCACTGGATTATTAGCAACGCCCATCTTTCAGCGCAGAACGATTTCAGCAGGAGCGTTTTCTGGCTGGCAGGTCTGCCTGATCACTTTTCGGAAGCGAATCTGCGAAGATGAAACATGTCATCCGAATTGCCATCGTGGATCCGAACGATTCCAGCCGGAGCAATTTGAAACATCTCCTGCTGGGAATCGATTCGGTCTGGCTCGAAGCGGAATGTTCGAACTACGAATATTTCGCCGATGTGGCCATGCAGACACAGCCGGATATCGCGCTGGTCTCGCTGGACTCTGATCCAGATAAAGGTCTGGAGCTGATTGGCCGAGTTTCGCACGAACTGCCCACCTGTAACGTCCTGGTTGTCAGCAGTTCGCAGGAGGGGAGTCTGATCCTCAAGGCGATGCGAAACGGAGCCAGGGAATTTCTGAATTTCCCCTTGAATCTCGAAGACTTTCTGGCGGCACTTGATCGAATTCAGCTGTCCGTCGGAGCGAGGTCAGGTGACGCTCCATCAAAAGCCAGCCAGGTGGTCACGGTTTCAGGAGTGGGGGGAGGTGTCGGCTGCACATCGCTGGCAATTAATCTTGCCTGCGTACTGGCTCAGGATCAGCGGAACAATGTGGCCATCATCGACCTCGATCTGGCACTCGGCGACGCAGACGTCTGGCTGGACATTATCCCGGATTACACAATCCAGGATGTTGCAGAAAACATCGGACGTCTGGATTACGCGTTGCTGAAGCGGTCGTTGACGAAGCATGAGTGCGGAGCGTTTCTGTTGCCGCGTCCAGTCCACATGGATCTGAGCCCCTCGTTTTCTCCTGAGGAGTTGCGACGAGTGATTGCTCTGCTGCGAGCGACGTTTTCTCATCTCGTGATCGACGTCAGCAAGAGCTACACACCGCTGGACATCGCTGCGATGGAAGCTTCGGATTCCATTCTGCTATGTACTCAGCTTGACCTGCCGTGTCTGCGAAACGTCGTACGACTGCTTCAGTTTTATGATCAACAGGACAAACTCGCTGATAAGGTCAAGGTCGTGGTCAACCGGCTTGGTCTGCAGGACACTCAGATCAGTTTGAGCAAAGCGCTGGAAACGATCGGGCGTGATGTTTTCTGGCAGGTGCCCAACGACTACGCGACGATGGTCGAATCACGCAACAATGGTGTCCCGTTACTGACCTACGCTCCAAAGGCCAAGTTGACACGTGAAATTGAACGGCTGGCGCATGCGTTGAGCGGGAATCGTGGCAACGCCGAGGTGGTGGTTGAAGACAGCAAAGCGAACCGCAAGAGCCTCTTCAGTTTTCTCGGTGGATCGAAGTAAAGCTGGCTGGCGAGTCAGCCAGGGAAATCAGCAGTTCCCGAGGCTTCGTAATCTTGAACAGTCTGAAAATAGAAAACAGGTTCGATGCCTTTCGGCGTCGAACCTGTTTTTTATCGACGATTGAGAAAAGTCAGCCAGGCGTCAGGCCACTCGACAGACCTCTGCCGCACCGGTTCGCAGTGAGTCCAGCAGTCCGTCTTCGGATTGTCGGATGAACTGACTGATGCCGTCATCGATCAGTGGCATGCGAACGCCGAGCAATTCCGCGGCGAGGCTGCAGTCCAGTGTGGTTTCCCCTTTTCCAAAGCCGGTAACCGGTCCTTCAAGAATCGTTTGATCGGGGAACTCTGGCCGAGCAAGATTCCCGGCTTCCGCGAGTCGTTCGGCAAACTGAAACGGATTGATTCGTTCAGAGCTACAAAGGTGCAGAACGCCTCGCAGCTGTTCCTCGTGAGCCTTCAGAATCATCCTGCCGAGATCGGTCGCGAGGATTGGCGAGGCGTGTCGCAGGAAGTCGAATTCGACGGGCAGGCCACCATTAAGGCTATTGAGTAACGTTTCTACGAACTCGGGTGCGTCGGCGTCTGGCCCCCACCCGAACGCGTTCGTTCGAACGATGAGCGCGTCATCGTTGACCTCCAGAACGGTCAATTCAATCTGACGTAGTCGTTCAGCCTGAGGAGTTGCACAGAAATGCCCGTCGTCTTCCTTGTGGAGCATCCACGGACCTGAGAAGACCGCATCCGACGAAATCATGCAGAATTCGATTCCGCTGTCGGCAGCCGCCCTGGACCACTCGACCGCATGAGCATCGCTGATTGCAGCGTTGCGAACCGAATCGGAATCCCAGGATGAACGAGACGCGGAACCGCAGAAGATGATCCAATCAGGACGCTCTGACTGAATATGGCGTTGAATACTGGCGGCATCATGCGCTGTCGTCTGAATGATTCCGCAGCCGGCGATGTTGATACCGCTTCGATTCGTGAGTCCAACAACGGCATGACTCTGCTTCAGAACCGTTGCCAGTCCGGCTCCTGCTGCACCTTCAATACCAACGATCAGAACGTTATTCATGCACTCGCCTCCCTGCGTCTGTGCCTGGAATTCCAGCAGCGGGTTTACCTGCCGCAGCCTGACTGGCTGCAGATTCATTGTGAACCACGCCAGTCGTGAAACCTTGGACTATAGAACCACAGTTTCGATTCAGCCAAGAGGAGATTTTTGTCGGTGGTACCGCTGGCCCCAGTTGGCAATGGCTCGCTGAATTACGGGAATTGATTCTGGATTTCAGGAGAAGGGAAAGAAACAAGGAACGAGACTGCAACTCGTAAAATGTGCGGCGTCATTCCTGTAGCGTTTGGGATGGAGAATTCGATGATTTCGCCGCAGAAGAACGATTTCCGTAAACAATTCGCCAATCGACATGAGTCCGTCGGGTGTCGAGCGGACCGACAGCGATTGCTGAATGGCGGGCTGATTTTCGGAGAAATATCCAGGAAACAGCACCGGGAAACGTCTTCAGAATCTTTGGAAATCGTGTTGCGTGAAATCATCGTGGTGAGCGACAGAGCGAAGGTGGGGGAAAATCAGAGCAAAGAATTACCGGGGAGTCGTTTCAGCATCGAGTCGGCCTTATCCAGAAATCTGGTGAGGCGGAGATCTGGTCGGCGATGCTTTCGTTGCTGGTCGATCTTCAACCAGGCGAACTTCAGCCAACTGATTGATGTCACCGTTGAATGCGTAGTCTCAAACTCTCCAGAAAATCGTTGCGAACTTCGTTAAGAGTGAAACAGTCCTGCCGTATTACAGGTGAGACAATCAGTTGCCGTTGAATGCAGCGCGCGAAATGCGGGATCAGAAGTGGTGACTCTGTTTGCGAGTCACTTTCGATCGCCCAGCAGTTCGGCGCTTTGATGCGGGACTGGGCGAGGGGTGGAACGCCGGCAGCCTTCCCTTAATCCCCTCGCCCGGTTTTGGCATCAAGCTGTTGTAAGGCTGTGGATTCGACGTTGCAAATTTATGAGGAGAAGTTCCGTGGGGTTCGGAGCTTCTTGTAGATCGTCTCCGCACAATGGCCTGCAGCCCATCCCTGATTCCGTGCTGTCGCAGCCCTGAACGCACCACTATTTAGAATGCTGGAACCCAATTGGTAAGCCGGATCCCTGATGACTCGTGATTAAGGGCTGTTATTCTTGTCTCGTTTGCTGTGATGGGGTGTTCCGGTGCATGGAACGGGGCAGGAGGGAGCCGATTCTCACTGAGGCAGCCAATCGTCGTTGAAATATCATGAATGCCGACGTGACCGAACAATACTTGTATCGTTTTGACCTTGGACCGCCATGGCCGTTATTATCGCTCGTTCGCTCTCTGGATCCGAAGTTGGGAACAGGGAACTGAACCGCGTCGTGAAGCGTCCATCGCTCAGTCCTGACAGCAGTTGGAGCGATTCCGCGTCGTGGAACAGATACTATGACCATTTCAGTTGCAAGTTGTCGTACGAGTTTGACGATGTCCCCGGATGAACAGGGTCGATCCTCAGGTGAAGCAGCGGCGTCGGACGACGCACATGCGGACCTGCGCACTTTTGGTCGCTATGTGATTGAGAAGAAGCTTGGCGAAGGCGGCATGGGGGCTGTTTATCGCGCGGTCGATTCCAACCTGAAGCGGACTGTTGCGCTGAAGATTCTGCCGCGCGATAAGGCGAAGAATGAAACCCTGGTCAAGCGGTTTCAGGCTGAGGCTCAGGCCGCCGCGCAGTTGCGTCACAAGAACATCGTTTGCGTGTACGACAGCGGCGAACTTGATGGCTACCTGTACATAGCGATGGAGTATATCGACGGGATTGACGTTCAGGATCTGGTGATGAGAAAGGGTGGCCTCTCAGTTACGCGGTCACTGGATATTATCAAGCAAGTGGCTCGGGCGCTGGAGCATGCTCACGAGCAGACCATCGTTCATCGAGATATTAAGCCTGCGAATCTGCTGATTGATCGCGAGGGAAACGTCAAACTGGCAGACATGGGACTCGCTCGGTCGATTGCTGAAACGGAAGAGGCCGGAATCACGCGAGCGGGAACGACGGTCGGGACTGTGGATTACATGTCGCCTGAGCAGGCTCGTGACAGCAAGTCAGCGGACTGCCGCAGCGATATGTATTCTCTGGCGGCGACCTGGTATCAAATGCTGGTGGGAAAGCCGTTGTTTCCTAACGGTGATTTGTTGAACAAAATCACCGCTCACGCCACGACGGCTCCGCCCGATCCGCGAGACGTGCGTCCTAACATCCCGGAATCGATCGTACGGATCATGCATCGGATGCTGGAAAAGAAACCGGCGAATCGCTACCAGACTCCGGCTGAGCTGATTCACGATCTTGAGCATGGTTTTTCGGGAGCTGAAACAACCGGAGATGCTTCTTCATCTGGCGGCGAGGAACTGCTCAGTTTCGATATCCTCGCGGGTCTGGCTGAAGAAGAAATGGCGGCAGACAAGGAAATTCGTGGTCGAAGTCGCAAGACCGCATCGAAATCAACTCGGAACAGGAATGATGACGCGAAAGGTGCTTCGCCGACCTTTGCGTTGCCGGAAACAACAGTCCTGAAAGCAGGGAAGTCGAAGTCGAAGTCCTCGGGCGAGGTGGCGACGGCGCGGAAAAAGCAAAAGGCGAAGAAGACTCGCCAACCGGGAGCAAAGAGTTCCCCCTCGATTTCAGAACGATCGCCATCGGCGAATGACACGATCTCTGACACCGCAGAGACTTCGAGTTCCATTCCGTCTCGTCGGGAAGTGATGCTGGCGAGAAATGTCCGCCATCGCCGTGCTGCTGAAAACCGCAGGCAGATGATGGTGATGGGAGTCTGCCTGGTTGGCGCGCTCATCGTCGGCTACCTGGTCTACTCAAGGATGACGGCCCCCTCAACTTCGGAATTGTCGGCACCTGCTGGCACCGCACCGGCTGCGTCCGGGGCAACTGAAGTCCCCGCCGCAAAGGTTTCCGGCGGGAAAGCTGCATCCGGTACGGACAGAGCCCCTGCTC
>JABMPE010000033.1 GCA_013203845.1 Rhodopirellula sp. | reverse complement strand
GAACAACCCTGCCTGAACAACCCTGCCTGAACAACCCGCCGCACCACCGACGACGATCAAAAAACTGACCGGGCAACCACTCAGTGAGATATGCGGGCTAACGGTAATCCCATTTACTTGCTCTGAAAACGCTCGACCCACTGTGACTCGATCCTCCCTTGCACTGTGACGCGGTGCTTCTTGAGGCGGCGGGCGGTTTCGGCCATGTTTCCCGTCTGAGCGTGAACCAGAGAACAATACCGAACCTGCATTTCATCCAGCGTGAGACTGCCGGCGCGGAACTCCGCCACGACACGATCCAGGTGTGACGGCTCTGACGCTGACTGGTCCGTTGCTCGTGATGGCCGGACGATTTGATGGCGAGGCTGCGGATGGTATTCGCCTCGGACCATCACGCTGCGTACGCACTGCTCCAGTTCGCGGAAGTTCCCAGGCCAGCCGAAGGCATGTCCCATTGACGGTGATCGCTCAATCCATTCCAGCGTCGAACGAGTAAGCCGTTCGACGAACTCGGTTTGTGCCTTGGCCCCCAGACACCGTTTGGCGACATGTGCGACAAGCGGTGCCAATTCGTCGGGAGACGCATCGAGTTGCTCACGCAAGGTCGGCGTATGAATGACGTCGGAACAGAGTCGAAAGTAAAGATCTTCGCGAAACAGACTGGCAGCGATCAGTTCCGAAAGATCACGGTTGGTCGCTGCGACGACGCGGCCTTCAAACTTCCGTGGTTCGGCATCGCCAACTCGGTAGAACTCGCGATTTTGCAGGACGCGCAACAGTCTCACCTGGACCGGCGCAGCCAGCTCGCCGAGTTCGTCCAGAAAGACTGTGTGGCCCCGCTTGCACTTCTCAAACCAGCCCTCGCGATCCTTGGTCGCCCCAGTGAAGGCCCCGGAAATATGCCCGAACATCTCAGATTCAATGAGGTCGCGAGGCGTGGCTGACAGGTTGATCGGATGAAACGCTCCAGCGAACGGTTCAACAAATCGTTCCCGTTTGGGGTCGAACGGCACAAACCTCGCGAGTCCGATCGCCGTCGCAACCAGTTCCTTTCCGGTGCCAGACGGCCCAAGGATCAGCGTCGTCACTTCATGCATCCGCTCGTAGAGCAGGTTGCCGTAGAGTCGCAGTTCGCGTGGGAAGATCGAGTGCCAGATTGCGGCCCGCAGTCGCATGACGGGTCGCGATTCGCCTTGAATCAAGCCTTCCAGCAAGGATACGGCCAACCGGTATTGAAAGAACACGGCGAACGTGTGTTCGGGGCGCGTGTAAAACTCCGAAAACGTCAGCGGGACGTCTGTCCATTGCCGCATGTCGTCGCGCAATTGGCGAAACTGAGGGAGTCGTTCAGTGCCGTCGCCCGCTGCCTTGATGAGATTTCCTGAAGAGAAATGCCGCAGATAGACAGTGGAGATGATCAGGTCTTCGAACCGTTCCCGCTCATCCGGTCGCAACTCTGATTTCTGGACGCGCAATCGGGACTGGAGTTTCAGGAGCAGGGCTTCGTTCCGCCGCACGTACTCATCGGCAAACGGAAACTCGAGGGGAGCGTCAATCGGAGGCCGCTGCTGTTCGGCCTCCGCCTGTCCCAAATCAATCCCCGCCAGCTCGTGACGGACAGCGGCCTGCTCGTCTTCGTCGAAGGGATTGGCATATGCCAGACGGCGAATCGCATCCGCAAAAACTCGTTCGGTTTCGGTGAAGAGCATCTTGTTGATCGCCAAAGAATGACATGGCTAGTGTCAGAATATGATATCTCATACCACTTCTTAAATGCCAAGAAAAAGCAGCCACTTCACGTTATGTATTACTGTGAAATAAGTTGCGCCGATTTACCGGATCGGCACGGGTTGTGCCTGTCGACAACAGTCGTTTCTCTCAGTCGTCTCCCAGTCTCTGACGGAAGGACTTCATCATGTGCCGCCTCTTCATGATCGTGACTCTGTGTCTTGTTTCATTAACTGTATGCGCGGACGTAGTCGCGCCGGTTGTGATGAAATATAGAGGCGTTCCACTCGTCACAGATCTTGAGCAACGACTCGCCCGGACGGATGAATTCATGCGACGCCATGCTCAGCGTCCAGTGGAGCCAGCCGACAAACAGTTCGTTCGAGTCATGTCGAGAAATTTGGCGAGATACATTCAGCCAGCGTTTCCCGAATGCGTGCCGGGTGTGGAACTCTTGCTGGAACATGCCGACCTGCGGATTCGTTACGTTGGCTTGAAATTGTTGGCAGACGGGGGTGAAAGTCAACGAAAGGAGACCACGAAGCTCGACTCCGAAACATCGACTCGATTGCGAAGACGATGTCTGTCCTTGCTGGAGGACGCAGCACAGGAGACGTCATCTCCTGTGCTCAGCGAATTGGCTGCGGATCTTTTTGTGAAGCTCTCAAACAAGCAAACGACAGAGGAAGAAAATCAGTCGTTACAGGAACTGCTTTCCGCAAAGAAAGTCCTCGCCAAAAAGGCCGCGTTGGACGTCTTGCTGGCCACTCAAACCACCGGGCCGGACGAAACTCTCTGTCATCACATCGAGAAGCTGATTCAATCCGATTCCACAGAGGATCAACAGTGGATGGTGCAACGTCTCAGTGAATGTCCGGTGGTCACGGTCCCGTTACGAGAGACAATTTGCCGCGCCTTGCGGCGCGAGCCCAATTTGAACGGAACCAAACGCCTGGCTCTTCTGTTGGCGAAGACGAACCCCGTTCCTCCCGAAGCTATACCGGGATTGATCCAGGCAATCACTCAACCGGTCCCTCAGGCCGGGGGGATGTGCTGTAGCACGCAATCCAGTGTCAATCGGCAGTTGGTCCTCAATGAACGGCAGATGGCAAGTCGCGCGCTGAATGAATTGCCGCATACGGACATCGCCGCCGTCCCAATCTTCATGCGCCTGCTTGACCATCCACAACTCGAGGTACGCCGTCAGGCAGTCGCTCACTTGAGGCAATTTGGTTCGCTCGCGGTTGTCGCATTGCCGAAGTTGCTCACCATGAACACACGTGACGAGCGTCTGGTAGTCTTGAGCAAGCACTCATGGTCATTTCCCGGGCCGAGTTTTCAATCCGAGGTGAATGGCGCGGTTCAGTCAATTTCCTGGAGCACACTCTCCAAACTGAACGTCCCACTGCAATACCGCATTTTGGTTGCGATTTGCCTGGAAGAGAGGTCTCTGAGGGCAGAAAACAAGACTCTGCTGGGAGAAGTCGTAGACCGCTGCCAATTTGCCTGGCTCGTACTGAATCGTCATTCCGCCGACAAGTGACGACCTCGCGATGCGTTTTTTCACCCAATCCTTTTGATTCCTACGCGGGGATCAAGTGCCATTGCTTCGGTCAGTGAGATCGGAAATGTCCTATCAGTCAGTGAATGGAACGAGCCTCTACTACGAAGTTTCCGGGGACGGTCCTGAGACGATTGTCTTCGCGCATGGTTGCCTGCTCAGTTGCCGGATGTTTGATGAGCAGGTCTCGGCCCTCAGATCACGATATCGATGCGTGACCTTTGACTTTCGGGGTCAGGGGCAAAGTGCGGTGTCACGCGGCGGATATGAAATGGATTACCTCGCTGCGGATACGGCAGCACTCATTCGCTCGTTGGATTGCGGACCGTGCCATTTTCTAGGTTTCTCGATGGGAGGATTCGTCGGAATGAGACTCGCCGCCGAGCAGCCAGAACTTATACGTTCGCTGATCCTGGTCGGAACGAGCGCCTCGCGAGAACGGCAGCCATTTCGTTTTCGTCTTCTCTGCTGGCTGGCGTGGTTGTTTGGAGTGCGCGCTGTTACGCGGTTCATCATGCCGGTTCAGTTCGGACCGGCATTTCTCCGAGATTCCGGGCGGACTGCTGAGCGACAGCAGTGGTTCGATCGGATTGCGGCCAACGACCGAGTGGGCAGTGTGCGAGCGACGCACGGAGTCATTCGTCGTGCAGACTATTCAAACCAGATCAGCCTGGTTCAGGTACCGACAATGCTTATCACAGGAAAGGACGATGTCGCGACTCCGCCAACGGATGCGTCGAAAATGCATTCTTTGATCGCTGGATCAGAACTCGTCGTCATCCCTGATTCGGGACACGCCGTCACCATTGAAAAACCATTGGAAGTGACTGCCCTGATCGAGAGCTTCCTTCAAAGAGTGAGTGCGGTTCAACCATCAGGGAATTGACATTGCGATCCCTGGAGAATGCGCGAGCGCTATATGCCAAAGCCTGACACCGTTCGTCCTGTTCGCACCATCTGACCAATCTCGCAATCAGCCAGGAATTCTTACGATGCATAACCTGTTACACCTTTACCGAGAACGAAGTGGCGATCCCAGCTTCTGGGGAGAGCCAATTAATGCAATCACAAATGCTTCCTTCATGCTCGCCGCGCTGGCTGCGTGGAGTCTTGCCAGCCGCCTGAGGGTGCTGACCGAGAGTTCCTGGATCCTGATCGTGCTGGCGGCTTCCATCGGAGTGGGTAGTTTTCTGTTTCATACCTGCGCCACCCATTCGACGATGTGGCTGGACATCGTTCCAATCTCCCTTTTCCAAGTCGCCTTTCTCTGGCTGGCGGGTCGGTACATGGTCCAACTGCCGACTGCCGCGGCCATCGGACTGATCGTCACTGTGATCGGTCTTTCATTCGCCGCGATGCCGTTTCACAAACCGCTCAACGGTTCGTTATTTTATCTCCCGCCGCTTCTGGCCATTGCTGGTATCGGACTGACCGTGTTCCTGCAACGCGGTCCGGAACCGTTCCTGTTACCGATGGCGGCAATTGTCTTTGCGGTCGCGATCTTGGTTCGCTCGATTGACTGGAATGTTTCCTTTTCCTGCGGTACTCATTTTCTATGGCATTTGCTGAATGGGATCGTGCTCTACCTCTCGATGCGTGCCTGGATGGTCCATCTGGCCGTTCGAGAAGTCGTCGCTGTATCCCACTGCTGAAACTCGTCTTTGAGGAAAACGCCATGCTTCGATCTTCGTTTCCGGCTGCCATGCGTTTCATTCTTCTGCTCTCCGGGATGCCTTTGCTTGATGCGACAGCGTACGCGGAGACTCCACTGGAACGAGCAGTCGCGGCGACGGCATACGTCACGGCCAACGGTCAAGGACTGGGAACCGCGTTCTGCATTCGCAAAGACGGAATCTTCCTGACAAATGCCCATGTCATCGGCCCGCGAACTCACCATTCCACCGTGACACTCGTGTTGTACAGTGGCGAGGGAGCCACCGAACGCTCATTGAAGGCCAGGCTCCTGCATGCCAACCTGAAGCGGGATCTCGCCGTTCTGAAAGTGGAAGAACAAGTGGAACTCGCCGCGCTCGAATTTCTCGCGGACGTCAGCTCCATCAAACTCGGCCAGGACATTCGCATCGTCGGATTCCCCCTCGGCCCGATTCCGGCAGGAGGCAGTAACCCATCGATCAGTCTGAACAAAGGGGGCATTTCATCGCTGCGGAAAGCGGATGGAGTGCTCCGCGAAATCCAGATCGACGCCGCCGTCAATCCGGGAAACAGCGGTGGACCGCTCCTGGACGATGGCGGGCGGGTCCTCGGTGTGGTGACGTCGCGGCTCGGAGGCGTGGCGCAAAATATTGGCTTTGCGATCGCTGGAAATCAGGTCACGGAATTCCTCGAAGAACCAGGAATGTCGTTGGGCGGTCCGAGTGTCACGTGGGATGACCGGTTCAAGCAGCACAAGTTTGAGATTGGTATTTTCACGGAACAAGGCGCGAAAGTTCCCGACGAAATCGAACTTGCCAGCATGGTGACGGGACAGCCGCCGATCACAGCGAGAGTGCCGGTTCCAGTGGGGGCGCAGTCAGTCGAACTTCAGCTCGCCACCCATACGCGTGGCAAAGAAGAACAGGTTCTGCGCGTGCGACGAGGAGCCAAACACACAATGGCCGGGGCAAAGATTGAGAGTCTGGCAGACACCATCATCGTCGAGAAACAGAGTTTGCGGCTTTCGGACATCACCAGAATCAGCACGAACCCCAATGAGCAATTGTCACTGCAGCGAAGAAACGGAAAGACGCTGAACATTGCAAAGAGTGACTTGTCGCTGCGCGAAGAGGACGTCGACCGTGTGCTGCCTCCGCTCTGGGAACAATCAATCGTTCACTGGGAAGATCCGACTGCGGGAGTTTTCTTCTTTGAAGCTCGAGCGTTTCGTGGCGGTCAGGAGATTTCCCGCGTGCAGTTTCCCGCGCAGCTGTCCGAAAGACCGATGTTTGTGAACCATCCTGGTGACGTTCCCGACTTTAAGGGTGGTGAGCCTCGGCATCGATTTACAATCGGACTCTCGGGTGAAGGCGTGTTCGAGTTCCAACTCCTGTTGCCTCAGAAACTGTCACGACCCGCCGCCGATGAAACTGCCTCGGATGAAAAAACGGCGGCGGCTGACCCGGAAGAAGCTCGTTTTCGTGGAGGACTGCGGGTGTCGTACGTGCTTGGTCCGGCTCCTGGGTACTACAGCCTGTGCGGCCCGTTCCTGCTCATCAATGAGTCACTCTACCATCCGTTCTACGATCCGATCCGTCCGATCCCGCCATCGATTGGCCGCGGTTCGAGGATTCGTCAAGTCGTTTCAAACGTGCTCCCAATGAACCTCAAAGAGGGGGCGTGGAAATGCACCGCACATCGCGACTGGGGGGCCGGGACCGAGCATCATTCACTGTTGAAAGGCGAATTCGAGTCGAAAGAATCTGATGGAGTGCTTGTCGTGAGGCTCAACACGCCGAAGCATCAACGGGCGATTTACCGTCTCCATTTCGTACAGTCACAACCGTGAGTCTTCGACCGGGAATCATCTGTCTGAAGTTCGACGCGGATGTTGCCAGCGGCGCTGGTCGAGAAGTTCAACGTCAGCGAGTCTCCTGCAAACGTCTGTGGCTTTATGACGAGTCCTCCGCCGCTCAATGGGGCGTTGATTGAGACGAAGCCATCAGGTCTCAGCGTGTAGCGGCGTAGTGAGTTGCCAGTTCCGTGCTATTCGGGTTTGCAACTGCACATGTTTCTGGAGGGTGGCGAGGGTTGCTGATTTCGCGGAGCCGTTACAATCTCCAACTGCCGCTGGTTGTGGTGGAGCAGGGCGGCTTGTGGCAACGATAAAGCAAGACAGGTTTGACGTTTTGCGACCTCAGCAGGAGTGTGAGCTTGTGGGAAAGATTTTCGGCGATGTCTGCGTGGCCATACTGTTCGTTGGCGCGTCCACGGCTGCGATGTCAGCCGAGACTCCAGTCAACTTTAATCGGGATATCAGGTCCCTGCTGGCGAAGAATTGTTTTGCCTGTCACGGGCCGGATGAAGCAACTCGGGAAGCGGAGTTGCGGCTCGATACAGCGGCAGGTGCCACGGCCGTTCGCAGCGGGCATCGGGCTCTGGTGCCGGGGCAACCGGGCGAAAGCGAATTGATTTCTCGAATCGAAAGCAACGATCCGGACAAGGTGATGCCTCCTCCGGACAGCGGGCATGAATTGTCAGATGCCGCGAAAAAGCTGTTGCGGAACTGGATCGCGGAAGGCGGCGAGTACAAGGTTCACTGGGCGTTCGCCCCACCAGTGCAGGTAGCGCTGCCGGCTGTTAAGCAGGTGGACTGGCCAAAGCACGCCATCGATCACTTCGTGCTGGCCCGGCTGGAAGCAGAGAAGCTGGCGCCGTCGGAGGCGGCAGATCGTTATCGGCTGATTCGTCGCGTGTCTCTTGACCTGACCGGGCTGCCCCCGACTCCGGAAGCAGCCGATGCCTTTGTTATGGACTCGGATGATGACGCGTTCGAGAAAGTCGTCGACCGGTTGCTCTCGTCCGACGCGTACGGCGAGCACTGGGCCAGGATGTGGCTGGATCTGGCCCGCTACGCAGACACCAAGGGGTACGAGAAGGACCGGCATCGCGACATCTGGAAGTTTCGCGACTGGGTGATCAACGCTCTGAATCAGGACATGCCGTACGACCAGTTTACGATCGAGCAACTGGCAGGGGATCTGCTGCCGGACGCGACTGACCAGCAGCGACTGGCGACGGCTTTTCATCGCAACACAATGACGAACGACGAAGGCGGCACGGACAACGAGGAGTTCCGCATTGCCGCCGTGAAAGACCGGGTCGACACGACGATGCAGGTCTGGATGGGACTGACGATGGGCTGCGCCAAATGCCACTCGCACAAATATGACCCGATCAGCCAGCACGACTACTACTCGTTTTATGCCTTCTTCAATCAGACGGAAGATGCGGATCGGTCGGATGATTTTCCGGTTCTTCCGTTGCCGACTCCGGCGCAGTCCGAGCAGATCGCCGAATTCGAAGCGACGATCAAACAATTACAGGAGCAGCAGAAACTAAAACCGGACGACTCAATAAAGTCCATGATCGAAGCAAAACAAAAGTCGCTGACGGACCTCAGGAATACGATCACCAGAACGCCGGTCATGAAGGAGCTTGCGGAAGGGAAACGAAGAGAAACTCGTCTCCATCAGCGTGGTAATTTTCTCGACCCTGGCGAGCAGGTTGAACCAGCTGTTCTCAGAAAATTTGGAATGACAAGTGATGATGCTCCCCAGAACCGGCTGGGAGTCGCTCGCTGGATCATGCAGCCTGAGAACCCGCTGACTGCTCGCGTTATGGTGAATCGTGTGTGGGCGCGACTGTTCGGGATCGGTCTGGTTGAGACGGAAGAAGATTTCGGCACGCAGGGAATACCGCCATCGCATCCGGATTTACTCGACTGGCTGGCTGTCGATTTTCGAGAACGCGGCTGGTCGATCAAAAAGTTGATTCGAACGGTCGTGCTGTCGGCGACTTATCAGCAGTCGGCGGCTGTGACGGAAGACAAGCTGACCGCCGATCCTCGTAACGTTCTGCTGAGCCGTGGCCCACGTTTTCGGTTGTCGGCCGAGACCGTCAGAGATCAGGCGTTAGCTGTGTCCGGACTGCTGACGCGAAAGGTGGGCGGTCCGTCCGTGATGCCGCCGCAGCCTGATGGCGTCTGGAAGTCGACCTACAACGCCTTGAAATGGCAGGATGCGACCGGCGAAGATCGCTACCGTCGAGGTCTTTACACGTACTGGAAACGGACGAGTCCTTATCCGGCGATGACGACGTTTGATGCCGGAAGCGGCGAGGTATGCCAGATTCGCCGAGTACGCACCAATACTCCGCTGCAGGCTCTGGTCACGTTGAACGACCCTGCGTTTGTGGAAGCGGCAGGGGCGTTGGCAGCTCGCATGAGCATGGTCGATGACGACGTGACCGCGAAGATTCAGCGAGGATTTCGGCTGGTGCTGGCACGTCTTCCGGCTGAGGAAGAAGTCGTTCGTCTGGTCGCTCTTTACGAGACGTTGGCGCGGGATTACGCGAAAGACTCGGAAGCGGCGAACCGGTTGGTGAAAGCTGCGCGGCTCGAATCGGGCGACGCCTCACTGATTGCCGTCGCTAATATTCTGCTGAATCTGGATGAGACTTTGATGAAGCCATGAGTTCGCAGCCTACGATGGCGAGTCATTAAATTTTTCAGGCCGGATGCTGGACATCATCATGTTCATCGTTCGAATTCTGTCCAAATTAAAGCGTGTTGAAAGTTGGTCGTGATGCAACTACCGATTCCACTGCAGAAAACTCAGGCCGTCACTCGACGTCATTTTTTCGGGCAGACGGGGCTTGGTTTCGGGGCGATGGCTTTGCAGTCATTGCTCAGTCGCGACGGCGCGGCGGCTGAACATAGCTATCGAATTCCGGCCAAAGCGAAGTCGATCATCTACCTGCACATGGCCGGTTCGCCGTCGCAGCTGGAACTGTTCGAAGACAAGCCGGCTTTGACAAAGTTTCATGGGCAGGAGTGTCCTCAGGAGTACCTGGAAGGCAAACGTTTTGCCTTTATCAAAGGCACTCCGAAGATGCTGGGCTCTCAGTTCACGTATCAGAAACACGGTGAGACCGGGCAGACGCTCAGCGAACTGTTGCCCGGACTGGCGTCCATCGCCGATGACATCTGCGTCATTCGGACCCTGCACACCGAACAGTTCAATCATTCGCCGGCTCAGTTACTGCTGCAGACGGGTAACGCTCGGCTTGGCTATCCGTCGATGGGTTCGTGGGTAAATTACGGGCTGGGCAGCGAGAACGAAAACCTGCCGGGGTTTGTGGTACTCGCGTCAGGTGGGAAGACTCCCAGTGCCGGAAAGTCGTTGTGGGGATCCGGATTTCTGCCGACGGTTTATCAGGGAATCCAATGCCGAACCGACGGCGGTGACCCCATTCTGTACCTGTCGAATCCTTCGGGCATGAGCCGTGGAGCCCGGCGGAAAACGCTCGACGCGCTTCGGGATCTCAACACGTTCGAGCATCGACACATCGGCGATCCGGAAACGTTGACTCGAATTACACAGTACGAGCTGGCCTTTCGAATGCAGATGTCTGTGCCAGAAGTCATGGACATCGGCAACGAACCGAAGCACATTCTGGAACTCTACGGAGCGCAGCCGGGACATGTCGCTGAATCGGAAAATGCGGCGGACCCGCGAGTCCTCTACAAAGGCAACGATCCGACCTTCGCCAACAACTGTCTGCTGGCACGAAGGCTTGTCGAAAACGGTGTCCGATTTGTGCAGCTTTACGATTGGGGCTGGGATCATCACGGGTCGTCGCCTGGAGAATCGATCGATGAGACGTTGCCGATCAAGTGCCAGCAGATTGACCAGGCGATCGCGGGACTCGTCAAAGATCTGAAACAACGCGGTCTGTTTGACGAAACGCTGATTGTCTGGGGTGGCGAGTTCGGGCGTACGCCGATGATGCAGAACAATGTCCACAAGGAACTGAAGAAAGGGTTCATTGGTCGCGACCATCATCCGCACGCGTTTACAATGTGGATGGCGGGGGGGGGAATCAAACCGGGCTCTTACGGCAGCACGGACGACATTGGGTATTACATCGGCGAAAATCCAATGAGTGTCCGCGATCTTCAGGCCACGATTCTTCATCAGATTGGAATTGATCCTCACCGATTCAGTTTCGCCTACGAAGGGCTGGATCAGCGGTTGATTGGCCCGACGGAAGAAGGCCGAGCGATCAAAGAAATCATCAGTCAGGAAGTACTCACTCGGTCATGAAGTCCCACTGCCTTCTGTTTGTCGCGTTTTTGTTCGCCACCAGCGTCAGCACCACGGCTGCGGGCGAAATCGATTTCAACCGCGACATCCGGCCCATCATTTCCGACAACTGTTTCGCGTGTCACGGCTTTGATCAGAGCGCTCGCAAGGGGGACTTACGTCTGGATCAACGCGAGGCGGCAACAGAAGATCGTGGTGGCTATGCGGTGATTGTTCCCGGCCGACCAGACGAAAGTGCTCTGATTGAGCGGGTGACATCGACTGACCGCGACACGGTCATGCCGCCACTCAACTCGCACAGGGAACCGCTGGATCAGAAGTCGATCGAGACACTCAAAGAATGGATTCGTCAGGGGGCTCCGTGGGGGGAGCACTGGGCTTTCTTAAAACCAAAGCGGGCGTTTGTTCCGACCGACGAACCGCACGCCATCGATTACTTCGTGCAGCAGCGGCTCACCGAGCAGAAACTTCGCTTTGCCAGGCAAGCGTCAGCTCACACGTTGATTCGGAGACTCTCGTTTGATCTGACTGGCCTGCCGCCCGCCGCCGAGCTGGTCGAAGATTTTCCGCAATCGCCAACGGAGAATGACTGGGATGATCTCGTCAACCAGCTGCTGGCGTCGCCGCATTTCGGCGAACGCATGGCGATGTGGTGGCTGGACGGAGCTCGTTACAGCGACACCGATGGATTTCAGTCCGACAGCACTCGCACCAACTGGCCGTGGCGGGATTGGGTTGTTGACAGTTTCAACCGGAACAAGCCGTTCGACGAATTCACGGTCGAGCAGTTTGCGGGAGACCTGCTGCCGAATGCGACGCCTGAACAGAAACTGGCGACGTGCTTTCATCGCAACCACATGAATAACGGTGAAGGCGGTCGCGATCCGGAAGAATCCCGCGTTGATTACGTGCTCGACCGAGTCAACACGACGGGCACGCTGTTCCTGGGGTTGACGCTGGGTTGTACGCAGTGTCATGACCATAAGTTCGATCCTGTGTCACAACGCGACTATTACAGCCTGACAGCCTACTTCAACAGCATTGACGAAACTGGTGCCGCTCGAAATGCCGCGAAGCCGTACCTCAAGTACAAGTCGCCGTATGCCCAGCGAGCCGTCGATGAGGCGGCGGTACTGACTGACCAGACGGCAGCCGCACTGGCTTTGGTGCAGCAGCACGCCGAAATTGAGTTTGTACCGTGGCTCGACGAGCAGCTTGAAAAAGTCGCCGCTGGCTTCGAGCCGTGGGCCACCATCGTCCCGGCACGACTGGCAACGACCGAAGGCTATGTGTTGTCGCAAGTTGCTGACGGGATCATCGTGTCGTCGCCGTCGGATCTGCCGCAGGACGATTTTGTGGTGACTGTTTCATCGATTGATTCATCGACGAAGCTGAGTCGAATCTCCGGGCTGAAACTCGAAGTGTTCCCGCACGCGTCGCACACCGCTGGCAGGTACTCATTCAGCAGGACTGGCGAGTTCATCCTGACCAACGTCAAGCTGCTGGTGCGAAAACGCGGCAGTTCGCAGATACGTGAAGTCGGTCTGGCATCGGCTGTCGCCGACGTGGAAGGCGTTGGCGAAGATTCCAGTTACAAGACGGTGCGGGACACACTGGACGATGATCCGCGAAAAGGCTGGACGACTCGCACGAAGCCGTCCGACGTGCCCCACACGGCGGTATTTGCCCTCGAAGAACCACTGATCCTCGCGGCTGATGAAGAACTCGACATCGTCCTGATGCAGCGGTCGCTCGCTCCTCGCGAGCTGATGGGTCGATTCCGACTCAGCGTGACCGATCAACGTGGTGCAGCAGTCCGCTCTTTGTCGCCGATGCCGCTGGAGCAGCTCGCAAAACTGCAACCGACCGATTCGAAATTACAACTCATTGCTTCGAAGGTTGATTCCTCGCTGAGAAAGAAACTTCTGGAGCAGTTCCTGGAAGATCACTCAGCGTGGCAGGCAGCGAAGCAGCGGAACGAACTGGCAAAGAGCCAGCTGGCTGAGGCGAAGAAGGCGGTCGGCGATCAGGACGTGATGGTGCTCGGTGAGCGGAAAGAACCACGCAGGACGCACGTGCTCGAACGAGGCGTGTGGGATCAGCATGGGGAAGAAGTGCAACGAGCCGTACTGTCGGCGGTTTTGAAAAGACCAGCCGCTGAAGTTCCGAGCCGGCTCGAACTCGGTCGCTGGGTCGTTTCTCCGGAGAATCCGCTCACGGCACGCGTTATCACCAATCAGGTCTGGCAGTTGTTCTTCGGTGCGGGCCTGGTGCGAACGCCTGGTGATTTTGGATTGCAGGGAGAATCGCCGACGCATCCGGAGCTGCTCGACTGGCTGGCTGTCGAGTTTATGGAAAGTGGCTGGGACCTGAAGCACCTGGTTCGAACGATCGTCAGCAGCAGAACCTATCGTCAGGACAGTTCGGTTTCGGCAGAGCTGCTGGAGCTTGATCCTGAGAATCGGTTGCTGGCTCGCGGTGCGCGGTTCCGGTTGCCGAGCTGGATGATTCGTGACGCCGCTCTGCAGGCCAGCGGTTTGTTGAATGATGCGATCGGTGGTCCGCCCGTGTTTCCGTATCAACCGCCGGGAGTGTGGCGAGACCAGTTCATGGGGCGGTTCGTTTATCAACCGAGCATTGGCCCGGCTCAGTATCGTCGAACGTTGTATGCGTTCTGGCGGCGGACGAGTGCTCCGACGTTTCTGTTCGACTCGGCCATGCGACGCACCTGCGAAGTGGTTCCTCGCCGAACGAACACGCCGCTGCACGCGCTGACTTTGCTCAACGACACGACTTCGCTGGAAGCCGCTCGAACGCTGGCCGATCAGGCAGTCGCGGCGGCGTCTGACGACATCACGAAGCGTGTGGAGTTGCTGTTTCTCCGGATTCTCAGTCGAAAGCCGACAGCTGACGAAGCCGGTCGCGTTCTGGTGCCTCAATACAAAGTGGCAAGAATTTATTACGACGAACATCCGGACGAAGCAGTGAAGCTGGCAACCGTCGGTCAGCTGGCCGCTCCGAAACGTGAGGCGGCAGCGGATATCGCGGCGACGATGCTGCTGGCGAATCTGCTGCTCAATCTGGACGAAGGAATGACTCATGAGTGAATTGAGCAATCCAGAAACTGCAAACCAGCAAAGCGAACTCGACGTAACACGCCGCTATTTCCTGGGGCGTGGTGCGGGAGTTGGACTGGGAGCGATGGCGTTGAGTCTGCTCAACGGATCGAGCCGCGGTGTTCAGGCAGGTGAGTCGGTTCCATACGGAAAACTCGTCGGAACGCATTTCGCGCCAAAGGCAAAACGAATCATCTTCCTCACGCAATCCGGAGGCCCGTCGCAGATCGAGCTGTACGATGAAAAGCCAGGTCTGATCAACATGGCGGGCAAGGAACTACCGGACAGCGTTCGCAACGGTCAGCGATTGACGGGGATGACGGCGGGCAAAGCTCAGCTGATCATGCCCGCTCATTCACGCTTCAATCGGCATGGGGAGTCCGGAGCAACGGTCAGCAACTGGTTGCCTCATACTGGAGCGATTGCCGACGAGTTGTGTTTTGTGAAGTCGATGACAACGGATCAGATCAATCACGCGCCGGCGATGACGCGGTTCCTGACCGGACACCATCTGACCGGGCGGCCAAGTATTGGCAGCTGGTTCAGTTACGGACTCGGCAGCAGTAACCGCGATCTGCCGGATTTTCTCGTGCTGCTTTCAAAGATGAAACGCGGCAGCGATCAGCCGCTTTACGATCACTACTGGGGCAGCGGATTTCTGCCGTCGGTCTATCAGGGCGTCAAACTTCGCAGCGCGAAGGACCCGGTTCTTTACCTGCGAGACCCAGACGGATTGCCTCGACATCTACGGCGCAACATGCTCGACGGACTCGGCGAGTTAAACCAGCTGCGTCACGGTCAGACGGGTGATCCGGAAATTGAAACCCGGATCAGGCAGTACGAAATGGCTTACCGGATGCAGGCCAGCGTTCCGGAACTGACCGACGTCAGCGACGAACCCGAATCGACGTTCGAACTGTACGGTCCGGACTCGCGTCGCCCTGGCAGTTACGCTGCCAACTGTATTCTTGCAAGAAGACTCGCCGAGCGTGGCGTCCGGTTCGTTCAGCTGTTCCATCCAGACTGGGATCATCACAGTCGGTTGAAAAGCTGGTGTACCGCACGCTGTCGCGACACCGATCAGGCCAGCGCCGCTCTGGTGACGGACCTGAAACAACGAGGTCTGCTGGAAGACACACTGGTCATCTGGGGTGGTGAGTTCGGTCGCGGTGTCGCCGGGCAGGGCAAATGGGACAGTCCTGAAGGCGGACGTGATCATCACCCGCGGTGCTACACCATCTGGATGGCCGGCGGCGGTGTGAAATCCGGCATGACTTACGGGGCGACCGACGAATTCAGCTACAACGTCGCCGAGAACCCTGTCCACGTTCGTGATCTTCATGCCACCGTCATGCACCTCATGGGAATTCAGCACGAACAGTTCAGCTACCGGTTTCAGGGGCTGGACTTTCGCCTGACCGGCGTTGAGGAAGCGAGAGTCGTGCATGACATCCTCGGCTGAAGCGGGTTTCACTGAAATGAGATCGTCTGGTGAACAGATAGAGGTATGGTGTGGTTTCACGAAGGATTCGTATCAATGAATCCCGCAAAGACAACGATCATTGAAAACGTCGCCTGCACAATGTGCGGCTGCGTGTGTGACGACCTGAAACTGACCATTGCCGACGGGCGTGTGGTGAGCGTGTCGCCGGGTTGTTCCCTGGCAGAACCCTGGCTGCTCGGGCAGTCGTCGTCTGACGAGCCCTCTTGCCGGATTGGAGAGCAGCCGGTTCCGTTCGATCAGGCGGTTGAGCACGCGGCTGGCCTTTTGATGAAATCGACAGCGCCGTTGATTTACGGCCTCTCCGGCAGCAGCACCCCTGGTCAACGCTCGGCGGTCCACCTGGCAGACACCATCGGAGCCTGCATCGACACGACGGCTTCCACGTGTCATGCGCCGTCGATCGTCGCTTTGCAGAAAGTCGGTGAAAGCACCTGCTCGCTCGGTGAAATCAAAAATCGGTCGGACCTGGTGATTTACTGGGGAAGCAATCCGGCAAAGAGTCACCCGCGGCACATGGAACGTTTTGTCGATGCACCAGGGCAGCACGTTCCAAAGGGCAGAGCAGGGCGTCATGTGGTGGTGGTCGATGTGAAACCATCGGAAAGTTCGGAACTCGCTGACACGTTCATTCAGGTGGACCCCGGCGGTGACTTCGACGTGTTGTGGGCATTGCGAAGTCTCGTGCGAGGACTGCCGCTGGACGCTGCGTTTGTGAGCGGCGTCTCTCGTCAGACACTGGTCGATCTGGCCAACCGGATGAAACGGAGTCGCTATGGAGCCACGTTTTTCGGTCTGGGGCTGACTCGTCATGGTATTCCGCATCTGAATGTCGAAGCGTTACTGCGACTGGTAACCGATTTGAATCAACACACACGTTTCGTCGTACGTCGCATGCGAATTCCTGGCGACGTGGCGGGAGCGGACAGCGTGCTGTGCTGGCAGACGGGCTACCCCTTCAGCGTCAGCCTGAATCGAACCTACCCGCGTTACAATCCTGGCGAATTCACCGCGAACAACATGCTGGAACGTCACGAGGTCGATGCCGCCATTCTGGTTGGCACCGAAGGCGTCGAAAAGCTGTCGGAAGCTGCCCGAGCCTGGCTTCGCGAGATACCATCCGTGATTCTTGATCATGCGGGAATCGGCAGTTTCGTTTCGGGAACCGTGCATTTCACGACTGCCGTTTACGGCATCCATCGACCCGGTACGGCTTACCGCATGGATGAAACGCCGATCCCGCTGCGCAGGGTGCTGGATTCGGCATTGCCCGCTGACCACGAAGTTCTGGACGCAATCATCAGACGCGTTAAAAGTATGCAGAAGATTCCTTCTTGATCATTACCATTCAGGGAAAAGTCATCATGAGAGCAGTCGGACATCGTCGAAGCCACCATGCTGTACTGTCAGGATTGCTGGTGGTTGGCTCGTTGATTTCAATCGTACAGGCAGCCGATGAAACAGCCGGTACATCGATCCCGGTCTGGACTGGATTCGCTCCGGGAGAAACGTCGCACGATGTCGGAGTCGCTCAACCGCCGCGGGCGGGAGAAGAGCCACCGATCATTCGTCTGATCAACGTTCGAAAGCCAACGATCGATGTATTTCTGGCGAAAAAGCCCAACGGAACTGCCGTTGTCGTTCTGCCGGGCGGCGGCTTCATGAAAGTCGTTCCGGACAAAGAAGGCTGTGAAGCGGCTCCCTGGCTGAACGCGCATGGGATTTCAGTTTTCGTCGTGCGTTACCGAACCAACGAAGTCACACCGAAGGACGAGCCTGCCTGGCGGCGACCTTTGCAGGATGGCCAGCGAGCGATCCGGTTGTTGCGAGCGAATTCCGACCAGTGGCACATCAACAAAGATCAGGTGGGAGTCCTTGGATTCTCAGCAGGCGGCCAGGTGGCGTCGATCCTGCACACCGCCGGTGGTGTTGCTGCTTACGACGCGCTGGACGATGTCGACAAAGAATCCTGCCGTCCGGATTTCTCGCTGCTGATTTATCCGTGGAATGTGTACGACGCGAAAACTCAGCAACTGCTTCCGCAGATTCAGTTGAACGCCAAGTCGCCGCCAGCCTTCATTGTTCACACGCATGACGATCGTTCGTCGTCCATGGGCAGCGTGCTGATTTACGCCGGGCTGAAACAGCACAACGTGCAGGCCGAACTGCACATCTACGGTAACGGCGGCCACGGTTACGGCATGCGTCCCGTTGCTGGCTCCGACATCGGCACCTGGCCCGCCCGCGCGTCCGAGTGGTTGGTACGCCAGAACCTCGCCCGCTGAATATCCAGTTTCAGGGGCTTGAGTCACGACTTTGGTTTTGAATTGAGTTTTGAATTGAATTTTCCAAAACAGCTCAAGGGGTAGCCGTCATAGCGATGAACGTTTCCTTTGTGTATCCCCGGACCGCTTGCTGGGACAGAGGTTTCGTCCTGCTTGAAATTGGACGTCGTTGCGGCCAGGTTTTGAGTTTCAGATACCTTCTTCATACATCGAGGCCAGCAGATGATTCAGCGAAGTCTGATCACCATCATGATTGTTGCGTGCGTTACCGTCAGGGGTTTGCACGCGGAAGATCTGAATTGTCTCACCGAGGCTGAACGGGCGGCCTCGAAGTTGTACGCCCATCTTCAGGTTGAAGCATACGATGCTCTCGGCCGACGATCGGAAGTCTACGAGCAGCTGAAGACTCCGGAGCAGATTCAAGCGTACCAGCAGCGACTGCGTCGGTTCATGACGAAGCAGCTGGGAGGTTTTCCCGAAAGAACGCCTCTCAATGCGAAATCGGTGGGCACCATTCAGACGGATGGTTACCTGATCGAGAAGGTGATTTTCGACAGTCAGCCGCATCATCGCATCACGGCGAATCTCTATCTGCCGAAAGCCAATCGCCCTGTTCCAGCCGTCGCCGTTTCCAGTGGTCACAGTCGCACCGGCAAGACGGCTGATTACAACCAGCGGTTCGGAATCATGATGGCCAGGCACGGTATGGCCGCGTTGTGTTTTGACCCGATTGGTCAGGGTGAGCGGTCTCAGATTCTGACAGCCGAAGGCGAGCCGCAGCACCACGGGACGACGACCGAGCATTTTCTGATCGGAGTTGGTTCAACGCTGGTCGGACGAAACACCGCACGCTATCGAGTCTGGGATGCGATGCGCGCGATTGATTTTCTTGCAAGTCGATCGGAAATCGACGCGACAAAGATCGGCTTCACTGGCTGTTCCGGAGGCGGCACGCTGACCAGTTACGTGATGGCCCTCGATGATCGAGTCGCCTGTGCCGCGCCGGCGTGTTATCTGACAACGTTTCGGCGGCTGATTGAAACAATCGGACCTCAGGACGCAGAGCAGAATATTTTCGGGCAGGTCGCCTTCGGTCTGGACCATCCGGATTACGTTCTGATGCGTGCTCCTCGACCAACGTTGATCAGCTCGACGACCGACGACTTTTTCGATATTGGCGGGGCGTGGAACAACTACCGCCAAGCCAAACGGATTTACGGGAAGCTGGGTTTTCCGGAACGGGTTGATCTGGTCGAGATGGAAGGCACTCACGGAGTTAAGCCGCAGAACCTGGCCACGATCGGACACTGGTTTCAACGGTGGCTGCTCGGTCGCGACGAGCCGGTCGCCGTCACCGAGTTGAGTACCCTCCCCGCGAGCGATCTGCTCTGTACGTCTTCCGGCCAGGTCCTGACTGAGTTTACGGACGAGCTTTCCGTGTTTGATCTGAACGCGGCGCACGAATCTGTTCTGGCGAAATCTCGAACTCAACTCTGGCAGAAGAACGACCGTGTAAAAATGCAGGCGTTGATTCGCGAACGTATCGGTGTCCGACCGAATTCAGAACTAAAGCCGCCGAAGTTCGAAGATGTCAGCCGCATCAAGCGGGAGAATTATCACATCGACAAGCTGATCCTGCGGACGGATTCGGGAATCCCGCTGCCAGGGCTGACGTTTCACCCGCCATCGCCGGTGGATGACGCGTACGTCTATCTTCATGAAGACGGAAAGCATGGAGATTCCGAGCCAAATGGTCCCATCGAAAATTTGATTTCCGAAGGATACGCCGTCGTGACCGTCGATCTTCGCGGTCAGGGCGAAACGGGATCAGGTCAGCGAGACGCGACATTGACTGATTGGAAGACTTACTACCTCAGCTATCTGCTGGGCAAATCGCTGGTGGGATTGCGAGTCGAAGATGCACTCGCCGCTGCGGATTTTGTGGCCTTTTACCAGAAGAAAAAAGATGCCCCCCGGAAAGTCCACCTGGTGGGAGTTGGTCACGCTGGTATTGTGGCACTGCATGCCGCGGCGTTAAATCCGGAGCGGTTTGCATCGGTCACGTTGCGAAAGACGCCTCGCAGCTGGGCATCGGTTGTCCGGCTGAAGTCTCCTGTCGGCCAGCTCGACAGCACCGTTCACGGCGTCCTTGAAGTCTACGACCTGCCCGATCTGGTTCGCCTCGCTGGCGCTGACAAGGTTCGTTTTGAGGATTGAAGCCGCGAACGTTAGATTGAACATTCCCCTCTCCCTCCAATGGTTCGCCAGACTCGACCATCATGACTGATTGAGTCCGAACAACGAATTGTTGGTGAAGAGGGCAAACCCTCTCGTCCCGGCGCAGTCCGTTTCATTTCGCCGCTGCTTCCGGGTGAGCGGCGACTTTCAGAGGTTTATTCGAGTTGATCATGCGATTCACAGCGAGATCGGCGTTTGCTGCTTTGGCTCTTCTGTCAGCATCGTCGGTGAATGCCGAGCCAGATGCTGCTGCGCTGAATGTGCAGTTTCAGTCGTCGGTCCTGCCGTTTCTCAAGACGTACTGCCTCGATTGTCATGCTGGCGACGACCCGGCGGCGAAGCTTGATCTGAGCGGCTATTCCTCGGCAGACGCCGTGGCGAAGGCTCATCAGACGTGGGCGATCGTTCTGGATCGACTGCAGGCGAACGAGATGCCGCCGAAAGAGTCCGATGCGCAGCCAACGATTCAGCAGCGGGAATCAGTGATCAAGTGGATCAACGCGGCGCGGGACTTCGAAGCCACCAGGCACGCCGGCGATCCGGGAGCGGTGCTGGCTCGGAGGCTCAGCAATGCCGAGTACGACTACACGATTCGCGACCTGACCGGCGTCGACATTCGACCGACGAAGACGTTTCCCGTGGATCCGGCCAACGAAGCGGGATTCGACAATTCGGGCGAGTCGCTGACAATGTCGCCCGCGCTGCTGAAGAAGTACCTCGATGCCGCTCGCGACGTTGTTGAGCATCTGGTGTTGAAGCCCGAGGGAATTGCTTTCGCACCTCACCCCGTCATGACAGACACCGACCGGGACAAATATTGCGTCAAACGCATCGTTGAGTTTTACAAACGGCAGCCGACAGATCTGGCGGACTACTTTCTGGCCGCATGGGAGCTTCGTCATCTGACGAAGGACAAAGTCGAAACCCAGCGAGTCAATTCAGCATTGATCGACGTTGCTGAAAAACGCAGAGTCAGTCCGAAGTACCTGGCAACGGTGTGGACGATTCTCATCGAACCTGAGGATCCTGTTGGTCCTGTCTTCGCTCTGCGCGAGATGTGGGACGCTCTACCGACTGATCAGAACCAGCAGGAAGCGGCGAAGGCCGGTTGTCAGAAAATGAGCGACTTCGTAATGCGCGTTCGAGGCAAGCTCCGACACTCGTTTGATAATCTCTACATCGAGGGAAATCACCTGGGATCGCAGCCATTTGGTCTGTGGAAAAATCGACAGTACGCGTCTCATCGCCGCAGCTTGAACCATTCGGTCCTACGAGAAGCGGGTGACCTGTCTGGTAAACAGTCAGCAAAAGAAGAACCAGCGACGGAAACGCCGCCAGTTGACACTGACCTGGAAGTTCCGGCTGACCCAGTATTGCGAGTCAGATGCGAAGCAGCATTCGAGCGATTCTGCTCCGTGTTTCCCGACGCGTTCTACATTTCCGAACGAGGTCGTGATTACGTCAAAGACTCGCAGAAAAAGGATGGCGAACGCGGCCGCCTGCTCAGCGCTGGCTTCCACAGCATGATGGGCTACTTTCGCGACGATCGACCGCTCTACGACATGATTCTCGACGAAGCCGGGCAGAAAGAGATCGACTCGTTGTGGCAGGAACTGGACTTTGTCGCGTCGGCACCGGCGCGACAGTACGTGGGGTTTCTCTGGTTTGAACGCACCGATTCAAAGTACATGCGGGATCCTCAGTTTGATTTCGCGAGAGCTGAAAACAAAGCCGCGGCTTCTGAAGAAATGATTGCCAGGCTGGCGAGGCTGTATCTGGAAAAAGCGAGGACCAATGGCGGAACCGAAGTGCCGCTGGGGGCGATCGAACATTTCTTTCGAGAAATCAACGAGCAGATTCGGTGGGTTGAGGATGCTCGACTGAAAGCGGAGCCCAGTCATCTGGCCGCCGTACAGGAATTTGCGTCGCGCGCGTATCGACGGCAGTTGTCGCCGACCGAAAGTGACGACCTGGTTAGTTTTTATCGGTTACTGCGTGACGAGGACGGTCTGAGTCACGAGGAAGCGATTCAGGACACGATCGTCTCAATTCTGATGTCGCCGCACTTCTGTTACCGAGTTGATCTGATCGGCGGCGGCGAAGGTCAGCGTCCGCTGACCAATGACGAACTGGCCAGCCGGCTGAGCTACTTTCTCTGGTCGTCGATGCCGGACACCGAACTGCTGGACGTTGCGAACGCGGGCGAACTTTCGAATCGAGAGATTCTTCTGTCGCAGACAAAACGCCTGTTGAGCGATGACCGTGTGCGTGGTTTGGCGACAGAGTTCGCCGGCAACTGGCTCGATATTCGCCGATTCGAAGAGCACAACGCGGTCGATCGAAATCGTTTTCCGGAATTTACCGACGAGCTTCGTCAGGCAATGTTTGAAGAACCGATTCAGTTCTTTGTTGATCTGGTTCAACAGGATCGTTCGGTGTTCGAGTTTCTCGATGCCGATCATACGTTTGTGAACGCGGACCTGGCCAAACACTATGGCATGTCGAACCCGCCCACCGGTAATCAAGAATGGATGCGAGTCGATCGGGCGTCAGATTTCGGGCGAGGCGGGCTGTTACCGATGTCAGTGTTCCTGACAAAGAACGCACCCGGCCTGCGTACCAGTCCAGTCAAACGAGGTTACTGGGTCGTTCGTCGATTGCTGGGCGAGCGAATTCCGCCTCCGCCGCCCAACGTTCCCGATCTGCCTGACGATGAGTCAAAACTCGGCGAACTGACGCTGCGAGAAACTCTCGCACGACACCGCGAGCATGCCAGCTGCGCTGGATGTCACGAACGCTTTGATTCGATCGGGCTGGCCTTTGAAGGTTTTGGGCCTGTCGGAGAACGGCGGGAAAAGGACCTGGGCGGACGGCCCGTCGACACGACCGCTGCGTTTCCTGGCGGCACTGAAGGTGCCGGCGTTTCCGATCTGAGAAAGTACCTGCGGACGCATCGCCAGGAAGAATTTGTCGATAACCTGATACGGAAACTGGTATCTTACGCGCTCGGGCGAAGCCTTATCCTGTCGGACGAATTACTGATTCAGGATTTGCACGCAAAACTCAAAGCAGATGATTATCGTTTCGGCAGCCTCGTCGAAAACATTGTGACCAGTCCGCAGTTTCTGAATAAACGCGGCTCGAACCACCTCGTTAGAGAATGAAGTATGAGCAGTCGAAATAACGCGGATCGGCGTCCACTTTCCCGTCGAACCCTGCTGCGCGGAGCGGGCGTGGCAATGGCATTGCCCTGGCTGGAGTCCATTCCGGTGTGGGGTTTTTCGCCGTCGGATGATTCATCCACAAGTCCGTTTCCGAAACGTTTCGGCGTCTTGTTCATGGCGTGCGGGATTCACCCGGATCACTGGTGGGCGAAGGGAGCGGGTTCTGAAATGGAACTCAGCAAATGCCTCACGCCGCTGGAACCGCTGAAAGAAAAAGTGAATGTGATCTCCGGGCTGTTCAATAAGAACGCGACCGGTGTTGGGATTCATCCTGGACAGACCGGCAACATTCTGTCGGGCGCGTCTCTTCAGAAGGGAGCAGAGCTGCGCGGCGGAATCAGTGTCGACCAGGTTCTGGCCAATCATCTGGGGCAGGAGACCGCTCAGCCCAGCATGGTCCTGGGCTGCGAGCAGCCGATTACGGGATACCACGAGACAAACTTTTCAATGGCGTACAGTTCGCATATCTCCTGGCAGAATGCGACGTCGCCGGTACCTATGGAAGTTTATCCGTCGCTGGCTTTTGACAGCCTGTTTGATAACCGAGGTACTCGACGAAACAAAAGTGTCCTGGATCGAGTGAAGGAGCACGCGGCGAGCCTCAGTCGTCAGGCCAGCGCCGGCGACCGGTCGAAGCTGGACGAGTATCTGACCAGCGTCCGCGAAGTCGAAAAACGCATCGACAGACTTCGTGCCGACCAGAACAAATCATTTGAGCGAGCGAAGTCGGCGGGCAAGCAGATCATCACGATGCCGCGTCCGGATAATGGTTTGCCGGAAGATATTCGCGAGCACATGCGTCTGATGTGTGACATCATTGCGCTGGCTTTTCAGACGGATAAGACTCGGATTGCCACACTGCTGTTGTGCCGTGACATTTCTGGATTGTTCTACCCGTTTCTCGACGTGCGAAACGCTCACCACTCGGCGTCGCACAACGAACGCTCCGATGACTGGGAACGAGTCTCCCGCTACTACTGCAGCCAGCTCGCCTATCTCGCTGGCCGACTCGACGCCATGCCCGAAGGCGACGGCACCGTGCTGGACAACTCATGCCTGGTCTTCGTGAATAATATGTGGTCGGGCAGCCGGCATGACTCAACGAAAGTCCCGCTGCTCACCGCTGGCGGACTTGGTGGAACCTTGAAGACTGGCCGAGTTCTCGACTACCTGAAGGCTGGCGATGACAACCGAAAACTCTGCAGCTTCTATCTGTCGCTGATGAATCGCATGGGGCTGTCAGCAGACCGTTTCGGTGACGCCGATTCTCCACTGGAAAATTTTTGACGGCAACCTGCTGCCATCCGAAAACCATCGGACACAACGACATCCAGCCGGAGACTCAGCGTTTTGTGAGTTTCTGATGAAGCAGGAAGTGAATCGGCCTGTGTGAACTCGTCGGGCTGCGCTGACTGGTTTGAGTCGTTACCATCCCCGGATATGTATCGGCGCGGCGCCGATTAAAGAGCCAAAACCAGGGAAGGTATTGTTCGAGATGTCCGGCGCGAACGAAGCAGGATCAGACGCCGACCAAATTCATCAGGAAGGGCCGCCTCGTCGCTGCTATCGATGGTTTCCCGGCTGGACGATGCTTGGGATTTCAGCCGCGGCGCAGTACATGTCCGCGCCGGGTCAGTCGTATTCCGTTGCGGCGTTCAAGGATCCCATGCAGACGGGCCTGAATGTTTCGGAAACGCAATACTCGCTGGCCTACGCCTGCGCGACGGTGGTCAGTGCTGGCCTGTTGCCTTATGTCGGGCGGCTGGTGGATCGATTCGGGGCTCGCGTCATGCTGCCGATCATTGCCACCGGGCTGGGGATCGGCTGCTGGATGATGTCGAGCGTTGACTCACTGACCGAGCTGTACTTCGGATTCGGCATTGTTCGCAGCCTGGGCCAGGGAGCGTTGTCGTTGTTGTCGGCGTGGATTGTCGGCGAATGGTTCGAGCATCGACGGGGAATCGCTACCGCGATGGCCGGCCTGGGCGGCGGTCTTTCTGTCATGACGATTCCGCTGATCAACAACTGGTTCATCGAGAACTACAGCTGGCAGACGGCCTGGCAGGCACTGGCCTGTGCCGTCTGGGTACTGTTGATTCTGCCGGGCATTGTCATCCTGCGCGACCGCCCCGAAGATTTGGGACTCCATCCCGACGGCATCGATCCGAATGTACGATCGCCTGATGGCTCCGACACCGCGACGTCTGGTGCTGCTTCTACGGCGATGCCCGTTGACCGGGTCGCTGATGGTCACGCGACAGCGAGCCTCCAGAACCTGCCGCCAGCCGCTCCACCGTTGGACGACGTACCGGCGAGCGGCCCGCAGATTACTTCTTATGAGGACTCATGGACCGTGGATGAAGTTCTCAGGAACGCGACCTTCTGGAAACTGGTCTGCGTACCGGCCACTTCCGGGCTGGTAGGAACCGGTCTGGTGATGCACCAGGTCAAACTTCTCGAACGCAACGGTCTGGACAGAACGGAGTCGCTGCTGCTGATGACACTACAGGCGGGCTGCGCCACGCTGATGCAGTTTCCTGCCGGCTGGCTGACGGACCGGGTTCCCAGCCGATACATCCTGGCGGCGGCGATGATGTTTCTGGCAACGGCGACGCTACTGGCCATCAACATGCCGTTCATCTGGCTGGCGGGGCTTTATGCGTTACTGCTTGGTCTGCACGGCAGCGTGATGCGCAGCACCGCGACGGTGGTCTGGATCAACTATTACGGTCGCGCCCACCAGGGCGCCGTTCGCGGAGTTGCCTGGTCCGCCATGATTCTGGCTGCCGCCATCGGACCGCTGCCACTGGCCGTTTCCAATGATTACTTCGGCTCGTACGAGCCTGCACTGATTGTATTTCTTGCCCTGCCGCTTCTCGCCGCTATCGCCGTCTGGACTGCTCACCCGCCGCAACGTGGCAAGTAGCGATAACGACGTCGGCTTCCGGTGGGGCGTCTGCTGATCTTTGGAGCGGCTCAGGATTGTGGGCGGCTTGGGTCCGCTTTAATTTGGTCCGTGAGAATTCGACGCGTGATTCAGAGTGAAAACGAACGAGATTCAATCCCACAGGAAACACTGATGAATGTTATCTGCATGATTCTGGTATCGATCGCTCCGATCATCATCGTCGGTTGTGGGCAGGGCACGGGGCCGCCGCCGCCCCGCGATGCTCGGCAAGCTGAGGGGCATTCTTCACGGGCAGAGGCCGGCCCTCGTGGGGAAGGAATCCAGTCTGTCGGCCATGAACCAGTTGGCACGGTCGTTTTTACCGGCGGTTACGAAACGGATCCTCAGGATCATGGCCGACCGGTGGCGTTGATTGCTGCCGCTCTGGGAGTGAAGACGGAAGTTTTTCGTCAGGCATTCAGTAACGTGAAACCGGCGCAGGGTCGCGGGCCTTCAGAGGCGGAAGCTCAAGCCAACAAGAAAGTTCTGTTGGACGCTTTAAGTAAGCACGGGGTCACGAACGAACGGCTCGACGAAGTGTCGAACTACTACCGTTATCAGCCACAATCGGGCGAGTTGTGGCGACACACTCCGGCCACCGCGACGGCGACGATCAGCAACGGTCAGGTCGTCGCGTTGAAGATCACGAATCCGGGATCAGGCTACATGACGCCGCCAACGGTTATCGTGGCGGGGCATCCGACGGCAAAAGTCGAAGCGGTGATCGAGTTCTCTCAGGATCTGAAGACAAACGGACGAGTGACTTCGCTTACCTTGGTAAAGTAACTTTCTAAACGTCAGGCAGTGGCCGAGCAGAGATCGATGTTCATGGTGATTGCGGTTTTTGTGATGAGTGTCTGGTGCCCGCTGATTCCGTTTGTCGAAAGTTTGAGTGGATGATTTCATCGCAGAAAACAGCAGCGGTGAGATCATTCAATTCGTGTCTGTCCGCGTGTCTGGTCGGTTTGGTACTGCACACCGGATGCGCTTCATTGCTGGCTGACGAGGTTGCGGTCGATGTTGAAAAGGCGTCACGGCGTTTTTCTGAATCGGTACTCCCGCTCCTGAAGAAACACTGCTACGAATGCCACAGTCACGATGCCGATGAGGCAGAAGGTGGGCTGGTTCTGGATAGTCGTGCGGGGTGGGAACTGGGCGGTGATTCTGGCCCGGCGATTGTTCCTGGTCAGCCGGGCAGGAGTCTGCTTCAAACTGCGGTTGAGTATCTGGACTCTGAGCTGCAGATGCCGCCTGCCGGCAAACTCTCCTCGCGGGAAATTGCCATTCTGCGGCAGTGGATTGCCGACGGCGCCGTTGATCCGCGTGTCGCCGGGCCAGAATCACCGAACGCCAACGGCCAGACGGTTTCGCACTCGCAGAGTTTGTGGTCGCTGCAGCCCGTCGAAGTTGTCGACGTCCCAAAGGCAGATGGCGACTCGTGGGGGCTCAACGAGATTGACCGATTTGTACTCGACAAGCTTCGCCAGCAGGGAATGAGTCTCAACGCCGCTGCCGATAAATATGCGGTGCTGCGTCGAGCCACGTTTGGTCTGACGGGACTTCCGCCGACGTTGAGTGAAATTGACGCTTTCGTCAGCGACGATCGTTCGGACGCGTACCAGTATCTGGTCGATCGTCTGTTGAGTTCTCCACACTATGGAGAACGCTGGGGGCGGCATTGGTTGGCCCGATACGGCGACTCCAACGGCGGCGACATCAATTATGCGCAGGCGAACGCCTGGAAATATCGAGACTATGTCATCGAGTCGTTGAATCGGGACAAAGCGTATGACGACTTTATTCGCGAGCAACTGGCGGGCGATCTGCTGCCGGATGGTGGCAGCGAGGATCGTCGTCGCGAGTTGTTGACGGCAACCGGGTTCCTGATGCTCGGTCCGAAGATGCTCGCCGAAGCTGACACGGACAAGCTGCTGATTGACATCGTGGATGAGCAGCTGGATGTCACCGGTCTGACGTTTCTGGGAATGACGTTTGGCTGTGCCCGCTGTCACGATCACAAGTTCGACCCGATCTCGACGGAAGACTATTACG